>JBGAIK010000085.1:0-18388 GCA_044225615.1 Acetobacteraceae bacterium | reverse complement strand
GCTTCGCGGCGGCAAACACCACCCATGACGGAAAGCTCACGCTCGAGCAGGCGCGCACAGCCCGCCTCGCCGTCGTGGTCCGCAACTTCGCCGCCATCGACCGCGACAGCAAGGGCTACATCACCCGCCGCGACATGGTCGCCTTCAACAAGGCCCGCCGCGCCCAGCGGGCCGGCCAGCAGCCCGCGCCGGTCCAGCAATAGGACCGGATCGCGCGCGCCCCTACCGGGCCGGTGCGCCCGCCCGGCTGCGGTCGTCGATGCGCGGCAGGAACCAGGCCAGCAGCCCGGCCAGCGGCATGAAGGCGCAGGCCTGGTAGACCGCCTCGATGCCGAACCGGTCGGCGAGCCCGCCGAGGATGGCGGCCGCGATGCCGCCCAGGCCGAAATTCAGGCCGTAGAACAGCCCGCCGATCAGCCCCACCCGGCCGGGCACCAGTTCCATCGCATAGATCATGATCGCGGCGAAGGCGCTGGCCATGATCAGGTTGATCAGGACGGTCAGCACCCCGGTCCAGACCAGCCCCACATGCGGCAGCAGCAGGGTCAGCGGCAGCGGCCCCAGCACCGATATCCAGATGATCCGGTAGCGCCCGATCCGGTCGCCCACGATGCCGCCGGTCAGCGCCCCGACGGCGGCCGCCAGCAGGAAGATGAACAGCATCATCTGCGAGGCCTGCACCGACAGCCCGAACCGGTCGATCAGGTAGAAGGTGTAGAACGACCGGAAGCTCTCGCCGTACGCGTTCTTCGAGAACATCAGCAGCGTCAGCACGACGAGGCCGACCGCCACCGTCGCCGGCGCGTGGCGCGGCGCAGCCCCTGCCCCGGCGCGGACGGCGCCGACCATCCGGCGTATCGCCACATGCTGCCCCGCGGTCCACACCATCAGCGCCATGGCCAGCAGCGCGGCGGTGGCGAACCAGGCCAGGCTGCCCTGCCCCAGCGGCACGATCACCAGCGCCGCCAGCAGCGGCCCCAGCGCCCCGCCCGCCTGCCCGCCCACCTGGAAGATGCCCTGCGCCAGCCCCTGCCGCCCGCCGGAGGCGAACCGCGCCATCCGCGTGGCCTCCGGATGGAAGATGGAAGACCCGATGCCGATGCTGGCCACCGCGAGCAGGATCAGCCCGTAGCTCGACGCCATGGCGAGCCCCACCACGCCGGCCAGCGTGAAGGTCATGCCGATCACGGTCGAGTACGGCATCGGGTGGCGGTCGGTATAGGCGCCCACCGCCGGCTGCAGCAGCGACCCGGCGACCTGGAAGGTGAGGGTAATCAGGCCGATCTGGCCGAAATCGAGCGCGTAGGACGCCTTGATGATCGGATAGACGGCAGGGATCAGCGACTGGATCAGGTCGTTCAGCAGATGCGTCAGGCTCAGGATCAGCAGCACGGCGATATGCGTCGTCGGCCGCGCCGCGGCGGTCGTCATCGTCTGGCTCATGTCGGCGCCTCTGGTCGTTCGTGCCGCAGGTATGGCGCAACCGCCCGCCGCTGTCATGCCACCGCCCCGGGGCGCGCACCGGTGCCGGGTGAGGGGATCGAACCCCCGACCTTCGGTTTACAAAACCGCTGCACTACCGCTGTGCTAACCCGGCCCGACGCGCCGTTTACCCGGGATCGCGGCCCGGGGCTACCGCCTCGTCAGCCATCGCTTGGAGATCCGGCACCCCACCGTGAAGGCCGGGTTGAACACGTTGCCCACGTCGTACTGGACGACCTGCCCCATCAGGTGGCTTGCCGCCCGCAGGTCCAGGCCGTACTCCTCGCCCAGCCAGCGCTGCATCTCCGTCGTCGCATGCTGCAGCGCCTGGTCCAGCGGCCGCGCGTTGCCCACCGTGAAGATGTCCTCCGCCGTCTCCCCGCGTGGCCACTGGATGCTCCGCTTCAGCACCGACAGCGTCACCTCCATCTCGAACGAGGTCTCGATCCCGGTGCCGCAGATCTCCCCGTCGCCCTGGCAGGCATGGCCGTCGCCCAGGTAGAACAGCGCGCCCGGCACCGACACCGGGAACCATGCCGTGGTCCCGGGCCGGAACAGCCGGTAGTCCATGTTGCCGCCGTTCTGCGCGCTGGTCGCCGTCGACAGCGCCTGGCCGCGCGCCGGCGCCACCCCGAAGCAGCCGATCATCGGTTCGATCGGCGGGGCGAAGTTCTCCAGCCCCGGCGCCGGCTCGCGCAGCCGCACCGTCCCCGCGTTGTGATCGATGATCCACACCGACCGCGCCGTCTCGGGCTGTCCGCGGATCGCCGCGGGGTCCAGCACCGTGGTCGCCAGCGGCGAATAGGTCCAGCCCGTCGCCCGGCTCGGCGTCAGCCGGTCGATCCGCACCAGCAGCGTGTCGCCCGGCTCCGCCCCCTCAACGAAGAACGGCCCGGTCATCGGGTTGCCGCGCTCCCAGGCCTGTGCCTCCTGCGCATCGAGCCCCGAGGCGTCGATCGTGTCGGCGATGACGGTGTCGCCGTCGCCCACGACCAGAACCGGCTCGGCGGTCCCGATCACGGTGTGGTAGCGCGTCGGACGGAAGCGGTGCGTCGCCATCGAGACCCCCTGGAAACCCCTGCCCGGACGCTAGGAACCGCCCGCCGACCGGTCAATAGCCGCCACCCCGGCGCAATTGCGCGAGATTGCGAAGTCTTCACGCCGTCATCCCGCCCCGGCGCCCGCTGCCCGCTTGCGCGCCTCGCGCCGCACACCCATGTTGCGGCGGGCATCGGGAATCGGCCTGCGGATGGCGAATCCGAAGAGCGAAAGCGTGGCGGCGCGGCTATGACGGACGACGCTGCGGGGATGTTCTCCCCGGAGCGGCCACGTGTCACGGTGCTCATGGCCGCATACAATGGTGCGAAGCTCATCGGCGAAAGCATCGACAGCCTGCTCGCCCAGGGCTTCGACGATTTCGAGGTCGTGGTCGTCGACGACGCCTCCACCGACGACACCGCGACGGTGGTCGGCGCCTACAACGATCCGCGCATCCGCCTCCTGCGCAACACCCGGAACCTCGGCGTCGTCGGCACCCGCAACCGCGCCTACGCCGCCGCCCGCGGCGAGTACGTCGCCATCCTCGACCAGGACGACCTCAGCCGCCCCGGCCGCCTCGCCGCCCAGGTCGCCTATCTCGACAATCACCCCGCCTCCGTCCTCGTCGCCACCGACACCGACATCATCGAGCGCGACCGCCTGCGCGACAGCGGCCGCGGCAGCCACGGCGACACCAACCCCGTGGTGCTCCGCTGGATGCTGCATGTCGGCAACCCGCTCGTGCACTCCTCGGTCATGTTCCGTGCCGAAGCCGCCCGCCGGCTCGGCGTCTATCTCCGGCAGGACTACGAGTTCTGCGAGGACTACGACTTCTACCTGCGCCTGCTCGCGCTGGGCGAAATCGCCATCCTGCCCCAGCGCCTGACCATCCTGCGCGAGCATGCCGGCCGCGCTTCCAAGCGGTTCGAGGCGGCGCTGAACGCCAATGCCATCCGGCTGCTGTCCGATCTCTATGGCCGCTATCTCGGCGCCGACTCGGCCGAGGCCGCCGGCCTCGTCATCCGCTACCTCGCCACCGGCGATGCGGTGCCCGACGCGGCGACGCTGCTGCGCCTCGGCGACCTGCTCGACCGGCTGCACACCGCCTATGCCGGCTGCACCCGGCTCAGCGCGGCGGAACGGGCCCTGGTCGCCGACCATACCGGCCGGCTGTGGTGGCGCCTGGTGCGCGCCAGCCTGCGCATGGGCCGCCTGCCGCTGCTCTTCCGCAGCTTCGACCGCGCCGAGGTGGCCCGCGAGAACCGGCTGCCGCCGCTCGACCTGGCCGGCTCGACCCTGGTCGGCCTCGTCCGCCGCGCCATGGCGTGACCCGGCGGCCCGGCCGCAGCCCGTCAGCCCGGCTCCAGCACATGCGCCGACCCGGTGATCGCCGGGCGCACACGGCTGCCGATCGCGGGCAGGCCGATCGCCGGCTGGCGGAGCGCAAGCGCGCCGCCGCCAACCGCCAGCGTCACCGTGCAGGCGGCGCCGCCGAACTCGATGCCCTGGACGGGGCAGCCCGTCGCGTCCGGCACCAGCGCGATCTGCTCGGGCCGCAGCATGATCGTGGCCGCGCCGTCGCCCCCGGCCGCGCCCACCGCGACCAGGCCCAGCGCGCACTCCGCCATGCCGCCCCGCAGCACGGCCGGAAGGATCACCGCGTCGCCCAGGAAGCTCGCCACCGTGGCGTCGCGCGGCCGCAGGTACAGCGCCTCCGGCGGTCCGCACTGCAGCACCCGGCCGGCCGACATCACTGCCACCTGGTCGGCGAAGGACAGCGCCTCCGCCTGGTCGTGGGTGACCAGGATGGTGGTGATCCCGGCCGCCGCCAGCAGACCCCCCACCGCCTTGCGGGTGCCGGCTCGCAGCGCCGTGTCCAGCGCGGAGAACGGCTCGTCCAGCAGCATCAGCCGCGGCCGCCGCGCCAGCGCGCGGGCCAGCGCCACCCGCTGCTGCTGCCCGCCCGACAGCGCGTCCGGCCGGCGCGCCAGCATCGCGCGGTCCAGCCCCACCATGTCCATCAGCGCCGCGATCCGGGCGGCACGATCCGGCACGGCGCGGCCGATGCCGAAGCCGACATTCTCCGCCACGCTCAGATGCGGGAACAGCGCCCCGTCCTGCATCACCACGCCCACGCCGCGGCGATGCGCCGGCACCGCGCGCTGCCCGTCCGCCAGCACCTCGCCGGCGAGCGTGATGCGCCCCGCCTCCGGCGCATCGAACCCGGCCACCAGCCGCAGCAGCGTGGTCTTGCCGGAGCCGGAGGGGCCGACCACGGCGGTGCGGCTGCCTTCCCGCACCGACAGGCTCACCCGGTCCAGCGCCGGCGTGGCGCCGTAGCGGCGGGTCACCTCGTGCAGTTCCAGGTGGCTCATCGCCCGGCCACCAGCCGCGACTGCCGCAGCAGCAGCCAGGTCAGCGGCAGCGACAGCAGCACCATCAGCAGCGCATAGGGTGCGGCCGCGGCGTAGTCGATCTCGCCGCTATACGCCCAGAAGGCGGTGGCGAGCGTGGTCGTGCCGTTGGGCGCCAGCATCTGCGTCGCCGTCAGCTCGTTGGTGATGCCAAGCGCCACCAGCGCCATGCCGGCCGCCGCCCCCGGCGCCGCCAGCCGCACCGTCACCGCCCAGAGCGCCTGCGCCGGGGTGCGGCCCAGGCTTGCCGCCGCATGCTCAAGCTCCACCGGCGCCTGGGCGATGCTGCCGCGCAGGCTGAGCATGGCGCGCGGCAGGAACATCAGCACATAGGCGAAGACGATGGTGAACACGGTCTGGTACAGCGGCCGTGCCATGCGCACCGTCACCGCCACCAGCGCCAGCGCGATCACCACGCCCGGCAGCGCGCCCACCACGTAGTTGCCGCCCTCCAGCAGGCGCTGCAGCCGCCCCGGCGCGCGGATCGAAAGCCAGGCCATCGGCACCGCGGCGAGCGTCGCCGCGGCACCGCCCAGCAGGGCCAGCAGCAAGGTCTGCCCCAGCGCCGCACCGATCTCGTCCAGCCGCCAGATTGCCGTCCCCCCCGCCAGCAGCCATCGGCCCAGCGTCAGCAACGGCACGCCCAGGGTCAGCGCCGCCCCGGCCAGGTTCAGCGCCATGCACGCAACGGCGGCGCGGCCCAGCCGCCGGCGCCGCAGGGTGCGGGCGGCGCCGGCGCCCAGCCGGGCATAGCGCGCCCGCCCGCGCAGCGCCGCCTCCAGCCCGAGCAGGCCCAGGCAGCAGGCGACCAGCACTCCGGCCAGCATGTTGGCCGCCGGCCCGTCATAGGCCGACTGGAACTGGTCGAAGATGGCGGTGGTGAAGGTGTCGAAGCGGATGGTCACGAACAGCCCGTACTCGGCCAGCAGGTGCAGCGCCACCAGCAGCCCGCCGCCGCACAGCGCAAGCCGCAGCTGCGGCAGCACCACGCGCAGGAACACCCGCCACGGCGGGTCACCCAGCGAGGCCGCCACGTCCTCCAGCGCCGGATCGAGCCGCCGCAGGGCGGCCGCCACCGGCAGGTACATGAACGGCGAGTAGGCGATCACCGAGACCAGCACGGCCGCCCACAGCCCATGCAACCCGGGCGCGACCGTCACCCAGGCGTAGGAATGCACGAAGGCCGGCACCGCCAGCGGCGCCACCGCCAGCGCCGACCACAGCTGGGCGTGCCGCAGGTCGCTGCGCTCGGTGATCCAGGCCAGCCACAGCGCCACCGCGGCACAGGCCGGCACGGTCAGCGCCACCAGCAGCGCGGTGTTGGCCAGCAGCTCGCCCACCCGCGGGCGGAACACCAGCCCCGCCACGGTCGCCCAGCCGGTCTGCGCCGTGACCAGGGCGATGAAGCCCAGCGGCAGCAGCGTGGCCAGCGACACCACGACCGCCGCGCCCTGCATCCAGGGCAGGCGCCACGCCGGCGCAGCGGCAGGCGGCATCGGTCCGGCGGTCATGATGGCTGGGCGTCGCCTTCCTCCCGGCGCCGCGGGCGGCGACGCCGTTCTTGCGGCAGGGCTTACAGCAATCCGGCCTGGGTCATCAATTCCGTGACCTTGCGGCTGTTCAGCATGCTGGGGTCGAGCTTCGGCGCCTCGAGCGCCGCCAGCGGCACCAGCTTCGGATGCGACGCAGCACCCGCCGCGACCGCGTACTCGTAGGCATCGCCGGTGCGCAGGATGCCCTGGCCGCCGGGGCCGGCGATCCACTTCACGAACGCCTCGGCCTGGGGCCGATGGCGGCTGGAGGCAAGCACGCCGCCGCCGGAGATCGAGACGAACGCTCCCGGGTCGCCGTGGCGGAAGTAGTGCAGCGCGGTGTTGCCGCTGTTCTCGCCGGTGCGCGCCTGGTCGCCGAACCAGTAGTAGTGATAGATCACCCCGCCATCGACCTGCCCGGCATTGACCGCCTTCATCACCGTGCCGTTGCCGCGGAAGGCGGTGAAGTTCCGCTTCATGGCCGCAAGCCAGGCGGCCGTCGCGGCCTCGCCCTTCAGGGCCAGCAGCGCGCTCACGATGGCCTGGAAATCGGCCCCGGCCGGCGATGCGGCCCAGCGCCCCTTCCACCCCGGGTCGGCCAGGTCGAGCAGCGAGTTCGGCAGCTGCGCCGGCGTGAACTTCGCCTTGGCGTAGACGAACACCGTGCTGCGCGCGGCAATCCCGATCCAGTTGCCGGAGGAAGGGCGGAACTCGGCCGGCACCAGCGCCAGCGTCTCCGGCGCCAGCGGCGCGAACAGCTTCGCCTGCTCCACCAGCGCCATGGCGGGCGAATTCTCGGTCAGGAACACGTCGGCCGGCGAGGCACCGCCCTCCTGGATGATCTGGTTGCCGAGCTCGGTGTCGCCGCCGTTGCGCAGCACCACCTTGATGCCGGTCTCCTTCGTGAACCCCTCGGCCCAGGCCTTGGTCAGGCTCGCGTGCTGGGCGTTGTAGACGGTGATGCCGTCGGCCTGCGCGCGGGCCGGGGCGGCGGCGAGGGAAGCCAGGCCGAGGACGGCGGCGCGGCGCGGCAGGGCAAGTCGCATGGGGACCTCGGAAACATCTGAATGCGTCTCATTCGCATTTTTTCATGGCACGCCGCAGCCAGGCGCGCAATGGTGCCGCGCGGCCCGGCGGGCCGCTACCGCGCGGCCGCGCGCGGGCCGGCAGGCAGCGGGGCGGCGGCGGGGGCGCCGTAGACGGTGTGGGCCCGGGCGAGGAAGGCGTTCACCATCCGGCGCACCGCCTCGTGGAACACCACGCCGATCGCCGCCTGCAAAATCCGGCTGCGGAACTCGAAATCGACGAAGAAATCCACCTTGCAGCCCTTCGGGTCGGGTCCGAAGGTCCAGTGATTGTTAAGGTAGCGGAAGGGGCCGTTCTCGTAGCGCACCCTGATCGAACCCGGCCGGTCGAGTGCGACGCGGCTGGTGAAGCTTTCGCGGAACGGCCCGAACCCGATGGTGAGGTCGGCCACCAGCTCCGCCTCGCTGCGGCTGCGGATGCGGGCGCCGACGCACCACGGCAGGAACTCGGGATAGCGCCCGACATCGGCCACCAGGTCGAACAGCTGGGCCGGGCTGTAGGCGACGGCCCGCGATTCCGCATGGGTGGGCATGTCAGGCGGCGGCGGCGCGGGCCGCCTTCAGCCGGGCGAAATCGGCATCGGCATGGTAGGAGCTGCGGGTGAGCGGGGTGGCCGAGACCAGCAGGAAGCCCTTGGCGCGGGCGAGTGCCGCGTAGTCGGCGAACTGGTCCGGCGTGACGAACTCGGCCACCGCGGCGTGCTTCACGGTGGGCTGGAGGTACTGGCCGATGGTGAGGAAATCGACGTCGGCGATGCGCAGATCGTCCATCACCTGCATGATCTCGGCCCTGCCCTCCCCCAGGCCGACCATCAGGCCGGACTTGGTGAAGATCGTGCGGTCGATCTGCTTGACCCGGTCGAGCAGCCGCAGCGACTGGTAGTAGCGGGCGCCCGGCCGGATCGACGGATACAGCCGCGGCACCGTCTCCAGGTTGTGGTTGAACACGTCCGGCCGCGCCTCGGCCACGGTCTCCACGCCGCCGGGCTTGCGCAGGAAGTCGGGCGTCAGCACCTCGATCGTGGTCTCCGGCGCCGCCGCACGGATGGCGCGGATGACGGCAGCGAAATGGGCCGCGCCGCCATCGGCGAGGTCGTCGCGATCGACCGAGGTGATCACCACATGCCGCAGCCCCAGCTTCGCCACCGCGCCCGCCACCCGGCCGGGCTCGGTCGCATCGAGCGGGTCGGGGTGGCCGGTGCGGACGTTGCAGAACGAGCAGGCGCGCGTGCAGGTGTCGCCCATGATCATCATGGTCGCGTGGCGCTGCGACCAGCACTCGCCGATATTCGGGCAGGCGGCTTCCTCGCACACCGTCACCAGCCCGTTGTCGCGCATCAGCTTGCGCGTCTCGTGGTACACCGGGTGGTTGGGCGCCTTCACCCGGATCCAGTCCGGCTTGCGCTGGATCGGATTGTCGGGACGGTGCGCTTTCTCTGGGTGGCGCGCGGCCCGATGGTCAATGACGATGCGGGTGCTGGACATGGCTCAGATGTGGAGAACCTTGCCGTACGCGTCAAGCACGGCCTCGTGCATGGTTTCCGAGATGGTGGGATGCGGGAAGATGGTGTGCATCAGGTCCGCTTCCGTCGTCTCCAGGGTGCGCGCGATGGTGTAGCCCTGGATCATCTCGGTCACCTCGGCGCCGACCATGTGGGCGCCGAGCAGCTCGCCCGTCTTGGCGTCGAACACCGTCTTCACCAGGCCCTCGGGCTCGCCCATGGCGATGGCCTTGCCGTTGCCGATGAACGGGAAGCGCCCGACCTTGACCTCGTGGCCGGCGGCGCGGGCCTTGGCCTCGGTCATGCCCACGGCGACCTGCGGGCGGCAATAGGTGCAGCCGGGCACGTTGGCCCAGTCCACCGGATGGACGTCCTTCAGGCCGGCGATCTTCTCCACGCAGACCACGCCCTCGTGCATGGCCTTGTGGGCGAGCCAGGGCGGGCCGGCGATGTCGCCGATGGCGTAGACGCCGGGCTCGCCGGTGTTGAACCACTCGTCGATGACCACGTGCGTGCGGTCCACCTTCACCTTGGTGCCTTCGAGGCCGAGATTCTCCACGTTGCCGACGATGCCGACGGCGGAGATCACGCGGTCCACCGTGATGTCCTGCGCCTTGCCGCCGGCCTCCACCGTGACGGTGACGCTGTCCGCACCCTTCTTCATCCCCTTCACCGCGGCCGAGGTGATGATCTTCATGCCCTGCTTCTCGAACGCCTTGCGGGCGAAGGCGGAAATCTCCTCGTCCTCCACCGGCAGCACGCGGTCCATGACCTCCACCACCGTCACCTGCGCGCCGAGATTGCCGAAGAAGGACGCGAACTCGATGCCGATGGCCCCCGAGCCGATCACCAGCAGCGATTTCGGCATGCTCGTGGGCACCAGCGCGTCGCGATAGGACCAGACCAGCTTCCCGTCCGCCTCCATCCCCGGCAGCTGCCGCGCCCGCGCGCCGGTGGCCAGGATGATGTGCGGCGCCTTCAGCGTGGCCACTGGCTTCCCATCCTTGGTGACGGCGACGGTGCCCTTCCCGGCGAGCGCGCCATGGCCGTCCACCACCGTCACCTTGTGCTTCTTCATCAGGAAGGACACGCCCGAGGAAAGCTGCTTGGCCACCTTGCGCGAGCGTTTCACGATCGCGTCGAGGTCGAAGCGGATGTTGTCGGCGGCGAAGCCATAGTCCTTCAGGTTGTGCAGCAGATGGTTGATCTCAGCGCAGCAGGGCCTTGGTGGGGATGCAGCCCCAGTTGAGGCAGATGCCGCCCATGTTCTCGCGCTCGACCACCGCGGTCTTCATGCCGAGCTGCGCGGCCCGCACCGCGGCGACGTAGCCGCCGGGGCCGCCGCCGATGATGATCAGGTCGAAGGATTGATCGGCCATTGCTTCCGCTCCTAAGTATCCGCAAGGAAGGCAAGTCGAACAAGGAGGCAGCGAGACAGCGAGGAAGCTTCTTCTCGTCTCCCTCCTTGTTCAACTTCCTGTCTGAGCCAGAGCCTGCAGGGCGTCACCCGTCAGCCGCTGCACCGTCCACTCGTCCATGCCGCGCGCCCCGATGCTGCGGTAGAAGCCGACGGCCGGGGCGTTCCAGTCCAGCACCGACCATTCCATCCGCACGCAGCCCTGTGCCACGGCGCGGCGGGCGAGTTCGCGGAAGATGGACTTGCCGATGCCGCCGCCGCGATGCGCGGGCAGCACGAACACGTCCTCCACATACAGGCCGTGGCGGCCGGCGAAGGTGGAGAAATTGTAGAACCACAGCGCGAACCCGACCGCCTGCCCGTCGCGCTCGGCGAACAGCGCGTGGCAGCGCGGCGGGCTGCCGAACAGGGCGCGGGCGAAATCGGCCTCGGTCGCCTGCGCCTCGTGCAGCAGCTTCTCGTAGTCGGCGAGGGCGCGGACGAACCAGGCCACGCGGCCCTCGTCGCCCGGCACGGCATCGCGGAAGGTGACGGTCACGGCATCAGGCCCGTTACAGCATCAGGCTGAGGGGATCCTCCATGATGCGCTTGAACTCGGCCATCCACTCGGCGCCGAGCGCGCCATCGACCACGCGGTGATCGACGCTGAGCGTGCAGGTCATGACGGTGGCGACCGCGAGCGCGCCGTTCTTCACCACCGGCCGCTGCAGCCCGGCCGAGACGGCGAGGATGGCGGCCTGCGGCGGGTTGATGATGGCCGAGAAGTCGGACACGCCATACATGCCCATGTTCGAGATGGAGAAGCCGCCACCCTGGAATTCCTCCGGCTTCAGCTTGCCGGACTTGGCCCGCGCCGCGAGGTCCTTCATCTCGTTGCTGATGGCCGCGAGCCCCTTCTGGTCGGCGCGGCGCACGATCGGCGTGATCAGCCCGTCGGGGATCGAGACGGCAACCGAGATGTCCACGTCGTCGAACAGCACCAGGTTCTCGTCGGTCCAGGAGGCATTGACCTTCGGCACGCGCTTCAGCGTCAACGCCACCGCCTTGATGACGAGGTCGTTCACCGAAAGCTTGAAGGCGCCGTCGCCATCCTTCGGCGACTTTGCGTTGAGCTCGGCACGCAGCTTCAGCAGCGCGTCGATCTCGATGTCCATGGTGACGTAGAAATGCGGGATCGTCGCCTTGGACTCGGACAGGCGGCGGGCGATCACCTTGCGCATCGTGCTGTGCGGCACGAGGCGATGGGGTGCCGCGATCGGCGCGGCCGGCTTCGGCGCCGGGGCGGCTGCGGGGGCCGGCGCGGGTGTCGCGGCGGGGGCGGCCGCGGCCGGCCTGGCGCCACCGGCGACCGCGGCCTCGATGTCGGCGCGGACGATCCGCCCGTTCGGGCCGCTGCCATGCAGCCCGGACAGGTCGAGCCCGGCCTGCTTCGCCATGCGGCGGGCCAGCGGCGAGGCGAACACGCGCTCGCCGGGCGCGTGGATGGCGGAGACGGGCGCCTGGGGCGCGGGGGCGGAGGCCACCGTTGTGGGTGCGGCGGCGGCAGGGGCCGGGGCCTTCGCGGGCGCCGGCGCGGCGCCGGCGGCGGGCACCGCCTCGCCGGCATCCACCAGCACCGCGATCGGCGCATTCACCTTCACGCCCTCGGTGCCGTCGGCGACCAGGATCCTGCCCAGCACGCCCTCATCCACGGCTTCCACTTCCATCGTCGCCTTGTCGGTCTCGATCTCGGCGATCACGTCGCCGGCCTTGACCGTGTCGCCCTCCTTCTTGAGCCAGCGGGCCAGCGTGCCCTCGGTCATGGTCGGGCTCAGCGCCGGCATCAGGATGTTGGTGGCCATCGTTCGTTCCCCCGTCGTCTCGTATTCTCTGGGCGCTCAGAACAGCTTCTTCGCCGCGTCGACCACCCAGTCGGGCTGCGGCAGCGCGAGCTTCTCGAGATTGGCCGCGTAGGGCAACGGCACGTCCTTGCCGTGCACCCGCACCGGCGGCGCGTCGAGCCAGTCGAAGCAGTGCTCGATGATCTGCATGTTCACCTCGGCGCCGATGCCGGCATAGGGCCAGCCCTCCTCGACGGTGACGATGCGGCTCGTCTTCTTCACGCTCTCCACGATCGTCGCGGTGTCGAGCGGGCGCAGCGTGCGCAGGTTGATCACCTCGGCGCTGATCCCCTGCTCGGCCAGCGCCTCGGCCGCCTTCATCGCCACGCCGACCATGATGCTGAACGCAACGATGGTGACGTCGGTGCCCGCGCGCTCGATCTTGGCCTTGCCGATCGGCAGCACGAAATCCGCGTCGGTCGGGCAGTCGAAGCTCTGGCCGTAGAGGATCTCGTTCTCCAGGAACACGATCGGGTTGGGGTCGCGGATGGCGGCCCGCAGCAGGCCCTTTGCGTCGGCCGAGGACCAGGGGGCGACGACCTTCAGGCCGGGGCAATGGGCATACCAGCTGGCGTAGCACTGGCTGTGCTGCGCGGCGACGCGGCTGGCCGCCCCGTTCGGCCCGCGGAAGACGATCGGGCAGCCCATCTGGCCGCCGGACATGTAGAGCGTCTTGGCCGCCGAGTTGATGATCTGGTCCATCGCCTGCATGGCGAAGTTGAAGGTCATGAACTCGACGATCGGGCGCAGGCCGTTCATGGCGGCACCGACCGCCATGCCGGCGAAGCCGTGCTCGGTGATCGGCGTGTCGATCACCCGCCGCGCGCCGAACTCCTCCAGCAGGCCCTGGCTGATCTTGTAGGCGCCCTGGTACTGCGCGACCTCCTCGCCCAGCAGGAACACGTCGGCGTTGGCGCGCATCTCCGCGGCCATGGCGTCGCGCAGCGCCTCGCGCACGGTGATCGGGGCGGCGGCGCCCCAGTCCTTCTCCGGGGCGGCGGGAGCGGCCGCCGGCGGCGGGGCGGCGGCAGGTGCGGCGGCGGGCGTCACCCTGGGCGCCGGTGCCGGCGCGGCCTTGGCTGCCGGCGCGGAATCACCGCCAAGCTCGGCAATGGGGGTGTTCACCGCCACCCCCTCGGTGCCTTCCGGCACCAGGATGGCGGACAGCACGCCCTCATCCACCGCCTCGACCTCCATCGTGGCCTTGGCGGTCTCGATCTCGGCAATCACGTCGCCGGCCTTGACGTCGTCGCCGACCGCCTTCAGCCAGCGCGCCAGCTTCCCCTCGGTCATGGTCGGCGACAGGGCGGGCATCAGGATCTGGGTCGCCATCTGCTCAGCCCTCTACCAGCACGTCGGTCCACAGCTCGGACTCGGGCGGCTCCGGGCTTTCCTGGGCGAAATCGGCGGAATCCTGCACGATCGCCTTCACCTCGTCGTCGATCCGCTTGATCTCGGCCTCGTCCACGTCCAGGGCGGCCAGCTTGTGTCGCGCGCCCTCGATGCAGTCGCGCTCGCTGCGCATCTTCTGGATCTCCTCGCGCGTGCGGTAGCGCCCGGGATCGGACATCGAATGGCCGCGATAGCGGTAGGTCTTCACCTCCATCAGGTACGGGCCCTTGCCGGCGCGGCAATGGGCCACCGCGATGTCGGCGGCGCGCTTCACCGCCTCCACGTCCATGCCGTCGACCTGGGCGCTGGCGATGCCCCAGGGGGCACCGTTCTTCGAGAGGTCGTGGCTGGCGGTGGCGCGGTCGACCGACGTGCCCATGCCGTATTTGTTGTTCTCGATGACGTAGATGCAGGGCAGCTTGAGCAGGGCGGCGAGGTTGAAGCTTTCGAACACCTGGCCCTGGTTCGACGCCCCGTCGCCGAAATAGGTCACGCAGACATTGTCGTTGCCACGGAACGCGTTGGAGAAGGCAAGCCCGGTGCCCAGGCTAACCTGCGCGCCCACGATGCCGTGCCCGCCGAAGAAGTTCTTCTCCTTGCTGAACATGTGCATGGAGCCGCCCTTGCCGTGGGAATACCCGCCCTCCCGCCCGGTCAGCTCCGCCATCACCCCGCGCGCCTCCATGCCGGTGGCCAGCATGTGGCCGTGGTCGCGATAGGAGGTGATCACCTGGTCGCCGTCCTTCAGCGCCATCTGGATGCCCACCACCACGGCCTCCTGGCCGATATAGAGGTGGCAGAACCCGCCGATCAGCCCCATGCCGTAGAGCTGGCCGGCCTTTTCCTCGAACCTTCGGATCAATAGCATGTCGCGATAGGCCCGGAGCAGTTCGTCGCGGCCAAGGCCTTCCGGCTCGTTGCTCAGCCTGCCCTTGCCGCGCTTCTTCCCGTCCGCCGCCTGCGCCATGAGGTTCGCCTCCCTTGCGTATTGCGCCGATCCTGTCGGCAGAACTAGCGACGCCTCCGGCGACAGGCAAGCTTTGCGCGCGCAAAACCGTGATTGTGCAATGCAATAGCGACGATTAACCGAATATCGGTTAAGTGATTGGCACGGGCCAGCCCCACTTGGCGACACGCAGTGTCATTGCGCGTGACGACATTTTTGCGCAATAAAATTTCGCGCATCCCGGCGATTTCGCAGCAGCATTGCCGCGCCGGCCGCCGGCTGTTCCGGCACGTCACCGCCGGGGCGAATCTGCGTCAAGCCGGGCGCAGGCGGCGCGGACATGCGCGCGCAGCCAGCGATGCGCCGGATCGGCGTCGAGCCGCGGGTGCCAGATGAGGGACAGCGTGATCGGCGCCAGCGCCACCGGCAGGTCGAAGCCATGCAGCCCGCCGCGCAGCGCGGCCGTGTGGCGCTCCGGCACGCTGGCCACCAGGTCGGTCCCGCGGGCGAGCGCGAGCGCCGCCGCGAAGCCGCCGACGATGGCGACGACCCGGCGCGTGCGCGGCCGCAGGGCGGCGTCGATCGGCCCCTCGGCGAGGCCGCGGCGCGAGACCATGACATGCCCGCAGCCGGCGTAGCGTTCGGCATCGACCGGGCCGGCCGCCAGCGCATGGCCGGGCCGGACGACGCCGATGAAGGGTCGCGGAACAGCTTCGCCGTGCGCAACTCCAGGGCCGGTGGTGCAGGCACCACCCCGGTTTCCAGATCGACCGTGCCGTCGCGCAGCAGCGCCCCATCCTTGTCGGTCTTGGGCATGGCCTGGCCGCACGTAGCCGGGCGCCTCGGCCGCAATGCGGGCACGACCAGGGCGAGGCCACCGCCTCGGCGAAGCCGTCGCTGGTGCGCAGCGTGAACGTGCGCGATAGGCGCGGCGACCAGGTCGGGCGCCGCGGCGTTGCGCTGCCTGCGCCTGCTCCACCAGGCCGCGCACCTCGCCGCGCAACGCCTCGGCGCGGGGCGTCGGCACCAGGCCGCGGCCGGCGCGAACCAGCAGCGGGTCGCCGGTGGCATCGCGCAGCCGGGCCAGCGCGCGGCTCATCGCCGACGGGCTCAGCCGCAGCCGTCGTGCCGCGCCGGCCACGCTGCCCTCGGCCAGCAGAACGTCGAGCGTCAGCAGCAGGTTGAGATCGGGCGCCATGCGGCAAGCATGGCATGGCGCCGTACGCAGGTTAAGCGTGCAATCCGTGCGCGTTCCGCCGTGCCAGGCGCGCCCCACCTGCCGGCTCCACGAAAGCAGCGGAGATGCAGATGGAACGGACCCGGACGGGCGGCGCAATGGCGGGGCTGGCGCTGGCCATGCTGCTGGCCTCGCTCGGCAACAGCATGCCCAACGTCGCGCTGCCGGGCCTGGCGGTGGCGTTCGCCGCGCCGTTCGCGGCCGTGCAATGGGTGCTCCTCGCCTACCTGCTGGCCACGACCGCGCTGGTGGTCGGGGCCGGGCGGCTCGGCGACATCGCCGGGCAGCGCCGGCTGCTGCTGGCCGGCATCGCGGCGTTCTGCCTGGGCGCGGCGCTCGCGGCCCTGGCACCGTCGCTGCCGCTGCTGCTGGCGGCGCGCGCGGTGCAGGGGGTGGGGGCGGCGGCGATGATGGCGCTGTCGCTGGCGATGGTCGGGGCCGCGGTGCCGAAGGCGGCAACCGGCCGGGCGATGGGGCTGCTGGGCACCATGTCCTCGCTCGGCACCGCGGCCGGCCCGACGCTGGGCGGCGCGCTGCTGGCCTGGCTGGGGTGGCGGGCGATGTTCCTGGCCATGCTGCCGCTGGGCCTGGCCGCGCTGGTGCTGGTCTGGCGCGCCCTGCCCGCCGACCGGCCGGCGGCGAGGCCGGCATTCGACCTGCGCGGAACGGTCGTGCTGGCCGCGAGCCTCGCCTGCTACGCGCTGGCGATGGCGGCGAGGCCAGCATTCGACCTGCGCGGAACGGTCGTGCTCGCCGCGAGCCTCGCCTGCTACGCGCTGGCGATGACGGGATGGTGGCCCCTGCTGGTTGCGGCCGCGCTCGGCGCCTGGCTGTTCCTGCGCGTGGAGGCGCAGGCGCCGGCACCGCTGCTGCGGCCGGCGATGATGCGCGCGGACCGGCTGTGGGCCAGCCTCGCCACGGCGCTGCTGGTCTCGGCGGTGGTGATGGCCGCGCTGGTGGTGGGGCCATTCCACCTCTCGCACGCCCTGGGGCTCAGCGCCGCTTCGGTCGGGCTCGCGCTGTCCGCGGGGCCGGCGGCCGCCGCGCTCGCCGGCATCCCGGCGGGGCGGCTGGTGGACCGGCTGGGAACCCGGCCGGCGGCCGTGCTGGGGCTGGCCGTCATGCTGGCGGGGACCGCGGCCCTGGCACTGGCGCTGCCCGGCGTGGCCGGCTACGTCGCCCCCCTCTGCGTCGCCACCGCGGGCTACGCGCTGTTCCAGGCCGCCAACAACACCGCGGCGCTGTCGGGGCTGGTGCCGGACCGGCGCGGGCTGGTGTCGGGCCTGCTCAACCTGGCGCGCAACCTGGGCCTGGTCACCGGTGCCTCCGCCATGGGCGCGGTGTTCGCCCTGGCGGCCGGCGCGGAGCCTGGGCTGGCCGACGCCGCCGCCATCGCCCGCGCCACCCGCATCACCTTCGCGGCGGCTTCCGGCATGGTGGCGCTCGCCCTGGCCATCGCATTTGGCGGGCGGCGAGGCCGATGATAACGTCCCCGCCATGGACAAGGACGAAACCCCGCGCGCTCAGACTAAGGATGACGCGCTCCGCGCGATGCACGACCTCGGCGGCGTGTCGCAGTTCATGTGCGACAAGGTCGACACCGAGCCGCATGCGCTCAACGACTTCGACCGCGAGGTGGACGCGATCCGCCAGCTCCTGGGCATGAAGCAGGTCATGTCGGTGGACGAGCTGCGCCGCGGCATCGAGGCGATCCCCGAGGCCGACTATCATCGCCTCAGCTACTACCAGCGCTGGATCCGCTCCATCACCGACAACCTGCTCGCCAAGGGCGTCATCACCGAGGCCGAGCTGCGCGCGGCGCTGGAGCGCGGCTGATGCCGGCCCCCACCCTGCTTGCGCCGGGCACCCGCGTCCGCGTGCGGCTCGACTGGCCGGAGCGGCGCGGCCCCTGCCACATCCGCACCCCCTGGTACCTGCGCGGCGAGGAAGGCGTGGTGGAACGCCATCTCGGCGACTTCCCCAACCCGGAAGACCTCGCCTTCGCCCGCCCGGCAGCGAAACAGCCGCTGTATCACGTCCGCTTCGACCAGCCCGGCCTGTGGCGCGAGGGCCGGGCCGGCGACGCGGTGGTGGTGGAACTCTACGCGCACTGGCTGGAGGCGGCATGAGCATCCTGGAAACCGCAAGCGACCGCCTGCTCGACGCGGTGCGCGGCCTGCTCGCCGCCAAGGGCATCGCCACCCAGGAGGAGATCGCCGAGCGCATCCGCATCACCGACGGCGGCAGCCCGGCCCAGGGTGCCCGCATGGTCGCCAAGGCCTGGACCGACCCGGAATACCGCGCCCTGATGCTGTCCAACGGCACCCTGGCCGCCGAGGCGCTGCACATCCCCATGCGCGGCCTGCCCCCGCTCGGCGTGCTCGAGAACACGCCCGAGATGCACAACCTGGTGGTCTGCACCCTGTGCTCCTGCTACCCCCGCGCGGTGCTCGGCTACCCCCC
>JBGAIK010000387.1:0-2144 GCA_044225615.1 Acetobacteraceae bacterium | reverse complement strand
GGCCCCGGAAACGGCTCGACATACGCGGTGTGGGACACGATGGCGGTGCTGCCGTCCGCCTGCGCCTTCAGCATGTGCACCTGGAACGCGGGCGGCTCCAGGTTCCACAGCCCGAAATCGTCATGCGTCAGGTCCAGCTCCACCTGGTGCGCCACCCCAGGACAGATCGACCCTATCGCATGCGCCACGGGCACCGTCACCGCCCGGTGGTGGTGCCCGCAGACGATCCGCCGAACCTGCCGGTGCCGCGCGACCAGTGCCGTGAATGCGGCGCTGTTGGTCAGCTTGATCCGGTCGTTCACGCCGCAATCGAACGGCGGATGGTGCATGGCGATCATGGTCGGGCGGTCGGGCTGCTCGGCCAGCCGCGCCTCCAGCCAGGCGAGACGGCGGGCGCAGAGTTCGCCATGGGTCGCCCCCTCCACCAGCGTGTCGAGCATCACGATGCGGACGGGCAGGTGCTCGATCGTGTACTGCACGAACTCGGAATCGTCCGCGACCCCCGGCAGATCGGCCAGCACGGTGCGGAAGGCTGCCCTGGCATCATGGTTGCCCGGAATGACATGGACGGGCAGGTCCAGGCTGCGGGCCAGCATGGTCTTGAAGTTCTCGTATTCGTCGGGCCGCCCGTTGTCCACGATGTCGCCCGTGATCAGCACCGCGTCCGGCCGCGGCCGGAACGCCCGCACCGCCCGCAACGCCCGCTCGGCCAGCATGTTGGTCTCGCAGCGCCGCATGGCCACGCGTCCGTTGGCGACGCAGTGCAGGTCGGTGAGCTGGATGACGATCATGCCGGCGGTTCCCTCGGTGGCGGCCCCCTGCCTATGATCCCCGGAGGCGAATGACCAGGGCGGGGCGATGCTCAATACGCTAGCGCAAAGGCGACCCGGCGGCGAGACGGGAATCGACGGCATCGTCACCGGCATGCACGTGGACACGCCGCTGGGCGAGGTGCCGGTGGAGGAGCTCGCGGTCGGCGACCCGCTGCTCGTTGCCGGCGGCCGGGTGCGCCGCGTCGCCTGGATCGGCCGGGTGGAGCTGACCCCGGACGACCCGGCCCGCTACGCCCGCCTGCGCCCGGTGCGCATCGCCGCCGGCGCGCTGGGCCCCGGCCTGCCACGGCGCGACCTGCTGGTTGGCCCGGAGCAGCTGCTGCGCGTTGAGGACGAGGCCCGGCCGGTCCTGGCGCCGGCGCGCCTGCTGGCCAACCTCGCCAGCATCCGCCGCGCGCCGGTGGCGGTGCCGGTGACCTTCATCCAGCTCGCCTTCGCCGAGCCCGCCTGCCTGTTCGCCGAGGGCGCCGCCCTGCGCTCGGTGGACGCGCCGGCCGACGTGGTGCCGGTCTTCGACCCGGCCATGCCGGAGCCGATCGGCGCCGGCGCCGCCTTGGCCCGCGCCAGCGCATCGCTCGACCGGCTGGCCGGGCAGATGCCGCGCCCGCTGCGCGGCCATGCGGAGCTGGACGGGGCGGAGGTGGTGGGCTGGGCGCTCGACCGCGCCGACCCGGACCGGCCGGTGGCGCTGGAACTGCTCTGCGACGGCCAGGTCACAGCACAGGCGGTGGCCGACAGGCCACGCAACGACCTGCTGCAGTTGGCCGGCGTGCCCGGCTGCGGCTTCCGCCTGAAATTGCCCGAGGGCGCCGCCGGCGGCCGGCTTCACGAGATCGTGGTGCGCCGGGCGGGGGACGGGGCCGAGCTGTTCGCGACCATGGCCGTGCTGGACGCCGCACCGCCGGCCGCGACGCTGCCCGGCCTGCTCGCCGCAATCGACCGCGTGCGCGCCCGGCTGGCCTAGTGTCCTGTCCCCGAAGTTCGCCATCCTTCATGGCGGACGTAGGGGTGAACAGGACACTGAAAACAAAGAGCTAGGAGCCTGTCCCTGTAACGCCTACTGGTTTTTTGGGTGGGTATGTTCAGGCGGCTGAAATGAGGGACGCTGGCCGCTCAGGTGGTGAGCTTTGCGAGGTTGTGGGCGGTGCAGATGAGTGCCCATTCGCTTTTGACCTTGTCGATGCCGCGGAGGAGGAACTGTCGGAAGTTTCTGGCCTGCTTGATGTGTCCGAAGACGGGTTCGACGACGTATTTTCGCATCCGGTAGCGACTTCGCTGGCCGCCCTGGCGCAGCCTGGCGCGCATGGCCTG
>JBGAIK010000386.1:0-2177 GCA_044225615.1 Acetobacteraceae bacterium | reverse complement strand
CGGTCGGCTTCGTCGGCATCGGCAACATGGGCTGGCCGATGGCCGCCTGCCTCGCCGGCGCCGGGTTCGAGCTGCGCGTGGCCGATGCACGCCACGCCCAGGCGCAGAACTTCGCCCAGCAGGTCGGCGGCACCGCGCCCGACACGCTGGCCGCGCTCGGCGCGGCAAGCGACGTCGTCATCACCATGCTGCCGACCAGCGCCAGCGTGGCGAGCGCACTGGCCGAGGCGGAGGACACCATCCTGGCCGGGCTGCGCCCCGGCAGCGTGGTGATCGACATGACCTCGGGCCAGC
This sequence comes from Acetobacteraceae bacterium, assembly GCA_044225615.1. Lineage (GTDB taxonomy): Bacteria > Pseudomonadota > Alphaproteobacteria > Acetobacterales > Acetobacteraceae > CAIYPH01. The sequence continues at coordinate 1,883 of JBGAIK010000386.1, read as the reverse complement.
CGGCCGTCACCAAGGCGCTGGCCCTGCGCGTCGCGGCGGCCGGCAGCGCGATGATCGATGCCCCGGTCTCCGGCGGCGTGGCGCGCGCGAAGACCGGGCAGCTTGCCATCATGGTCGGCGGTGACCCCGCCGTGATCGACCGCGTCCGCCCGGTGCTGGAAGCCATGGGCAGCGCCATCCTGCCCTGCGGCGGCGTCGGCGCCGGCCAGGCGATGAAGGCGCTGAACAACCTGGTTTCCGCCGGCGGCTTCCTGATCGGCATCGAGGCGCTGCTCATCGGCCAGAAATTCGGCCTGGACCCGGGGCTGATGACCGACGTGCTCAACGTCTCCACCGGCATGAACAATTCGACCCAGAAGAAATTCCGCCAGTTCGTGCTCAGCCGCGGCTTCGATTCCGGCTTCAGCCTGGAACTGATGGTGAAGGACCTGTCGATCGCCACCGCCATGGGCAAGGACGGCAACGTGCCCGCCCCCTTCGCCGCCCTGTGCCGGGAGATGTGGGCGGCGGCTTCGGCCATGCTCGGCCCGGGCCAGGACCACACCGCCATGGCCCAGCTCAGCGAGCGCCTCGCCGGCACCACCCTGGCCGCGGACTGACATGCGCGGCGCGGCCGCCCTGCTCGCGCTGCTCCTGCTCGCCTCCGCCGCCCGGGCCGAGACATTCGAGGTCGGGCGCGAGCGCGCCTTCAAGCTGCCGTCCCAGGCGCTGAAGGAAGCCGGCGAAGGCGACACGATCGAGATCGACCCCGGCGAATACTACGACTGCCTGCGGGTCGGCGCCGTCGGCCTGACCATCCAGGGGCGCGGCGCCGGCGCGGTCCTGACCGACACCACCTGCGACGGCAAGGCCATCGTGGTCGCCACCGCCGACGGCCTCACGCTGCGCAACCTCACCCTCCAGCGCGCCCGCGTCGCCGACGGCAACGGCGCCGGCATCCGCGCCGAGGGCGGCAGCCTGACGGTGGAGAACGTCCGCTTCATCAACGACCAGGCCGGCATCATCGCCGGCGCCCTGCCCGCCGCGACGATCGCCATCCGCGACTCCCGCTTCGAGAGCACCGGCATCTGCGACGGCAACCGCTGCGCCAGCGCGATCGCTGTCGGCGCCCTCGCCCGGCTGCTGATCGAGCGGACGCTGATCACCGGCACCCGCGGCGCCCACCAGGTCGTCTCCGCCGCCGCCAGCACCGAGATAATCGGCAGCCGGCTGGAGGACGGCGCCCGCGGCGGCGCCAGCTTCCAGCTGCTGCTGCCCGCCGGCGGCAGCCTGAAGCTGGAGGGCAACATCTTCCAGAAGGGCCCGCGCGCCGCCAATCTGCGCGCCGCGGTGCTGGTCGACGGCGCCATCACCGGCCCGTTCAGCGTGCGTCACAACCGCTTCATCAACGAAACCGGCCAGCCGGTGCCGTTCATCCTCAACTGGTCGAACGACGGGCCGGTGCTGGAGGGCAACATCATCGTGCCGCCGGGCATCGAGATCGCCTCCGACGGCTACCTGCGCAACCGCGCCGGCGCGGTGCTGCGCGACGCGAAGGATGCTGCCCGCGGCCTGGCGCGCAGGCTGCTCGGGCGATAGGCCGGCGCCGCATGGCCGGCCGCGGGCATGGGCGGTGACTGGCAGGGGCGGTGACTGGCATGGGCGGTGACGGGATCGAACCGCCGACCCTCTCGGTGTAAACGAGACGCTCTACCGCTGAGCTAACCGCCCGCGCGGGGTGCCTAGCCGACCGCGTCCTTCAGCGCCTTGCCGGCCTTGAAGCGGACGGAGCTGGTGGCGGGAATGTCGATCTCGGCGCCGGTGCGGGGATCGCGGCCCTTGGAGGCCTTGCGCTGGGTGACGGCGAAGGACCCGAAGCCGACCAGGCGGACCTCCTCCTTGGC
>JBGAIK010000084.1:0-17371 GCA_044225615.1 Acetobacteraceae bacterium | reverse complement strand
AAGCTGCCCAACCTGGAGGCCTGGTACGGCAGGCTTTCGGAACGGCCCGCCTACCGCCGGCATGTGATGATCACCATGACCTGACGCCGACGGGCCTGAGACGCGAGGGAAACGACCGCGCTGCGCGGCTTGCCGCGCGCCCTTTCCTGACGGCACACTCGCCCCCGCGAGAAAAATGGGGGCCTCACATGAGACTGCGCCACGCGCTTGCGGCCACGTTCCTGCTGGCCGCCTTCGGCACGCCCGCCTGGGCCGGCCGCGACCTGTTCGTGGTGGACCTGATCAACAATCCGGCCTCGCTGGACCCGCAGGTGCAGTGGGACCCGGACAGCTACTTCGTCTATCGCAACGTGTTCGACAACCTCGTCACCCGCGACGCGACCGGCAGGATCGTGGGCCAGGTGGCGACCGAATGGAAATACGAGTCGGATACGCAGGTCCTGTTCACCCTGCGCCAGGGCATCAGGTTCGAGGACGGGAGCCCCCTGACGCCCGAGGACGTGGTGTTCACCATCAAGCGGATCACCGATCCCGCCTTCAAGAGCCCGCAGCTGTCGCAGTTCGACCAGATCGTCGCGGCCGAGGCGGTGGGCGCGGACAAGGTGCGGCTGACGACGAAAAGCGCCTATCCGGTGCTGCTGGCGCAGCTGACCAAGCTGTCGATCGTGCCGAAGGCGGTGGTCGAGAAGCTCGGCAATGACGGCTTCAACCAGAAGCCGATGGGCAGCGGGCCGTACCGGATCACCGGGTTCCAGCGCGGGGTGAAGGTGGAGATGGCGGCCAATCCCGGCTACTGGCGCGGTGCGCCGCCCTTCCCGAAGGTGGAGATGCGCCCGGTCGGCAACGAGGAGACGCGCATCGCCGACGTGCGCACCGGGCGGGCCGACATCGTGCGGGTGACGCTGACCGACACTGCCGACGGGCTGAAGGGCGATCCGCAGGTGAAGGTGCTGTTCTCGCCGGTGGAGCGGGTGACGATGTTCGCGCTGAACGCGCTGACCGGCCCCACCACCGACGTGCGGGTGCGCCGCGCCATCGCCCATGCGATCGACAAGAACCTCATCGTGGAGGCGCTGCTGAAAGGCTACGCCAAGGTGGTGGAGGAGCCGCTGACGCCGGCCAATTTCGGCTGGGCGGACGGGCTTGCCGGCTACAGATACGACCCCGCCGCGGCCAAGGCGCTGCTGAAGGAAGCCGGCGTCGCGCCCGGCACCAAGCTGACCTTCCCGACCGGGCCGTTCTTCGACCAGCGCGTGGTCCAGGCGCTGCAGCAGATGCTGGCCGAGGTCGGGCTGGACGCCAAGATCTCGATGTCCGACGGGCCGACCTATCTGCGGCTGCGCCAGGGCCGCCCCGACGAGGCCGGCGACGTAAGCTTCTTCCGCTGGTCCTGCGGCTGCGGCGACGCGGACGGGGTGCTGTTCCCGCTGTTCCATTCGTCGAGCCAGTGGAGCAAGTACAAGAACCCCGAGGTGGATGCGGGGCTGGAGGCGGCGCGCACGGTGCTCGACCCGGACAAGCGCAAGGCGCTCTACCGCAAGGTGCTGGAGACGCTGCATGCCGACATTCCGTCCGTGCCGCTGTACCAGGACGTGATGATGTTTGCGGCACGCAAGGAAGTGCAGTTCCAGCCGACGCCGAACGAGGCGTTTTTCCTGATGGATATGAAGTGGAGTCAGTGAAGGGTGTTCTTTTTTGAAAAAAAGAACCAAAAAACTTTTATCCGTTTCGCGCCCCGCGTATTGCGGCTTTGTGCACCCAGCCCCAACGGATAAAAGTCTTTTTGCTTCTTTTTCTACAGAAAAAGAAGACTCTTCCTTACCTAAAGGTAGCCGCCTGGCCTCGCCCTGGCCCTGCTCGCCGCGCCCGCACTCGCCCAGACCAAGGACACGCTGACCGTGGACCTGCCGGGCGACGTGGCGACGATGAGACCCACAGCTGCAATGGGACGCCGAGAGCGCCACGGTGTGCGCAACATCTTCCTTGGCCTCGTATTTGTCGGCGTCACCGGGAAGATCGTGCCCCAGGTGGCGACCGCCTGGCGGCATGTGGACGACACCACCGTGTTCGACCTGCGCAGCGACATCGTCTTCCAGGACGGTACGAAGCTCACGCCGGAGGACGTGGTGTTCAGCGTGAAGCGGATCACCACCCCGGCGTTCAAGAGCCCGCAGCTGTCGCAGTTCGACCAGATCGTCTCCGCCGAGGTGACCGGACCGGCCCAGGTGACGCTGCGCACCAGGGTGCCGTATCCGGTGCTGATGGCGCAGCTGGTGAAGCTGTCGATCATTCCCCGCGCCTATGTGGAGAAGGTCGGCGACCAGAAGTTCAACCAGGAGCCGATGGGCAGCGGGCCGTACCGGCTGAAATCCTGGCAGCGCGGGGTGGGCTCGACCCTGGAGGCGGTGGACACGTACTGGCGCGGCCGGCCGCCGTTCCGGACGGTCAATTTCCGCGCGGTGCCGGACATTCCCACGCGCATCGCCGACGTGAAGACCGGGCGCGCCGACATCACGCGCGGGTTGTCGCCCGACGACGCGGAGTCGGTGAAAGGCGAGCGGGCGCTGCAGCTGATGCCGGTGGCGACCGAGCGGGTGGCCTACCTGTTCATCAACACGCTGGCGACGCCAACGAAGGACAAGCGGGTGCGCCAGGCGATCGCCATGGCGATCGACCGCGACACCATCATCTCGGCCCTGCAGCAGGGCTATGCCAAGCCGGTCAACATCGTGCTGACGCCGGCGAATTTCGGCTATGTCGCCGACGTGCCGGGCTGGCCGTTCGACCCGGCGAAGGCGCGGGCGCTGATCAAGGAGGCCGGGGCCGAGGGGGCGGTGCTGACCTTCATCACCTCGCCCAGCTACGACCGGCGGCTGAACGAGGCGGTGCAGCAGATGCTGGGCGAGGTGGGGCTGAAGGTGGAAATCTCCATGACCGACCAGCCGACCTTCCTGCGCCGCCGCCAGGGCACGCCGGAGGAGGCGCAGGCGCTGAGCCAGGGCCGCTGGTCCTGCGCCTGCCAGGACGCGGACGGGGTGATCTTCCCGCTGTTCCGCTCGGGCTCGGCCTGGTCGAAGATGGCCAACCCCGCCTTCGACGCCGAGGTGGACGCGGCGCGGTCGGTGCTGGACGAGGGCAAGCGGCTGGCCCACTACCGCCGCGCCTTCGAGATCCTGCGCGAGGAGGTGCCGGGCATCGGGCTGTTCCAGGACAGCGCGATCTACCTGGCGCGCAAGGAGCTGAAATGGACGCCGACGGCGAACGAGGCGTTCTTCATCATGGACATGAAATGGGTGCCGTGAGCGCGCAGGCAGGAACAAGATGAACAAGGAGGCAGTGAGGCGGCGAGGCGCAGGTCGAGGCGTGCATACTCGCGGCTTGCCGTCTCGCTGCCTCGCTGTCTCGTTGTTCCGCTTGCTTCCTTCGGCCGCCGAAGCCCATAGCTGATGCTCCGCCACCTCGCCGGCCGCCTCGGCCAGGCCGTGATCGCCACCTTCGGCGTGATGACCATCGTCTTCTTCATCATGCGCCTGTCGGGCGACCCCACGCTGCTGCTGGTGCCCGAAGGTGCCACCAAGGAGCAGACCGACCAGCTCCGCCATGAGCTCGGCTTCGACCGGCCGCTGCTGGTGCAGTACGGCGCCTACCTCGCCGATCTCGCCCGGCTCGACCTGGGCGAGAGCCTGGTGCAGCGGGCGCCGGTGGCCGGCATCGTGGCGGAGCGCATTCCCTACACCGTGGCGCTGGCCGGCGGCGCGCTGCTGGTGGCGCTCGGCATCGGCATTCCGGCCGGCATCGCCATGGCGGTGTGGCGCGGCAGCCTGGTGGAACGGGCGCTGGCCGCCTTCGTGCTCACCGGCCAGAGCCTGCCCACCTTCTGGTCGGGCATCCTGATGATCCTGTTCTTCGGCGTCACCCTCGGCTGGCTGCCGACCTCGGGCGCGGATTCGCTGCAGTCGCTGATCATGCCCTCGGTGGCGCTGGGGGCGCTCACCATGTCCACCTTCGCCCGAATGACCCGGATCGCGGTGCTGGACGAGCTGTCGCGCGACTACGTGACCGCCGCCCGCGCCCGCGGCCTGTCGGTGCGGGCCGCGGTGCTGCGCCACGTGCTGCGCAACGCGGCGATCCCGGTGGTGACGATTGCGGCCCTCGAGGTCGGCAACCTGCTTGCCGGCGCCGTGATCGTGGAGACGGTGTTCGCCTGGCCCGGCATCGGCCAGCTCGCCATCCAGTCGATCGGCGCGCGCGACTTCCTGGTGGTGCAGACGGTGGTGCTGTTCGTCTCCAGCGTCTACATCGCGATGAACCTGCTGGCCGACATCGCCTATGCGGCGATCGACCCGCGCATCCGGCTCGACCGATGAGCGCCCGGCTTTCGTTCGGCGTCTGGGTCATCGTGGCACTGCTTGCCGGCTTCGTGCTGGCCGCGGCGGGGGCGGACTGGATCGCCGCCAACGACCCGCTGCGCCAGTCGCTGCTGCTGCGGCTGCGCCCGCCGGGCACGGCGACCGCCGCCGCCAGCTATCTCCTCGGCACCGACGACCTGGGGCGCGACCTGTTCGCGCGCATCCTCTACGGGGCGCGGGCCTCGCTGCTGGTGGCCACGCTGTCGGTGGCGGTGTCGCTGCTGGTGGGCACGGCGCTGGGGCTGCTGGCCGGGTGGTTCCGGGGCTGGACGGCGATCCTCGTGATGCGGCTGGTGGACACGATGCTGTCCATCCCGGCCATCCTGCTCGCGGTGCTGACGGTGGCGGTGCTGGGGCCGGGATTCTTCAACCTGGTCCTGGTGCTCGGCTTCACCCGCTGGCCGCGCTACACCCGGGTCGCCTACGCCCAGACGCTCCAGGTGGCGACGCTGCCGTATATCCGTGCCGCCGAGATGGCCGGGTGCGGGCCGGCGCGGCTGCTGCTGCGGCACATCCTGCCCAACATCGCCGGCCCGCTGATGGTGGTGGCCACCAGCGAGTTCGGCCTGATGATCCTGTTCGAGGCCGGGCTGTCCTTCCTCGGCCTCGGCATCCAGCCGCCCTACCCGTCCTGGGGCAGCATCATGTCGGCCGGGCGGCAATACGTCGCGCGCGCCTGGTGGCTGACCGTCTTTCCCGGCGCGGCGCTGTTCGTGCTGGTGCTGTGCATCAACCTGTTCGGCGACTGGCTGCGCGACCGGGTGGACCCGAGGTCGCGCGGGCGATGAGCGCGCTCGCGGTCGAGAACCTGACGCTGACGATCGGCGGCGCCACCGTCGTCGACGGCATCGGGTTTGCGGTGGCGCCCGGCGAGGTGATGGCGCTGGTGGGCGAGAGCGGCTGCGGCAAGTCGCTCACGGCACAGGCGGTGATGCGGCTGCTGGCGCCGGCGGTGCGGATGCGGGGCGGCACGATCCGACTCGGCGCCGACGACATCACCCGCCTGCCCGAGCGGGCCATGCAGGCCATCCGCGGCCGGCGCCTCTCCATGATCTTCCAGGAGCCGCAGGCCGCCCTCGATCCGCTCACCACGGTCGGCAGCCAGATTGCCGAGGCGCTGCGCCAGAAGCTGTCGCGCGCCCGGCCGGAGGTGCGGCGGATGCTGGAGGATGTCGGCATCGCCGATCCCGACCGCCGCATCGACCAGCATCCGTTCGAGCTGTCGGGCGGGATGTGCCAGCGGGTGATGATCGCCACCGCCCTGATCTCGCGCCCCGAGGTGCTGATCGCCGACGAGCCGACCACGGCGCTCGACGTCACCATCCAGGCGCAGATCCTGGCCCTGCTCCGCCGCCTCGCCTCCGACCGCCGCACCGCGGTGGTGCTGATCACCCACGACATGGGGGTGGTGGCCGACATCGCCGACCGCCTCGCGGTGATGTATGCCGGCCGCATCGCCGAGACCGGCCCGACCGAGGCGATCTTCGCCGCCCCCCGGCATCCCTACACCGCATTGCTGCTGGCCTCGATTCCGCGCCTGTCCGACCGGCCCAAGTCGGTGCTGGCCACCATCGAGGGACGCGTGCCGCAGCCCAGCGAATACGGTCCCGGCTGCCGCTTCGCCAATCGCTGCCCCCGCGCCACCGCGATCTGCACCGCCGAGACCCCGGCGCTGCGGCCGATCGGCGAAGGCAGGCTGACCGCGTGCCACCACGCCGAGGCGCTGGCATGACCGCGACGCTTCAGCGCGATGGCGAAGGTGCCACGCTTCAGATCACCGGCCTCAAGGTGCATTTCCCCGGCCGCGGCGGCGCGCCGGTGCGGGCGGTCGATGGCATCTCGCTGTCGATCGATCCGGGCGAGACGCTGGGACTGGTCGGCGAAAGCGGGTGCGGCAAGTCGACCGTCTCCAACGCCACGGTGGGGCTGATCGCGCCCACCGCGGGCAGCGTCCGGGTGCTGGGAACCGAGCTGGCCGGCGCCGACGCGCGCACGTTGCGCGCCGTCCGTGCCCGCGCGCAGATGGTCTTCCAGGACCCCGTCACCTCGCTGAACCCGCGCATGACGGTCGGTGCGGCGATCGGCGAGCCGCTGCTGGTGCGCCGCCTCGCCGCCGGCGCGGCGCTGCGCGCGCGGGTGGCGGAGCTGCTGCAGGAAGTCGGGCTGCGCCCCGAGCATGCCGGGCGCTACCCGCACCAGTTCAGCGGCGGCCAGCGCCAGCGCATCGTCATCGCCCGGGCGCTCGCCCTGCGCCCGGCGCTGCTGGTCTGCGACGAGCCGGTCTCGGCGCTCGACGTCTCGGTGCGGGCGCAGATCCTCAACCTGCTGGTGGACCTCCAGGCACGGCACGGCATGTCCAGCCTGTTCGTCAGCCACGACCTGGCCGTGGTGCGGCATGTGTGCGACCGGGTGGCGGTGATGTATCTGGGCCGGATCGCCGAGCTGGCCCCGCGCGACGCCCTGTTCGCGGCGCCGCGCCACCCCCTACACGCAGGCGCTGCTGGCCGCGGTGCCGGAGCCCGACCCGGCGGTGCAGCGGGCAAAGGCGAAGCAGAAGCTGGAGGGCGAGATCCCGAGCCCCGCCAATCCGCCGCCGGGCTGCCGCTTCCACACCCGCTGCCCGATCGCGGCGGACCGGTGCAGGACCGAGGAGCCGGCGTGGCGGCAGGTGGGCGCAAGCATGGTTGCCTGCCACCTGGCAGGGTAGCGGCGGCGGCCTATCGCCAGTGGCCGCCGACCCACACCCAGCGGCCGGCCCGGTTGGCCCAGTGGCCGTGCACCCACTGGTTGCCGCGGCCCGGCCTCACGTAATGGCCGCCAACCCAGGAATAGCCGCTGCCGTTCCAGTGCCAGTGCCCCGGCTCCCACACCATGCGCGGCCCGTGCGGCGGCGGCGGGATGCGCTCGGTGCGCAGGGCGGGAATGCCCGGATAGGGCTGGGCGGCGGCGATGCCGGCCGCGCCCGCCGTCATCAGCAGCGCGGCGAGCGTGATCCTGGTCAGTCTCTTCATGGCTGTCATCTCCCGGGGGGCGTCCACGTCGCCGCCCGCGCGGAATCAAAGCGCGGAAGCCTGGTTTCGATCAACGGCAGGCGCGCGGATGGTAGTAGCAATAGCCGCCGCCGCCGCGGGCCGGGGCGACGACGCAGGCGGACGTCGCGAAGGCCACCGCGAGGAGCAGGGCCAGGGCAGACCAGCGGGGCATTTCGTTCTCCTTCATCGGGTTGCGTAGCGCCGGCCGGTGACCGGCACGAAGCCAACGTCTCGCTCGGTCAATGGTTGCCGCGGGTCGTGGCCGCAATGCGGCGCGATGCCGCCGCAACCATGGCGCCGCACCGCTTCGCGACGATGTGATCAAATTGCGTCCGCCGCCTTGTTTCCGCCCCCACCCCCCGCTAAGCGCAACCGTATGGTGGCGCAACGGCGATTGCTGGCCCGGCTGCGGGAGCTGATGGCGCGGGGCGCCGGCTCGCTGCCCGAGCTTGTGCGGCTGGTGGCCGGCGAGCTGGTCAGCGAGGTGTGCTCCGTCTACGCCATGCAGCACGGCGACATGCTGGTGATGACGGCGACGCACGGGCTGCTGGCCGAGGCGGTGGGCCGCACCCGGCTGCGGGTGGGCGAGGGCATCGTGGGTCTGGTGGCGGCAACCGGGCAGGCGCTGAACCTGCCCGACGCGCAGAACCACCCGGCCTTCGCGTATCGCGCCGAAACCGGGGAGGAGCCGTTCGCCTCCATGCTGGCCGTGCCGGTGCGCCGGGCCGGGCGCACGCTGGGGGTGATCGCGGTGCAGAACCGCAACCCGCGCCGCTTCGACCTTGACGAGGTGGAAGAGCTCGAAACCGTCGCCATGCTGCTGGCCGAGGTGCTGGCCGGCGCCGGGGCCGAGCGCGGCGCGGCGGAGGGGCTGGGTGCCACCGTGCCGCGCCGCTTCCCGGGCACCGTGCTGGTGCCGGGCCTCGCCTTCGGGCCGGTGGTCGTGCTGGGCGCCACCCCGGCGCCACACCGGATGCTGGCCGGGGACACCGGCGCCGAGCTGACCCGGCTGAACCGCGCGGTGGCCACAATGCAGCGCGACATCGACGCCCTCATTGCCGGCGGGCTGCCGGAAGACGCGGGTGCCGCCGCTGCCGCCTCCCGCGAGATTCTCGACGCCTATCGGCTGATCGCCGCGGACGCCGGCTGGATCCGCCGGGTGGCGGAGGCGATCCGCGGCGGCCTGTCGGCCGAAGCCGGCGTGCACCGCGTCGCGGGCGAGCTGCGCGACCGGATGCGCCGGGTGACCGACCCCTATCTGCGGGAGCGGCTGGCCGACCTGGAAGACCTGGCGCGCCGGCTGCTGGGCGCGCTCGACGGTGGCCCGCAGACCGGGCCGGTGCCGCCCGGCGCCGTGCTGCTCGCCCGCAGGCTGGGCCCGGCCGAGCTGCTGGACTGGCATGGCCGCGGCATTGCCGGGTTCGTGGTGGAAGAGGGCAGCGCCGCCGGCCACGCCGCGATCCTGGCCCGTGCGCTGGGCCTGCCCGCGGTGGCCGGTGCCCGCGGCATCATGGATGCCGCCAGCGATGGCGACGAGGCGATCCTGGACGCCGACGACGCGCCCGGCGGCGGCCTCGCCGGCTGCCAGGTGATCCTGCGTCCCGAGCAGGATGTGCGCCAGGTCTACCTGCGCGCGATGGAGGCCCGCACCGCCCGCCAGGCCGGCTTCGCCGCCCTGCGCGACCTGCCCGCGGTCACGCTGGACGGCACGCGCGTGTCGCTGATGCTGAACATCGGGCTCGCGCTGGAACTGCCGCAGCTCGATGCCGTCGGCGCCGAGGGAATCGGCCTGTTCCGCACCGAGATCGCCATGCTTGCCCGCGGCCAGATCGCCGATGTGGCCGAGCAGACCGCCGCCTATGCCCGCGTTCTCGACGCGGCGGGCAGGCGGCCGGTGCTGTTCCGCACCCTGGACCTGGGCGGCGACAAGCTGCTGCCGGGCACCGAGCTGCAGTCGGAAGAGAATCCGGCCATGGGCTGGCGCAGCCTGCGCATCGGCCTCGACCGCCCGGCGCTGCTGCGCCGCCAGCTGCGCGCGCTGCTGCTGGCTGCCGGCGGCCGGCCGCTGTCGGTGATGTTCCCGATGGTCGCGACCGTGGCCGAGCTGAAGGCGGCCAAGGCGCTGCTGCTGGCCGAGGTGGCCCGCGTGCGCCCCGCGCCCGAGCGCCTGCAGGTCGGCACGATGCTGGAAGTGCCGGCGCTGATGTTCCAGCTGCCCGCGCTGCTGAAGGAAGTGGACTTCATCTCCGTCGGCACCAACGACCTGATGCAGTTCCTGTTCGCCGCCGATCGCGGCACGCCCAGCCTCGCCGGCCGCTACGACCTGCTCTCCGCGCCGATGTTCGACCTGCTCTCGATGCTGGCCTGCCAGGCCCGCGCGGCCGGCGTCTCGCTCTCGGTGTGCGGCGAGGCGGCTGCCCGGCCGCTGGAGGCGATGACGCTGGTGGGGCTCGGCATCGATGCCCTGTCGATGCCGGCCTCCGGCGTGCTGCCCGTCAAGGCGCTGCTGCGCGGGCTGGATCTGAACCAGTTCCGCCAGGTGCTGAATGCCATCCGCCGCACCGGTGCCGGCACCCCCAGCCTGCGCGAACCCATCGCCGCCTGGGCGCGGGAGCACGGGCTGCCGGTGTGACGCGGGACCCGTGCCCGGGTCGCGCCGGCACCCGTTCCCGGGCGTGTCAGATGGCGACGCGGACGCCGAGCTCGACGACGCGGTCGCTGGGGATGCGGAAGAATTCGGTGGCCGAGACGGAATTGCGCGCCATCAGCAGGAACAGCCACATGCGCCACATCGGCATCTTGGGGGCGGCGGCGGCGACCAGGGTTTCGCGGCCGAGGAAGTAGCTGGCCTGCATCGGGTCGACGGCGACGCCCTTGTCGGCCAGCGCCGAGAGCTCGCGCGGCAGGTTGGGGCTTTCCATGAAGCCGTAGCGGATCAGCACGCGGTGGATGTCGGGGGACAGCTCCGTCACCTCGCTGCGCTCCTCGCCGCGGACCTCGGGGATGTCGACGTTCTGCACGGTCACGAACAGGACGCGCTCGTGCAGCACCTTGTTGTGCTTGAGGTTGTGCAGCAATGCGCCCGGCACGTTGTCGGGGTTGCCGGTCATGAACACCGCCAGGCCGGGAACGCGGACGGTGCGCGATTGCGGCAGTCGGGCCAGGAACGAGGCGAGCGGCAGGCTGTCCTGCTTCCAGCGGTCCAGCAGCAGGTCGCGGCCACGCTTCCAGGTGGTCATGAAGCCGGTCAGCGTGAGGCCGAGGGCGAGCGGCACCCAGCCGCCCTCGGGGATCTTCAGCGCGTTGGAGGAGAAGAAGACGAGATCGATCAGGAAGAACGATCCGAACGCCGCCGCCACCTGCCAGCGGGCCCAGTGGAACATGCGGCGGAAGACGACCAGGGCGAGGACCGAGGTGAGCGCGAACGTGCCGGTCACCGCGATGCCGTAGGCGGAGGCGAGGCTTTCCGAGGTGCGGAAGGAGAAGACCAGGATCAGCACGCCGACCATCAGCGCCCAGTTCACCTGCGGCAGGTAGATCTGCCCTTCCTCGGTATGGCTGGTGTGGCGGACGACGAGCCGGGGCAGGAACCCCATCTGCATGCACTGGCGCGCGATCGAGTAGGTGCCGGTGATCATCGACTGGCTGGCGATGACGGTGGCTGCGGTGGCCAGGAAGACCAGCGGCAGCCGCAGCCAGGACGGCGCGAGCAGGTAGAACGGATTGGTCAGCGCCGCCGGGTCCGACAGCACCAGCGCGCCCTGGCCGAAATAGTTGAGCTCCAGGCAGGGCAGCACGAAGAACAGCCAGGCGAGGCGGATCGGCCGGCGGCCGAAATGGCCCATGTCGGCATACAGCGCCTCGGCCCCGGTGACGGCCAGCACCACCGAGCCGAGCACGACGAAGGCGAGCCAGCGGTGATGGATCACCACCTGCGCCGCGTAGGTCGGCGACAGGGCCATCAGGATCGACGGATAGCGGACGATCTCGATCAGGCCGAGCAGGCCGATGGTGCCGAACCACAGCGCCATGATCGGCCCGAACAGCGTCCCCATCCTGCCGGTCCCGCGCCACTGGATCAGGAACAGCAGCACGATCACCGTGACCGAGAGCGGCAGCACGAACTGCTTGAAGGCGGGGGTTACGATCTCCAGGCCCTCGACCGCCGAGAGCACGGAGATCGCGGGCGTGATGGTGCCGTCGCCGAAGAACAGGCAGGCGCCACCGATGCCGACCAGGGCGAGCGCGTTGCGCAGCCTGGGGTTGGTCACGCCGCGCTGGGCGAGCGCCATCAGCGCCAGGATACCGCCCTCGCCACGGTTGTCGGCGCGCATGACCAGCACGACGTATTTGCACGTGACCACGACGATCAGCGCCCAGAAGATCAGGGACAGGATGCCCAGCACCTCCCACGGCTCGAAGCCGGGGTGGCGGAAATGCTCCATGCTGGCCTTGAAGGCATAGAGCGGGCTGGTGCCGATGTCGCCGTAGACCACGCCGAGCACGGCGAGGATGCCGGCAAGTTTCACGGCCGGTTGCGCGCCGCCGGCTTCCGCATGGGCCATCGCTGTCATCCCGTTCCAGGAGGTCCTGCCCGTCCGGCGCCGCCGCGGGGTGGCGCGCTCGATACGCCGGGGCCGGTTTGCACGCAAGCCGGGGAATGGCAGGGTGTGGGCCGGGTGTGCGGATGGGGGCGGGCGTGGCGGAGCGGGGTTTCCTGTTCATCGCGGTGGGCGAGATTCAATGCCGGGCGGCCCGGGTGGCGATCGCCGCGCTGCGCGCGCGTGGCCACGACCTGCCGGTCGCGCTGGTGACCGACGGCACCGGCCAGGGGCTGGGGGCGGACGAGGTGCTGCGGGTGGACGGGGCGTCGCACGGTGCCGCCAACCTGCCCGCCTACCTGCCGTGCTCGCCCTTCGCCGAGACCGTATTCATCGCGCCGGACGTGCTGGCGGTCGGCCGGGTGGACGGGCTGTTCGACCTGCTGCAGCCGTTCGAGCTGGCCATGGCCCATGCGGCCACGAGCGATGGGGAGGACGCGTCGGTGCCGGCCGCTTTCCGCGGCTTCCATCCGGGGGTGATCGCGTATCGTCTGACCGACGCCGTGCAGGCCTGGCTCGCGGCCTGGGGTGCGGCGGTGGCCGATATCGTCGAGGCCGAGCCGGATGCGCCGGCGGCTTCGATCGGGCTGCGCCGTGCGCTGTGGCGGCATCGCCTGGCGCTGGCGGTGCTGCCGCCGGAATACAACTACCGTGCCGACCAGCCGGGCTTCCTGCGCGATGCCGCCCTGCTGGTGCACTCGCCCGACCGTCCGGCGGCGCTGGTCGGCGATGAGCTGAACCGCGGCACCGGGCCGCGCGTATTCGACGCGTTCCGGCCCGCCTCGGCGTTCAGCATGCCGATCGGCGGCTTCGCGACGGCGGGGGACCGCTATCTGACCGGGTCCAGGGCCTGACATGGCAGGGGAGGCGGCGATGCGCGGCAACCGGCGCGGGTTCCAGACGCGCGCGATCCATCACGGCTTCGATCCGGCCGAGCATCACCGCGCGGTGACGCCGCCGATCTACATGACCTCGACCTTCGCCTTCGAATCGGTCGCGCAGGCCGAGGCGGTGGCCGAACAGGGCGGCGCCACCTATGCCCGCGAGCACAACCCCACCACCGCGATCCTTGAGGCGCGGCTGGCGGAGCTCGAAGGCGGCGAGGCCTGCGTCGTGGTGGCCTCCGGCATGGCCGCCGTCGGTACGCTGCTGCTGTCGCTGCTCGGCCAGGGCGACACCATCGCCGTCCACGCCACGCTCTACTCCAACACCTTCGCCATGGCGCATGACGGGCTGCCGCGCTTCGGCATCAACGTCGTGCCGGTCGACCTGTCGGACCCCGCCAATCTCGACGGGGTGCTGAACCCCTCGGTGAAGCTGGTCTATTTCGAGACGCCGGTGAACCCGACCGCACAGGTGCTGGACATCGCCGCCATCGCCGCGCGCGCCCATGCCGCCGGCGCCCGCGTGGTGGTCGACAGCACCTTCGCCTCCCCCGCCGTGCAGCGGCCGCTCGAGCACGGGGCGGACATCGTGCTGCACTCGCTGACCAAATACATCAACGGCCACGGCGACATGCTGGGCGGCGCGCTGATCGCCGATGCGGCCACGATCGACCGCGTCCGCGGCACCGGGCTGCGCTACATCACCGGCGCCACCCTGTCGCCGCTTGCCGCCTTCCTGGCGCTGCGCGGGCTCAAGACGCTCAAGCTGCGCATGGACGCGCACGGCGCCAACGCGCTCTCGGTGGCAGGCATGCTGGAAGCCCACCCCAAGGTCGCCTGGGTGCGCTACCCGTTGCTGCGTTCCAACCCCGCGCATGACGTGGCGCGGCGGCAGATGGCCAACGGCTCCGCCATGCTTTCCTTCGGCTTGCACGCGGGGTTCGACGGCGCGCGGCGGATGATGGACGGGCTGTCGCTGATCGCCCGCGCGGTCAGCCTGGGCGACGCGGAATCGCTCATCATGCACCCGGCCAGCCTGACCTACGCACGCCGCCGCAAGCGCCCGCAGGCCCGGCTCGCAACCGGCGTGACCGAGGACCTGATCCGCCTCTCCGTCGGCCTCGAGGACCTCGAGGACCTTCTCGCCGACCTCGAGGCCGGCCTCGCGCGGGCGTGACGCGACGCCCCGGCGTCAGAAGTCGATGCAGCGGCCGGCGCGTTCCCAGTCGCCGTAGCGGGTAGGCTCGGGGCCCTTGGGGCCGCCGGTCTCCCCGGAGGGCTTCGGGGGGGTGTGCACGGCGGCAACAGTTCCGGCCTTGCCGTCGCGCGGGGGGCTTTGGGCGTCGCCCGTGGGTGCGGAATGGTTCATGATTGCGGTAGATTGGCATGCGCCGCGGCGCGTGCAAGCGGGGCATGGGCGCAGGCGGGTGAGGATGGCGGCGATGCCCACGGGCAGGTGCAGGAGGGTGCGGCGGCACTGGCCGGGCCTTGTGGCAGCGGTGCTGGTGCTCGGGCTGGCCGGGACGGCAGAGGCGGAGGCGCCGCGGCCGGCGCGTGGGCCGGCGGTGCTGCGCGAGCTTACGGTCGTGAACCGCAGCGTGCGGCCGGTGCACGAGCTGCGGATTTCGCCCAGCGACGCCGACGAGTGGGGCGACGACCGGCTGGGCGACGACGTGATCCCGGCCGGCGGCTCCTTCCGGGTGCGGCTCGGACGGACGCGGGACTGCCAGTTCGACGTGCAGGTGATCTACGACGATGCCAGTCGGGAGGAGCATCGCGGCATCGACGTCTGTCGCCGCCGGTCGGTGGCGTTCGACCGCAGCGCGGCGGTGATGCCGCCCGAGCCGTTCGCGGTGGACCACCGGGTGACGCTGGAGAACCGGTCGGGGCGGGCGATCCAGCAGGTGTTCATCTCGCCCGGCACGGCCGATCGCTGGGGCGACGACCTGGCGCCGCCGGGGGGCATCCCGCCGGGCACTGCGGGCGCGATCGGCTATCGGGGCGGCTGCGCGGCCGATCTGCGCGTGGTCTACGACAACCGCGCGGCCGAGGAGCGGCGCGACCTGGACATCTGCGCGGTGCCGACGCTGCTGATCCAGCCGGGATGGACGGTGGCCGAGACGGCGCCGGCGCCCCGCCCGCCGGTCCGGCCGGGCGAGCTCGTGCTGCTGAATGGGACCGGGCGCGCGATCACCGAGCTGTACCTGCGGCCCGAGGATCCGGCGCTGCCGGCGCAGGAGGCCGACGTGCTGGGCAATGCGGTGCTGCCCGTTGGCGGGCGGCTGACCGTGATTTTCGACCGCGGCCTGGCCTGCCGCTTCATCGCCCGCATCCGCCATGGCGGCGACCGCGGGGAGCAGGTCCAGGTCGGGATCGATGTCTGCCAGTCGCCGGTGATCGCGCTCGAACCGCCGCGCGCGGGATAGTCCGCGGAGAAAGTCATTGACCAATAACAGAATTTCGCCTAAATAAAGAGAATGGTCATGGCGACTTCGCAACGCACCGATATCGTGCCGGCGCCGCCGCCGGGTGGCCGGGCGCGGCCGGACAGCGTGCCGCCCGGCGCGGCGGGTGCGACGCCCGTGCATCGGCAGGACCTGCCGATGCGCTTCCCCATCCGGCACGGGCTGCGGCCGCGCCGGCGCTGGTGGCGAAAGTTCATGTCGCCGGTCTGGGCCGGCATCGCCGCGCCGGCGCTGGCGCTGCCGCTGGTCGCGATGATCCTGATGGATGATGGCCCGGCGCCGTCGCTGGTGGAGCAGGCGATCCTGGCCCTGCCCATCCCGGGCGACGCGTCCGACCCAGGCCAGTCGGGGCGGGTGGAGGTGGCCGGCGCGTCGGGCGCCAGCATGCCGGCCTCCACGACCCTGAGCCTCTACAACAACTCCGCCAGGGCTGCCGCGAGCCGGCTGGCGCAGCGGCCGGAGCCGGGCAACGCGGTGCCCCATTTCGCCGCCGTCAGCTACACCCTGCTGCACCCCGAGAGCCTGGCCGGCGAGGACCTGCTGATCGGCGACGTTGCGATGGTGTTCTCGACGCCGGTGCCCGACCTGAGCTGGGCGATCTTCAGCGCCTTCTGCCGCACCGACGCGACCGGGCGCGCCACGCTGGCCGATCTGCCGATCAACCCGAACGTGCCGGCCGCGATCGTGAACTTCCTGCCGGCGAGCGACTACGGCCGGCTCTGCCCGCGGCTGGGCTGAGCGTTGCCAGCCGGCGGCATACGGGGCAGGGTCGTGCGCCCCTGACGAATGGCAAGCGCATGCCCTTCACCGGCTTCACCCCGGCCGCCACGCAGTTCTTCGCCGAGCTTGCGGCCAACCAGGATCGCGCCTGGTTCGCCGCGCACAAGGACGAATGTGCGAGACGGCGGTGAAGGCGCCGATGGCGGCGCTGGTGGTGGACCTCGCCGGGGAGCTGGCGCGGCGCGGGATTCCCCTCACCGGCGATCCGGCGCGGGCGATGTTCCGCATCCATCGCGACGTGCGGTTCAGCCGCGACAAGTCCCCCTACAAGACCCATGCCGGGGCGGTGCTGACGCGCGACGGGCGCAAGGACAATCCCGGCCTGCTTTATCTGCACCTGGACCCGCAGGGCAGCTTCGTGGCGGCGGGATTCTATCATCTGGACCCGGCGCCGCTGGCCCGGCTGCGCGAGGCGATCGCCTGGCGCGCCGACGAGTTCCAGGCGCTGGAGGCGCAGCTGCACGGCGCCGGGCTCGACTTCTCGCGCGACGAGGCGCTCGCCCGACTGCCGCGCGGCTTCGACCAGCATGCGGCAAGTCCGGTCGCCCATGCCCTGAAGCTGCGCAACCTGGTGGTCAGCCGACACCTGCCGCCGGCGGCGCTGGTCGAGGCCGGGCTGGTCGGCACGCTTGCCGATTTCGCCGCCGCCACCCTGCCCCTGCTGGCGTTCGGCTGGGACGCGATCGACTGACGCCCGGAGACACGCATGGACTTCCCGACGCCGTTCGCCCGCTACGAGATCGAGGTGCCGCCCGCCTGGATCGACGGCAACAACCACCTCAACATGGGCTACTACGTGGTGCTGTTCGACCTGGCGACCGACGAGATCTGGGACGCGCTGGGCATCGGCCGCGAGTACAAGCGCAGCCGCGGCTGTGGCACCTTCGCCGCCGAGGCGCACATCGTCTATGAGCGCGAGATGCTGCTGGGCGAGCGCGGCATCGTCCACAGCCGGGTGCTGGGCTGCGACGCCAAGCGGCTGCACGTGGCGCATGAGCTGTTCCGGGTGAAGGACGGGCTGCGCGCGGCAGCCCAGGAATTCATCTTCCTGCATGTGGACCTGCGCATCCGCCGCGTGGTGCCCTGGCCCGAGGAGGTGCAGGCGCGGCTGGAAGCGGCGGCGGCGGCGCATGCAAGCCTGCCCCCGCCCGACTGGACCGGACGGCGGATCGCGCTGCCGGCGAAGGTGCCGGCATGACC
>JBGAIK010000083.1:0-16688 GCA_044225615.1 Acetobacteraceae bacterium | reverse complement strand
CATCCTCGTCGGATGCAATCGCTCGATTGGCCCCCCTCCTTCAAGACCCTTAAATCGAATGGATTCCAAAGGCTCAGCCTTTGGCGGGGTCCAGGGGCGGCGCCCCTGGCCTTCCTTCCTTTCCAGGCCCGAGCACTCCAGGAACTCGCATGAGCATGAACAAGGTCATGGCGCTGGCGGATGCCATGGCGCCGGTGAAGCCTGGCATCAGCCTGATGATGGGCGAGTTCGTCGGCATGGGCGAGCCGGCGCGCTGCATCGAATACATTGTCGAGCACGCGATCGGCGAGCTGACCTTGATCGCCAACACGGTCGGCCTGCGCGGCTCCACGCCGCTGGCGAAGCTGTTCAGCGCCGACCTGGTGCGCGAGCTGATCGGCAGCCATGCGGCGACCTCCACCGAGAGCTCGGAGGCGTATCTGGCCGGGCGGCTGAAGGTGGCGCAGTTCTTCCCCATGGGCACCTGGGCCGAGAAGGTGCGGGCGGGCGGTGTCGGCCTCGGCGGCGTGCTGGTGCCCGTCGGCGTCGGCATCCTCGATGCGCCGGGCGTCTTCCCCGACGTCGCCAAGCGCACCATCGAGCTGGACGGCAAGACCTTTTTCGTCGAGCCGGCGCTGCGGGCCGACGTCGCCATCATCAAGGGGTATCGAGCGGACCGGCTCGGCAACGTCGAGTTCCGCTACACCTCCACCCAGAACCAGCGCGACCTCGCCATGGCCGGCCGCTACACCATCGCCGAGGTCAACGAGATCGTGGAGGTGGGCGACATCCCGCCCGAGCGCGTCGGCTGCCCCGGCCCGTTCGTGAACGCGGTGGTGCAGGGCTACACGCTCGACGAGCAGCACGACGCCTATCGCGACCTGTGGATCAGGCTGGGGCGGCTGCCGCCCCTGGAGGACGCGCCATGAACACGGACCCGCGCCACATCATCGCCCGGCGCTGCGCGCTGGAGCTGAACGAGGGCGAGGTGGTGAATCTCGGCATCGGCATTCCCACGCTCGCCGGCAACTACATCCCGGCCGGCCGCTGGATCATCCTGCACACCGAGAACGGCGCCTTCGGCTTCGGCCCCAAGCCCGGCACCCGCCACGCCGACAGCGACATGAGCAACGCCTCGGGCGAGCCGATCACCATGGCGCCGGGCGCCGCGATCATGGACCTCGCCACCTCGCTCGGCGCCGCCCGCAACGGCTACATCTCCACCACCGTGCTCGGCGGGCTGGAGGTGGACCAGGAGGGCACGCTCGCCAACTGGGCGTCGCGCCGCAACGGCCGCTGGTGGCCCGGCATCGGCGGCGCAATGGACCTCTGCTACGGCGTGCCCCGCGTCATCGCCGCGCTCCAGCACACGGACAAGCACGGCAACAGCAAGGTGAAGCGTCGCACCGAGCTGCCGCCCACCGGGCGTCGTTGCGTCAAGGTGATCGTCACCGACAAGGCGGTCTTCGACGTGACTGCATCTGGCCTCGTCCTGCGCGAGGCCTATGCCGGGCTCGGCGTGGACGACATCCGCGCCATCACCGAGGCCGACTTTACCGTCGCCCCCGATTTCGGGCCGATGAAGCAATGAGCGCGTGGCGGCTGGCGCTCTGCCTGTCCGCCCTGCTGTTCGGCGCGGCCCACGCCGCCTCGCCCCCGGCGGTGGAGGCGCAGAACGGCATGGTCGTATCCGCCCAGCGCCTCGCCTCCGAGGCCGGCATCGAGATGCTCAAGCGCGGCGGCAACGCCGTCGATGCGGCCGTCGCCACCGGCTACGCGCTGGCCGTGGTCAACCCCTGCTGCGGCAATATCGGCGGCGGCGGCTTCATGACCCTGCACCTGGCCGACGGCCGCGAGACCTTCCTCGACTTCCGCGAAACCGCGCCCGCCGCCGCCACCGCGACCATGTATCTCGACGCCCAGGGCAACGTGATCCGCGGCGCCAGCCTGATCGGCTGGAAATCCGCCGGCGTGCCCGGCACCGTGCTCGGCCTGGAGACCGCCCGCGAGAAATACGGCACCCTGCCGCGCGACGTGGTGATGGCCTCCGCCATCCGCCTCGCCCGCGACGGCTTCGTGCTCACCCGCGGCGACACCGACATCCTGGAGACGAAGACCAGGCAGTTCCAGGAACGCCCGGACCTCGCCCGCATCTTCCTGCGCCCCGACGGCACCCCCTTCCGCCCCGGCGACCGCCTGGTCCAGGCCGACCTCGCCGCCACGCTGTCCGCCATCGCGGAAGCCGGCGCCCCCGCCTTCTACCAGGGCCGCATCCCCGCCGCCGTGGAGGCCGCCTCCCGCGCCGGCGGCGGCATCCTCACCGCCGCCGACTTCGCCGCCTACCGCGTGCGCGAAATGGCCCCGCTGCGCTGCGCCTATCGCGGCCACGTCTTCGTCTCCGCCCCGCCGCCCTCCTCGGGCGGCACCACGCTCTGCCAGATCCTCGCCATCCTGGAGGGCTACGACCTGCCCGCCCTCGGCTTCCGCTCGGCCGAATCGGTGCACCTGATGGTCGAGGCCATGCGCCACGCCTATCTCGACCGCAACACCCATCTCGGCGACCCGGACTTCGTGCAGAACCCGGTCGCGCGCCTGACCTCCCCCGCCTACGCCGCCGCCATCCGCGCGAAGATCGGCCCCCGCGCCACCCCCTCCGCCGAGCTCCGTCCCGGCACGCCCCCGCACGAGAAGCCGGAAACCACCCACTATTCCGTGGTGGACAAGGCCGGCAACGCCGCCGCCGTCACCTACACCATCAACGGCGGCTTCGGCGCGCTGGTCATGGCGCCCGGCACCGGCTTCCTGCTCAACGACGAGATGGACGACTTCACCGTCAAGCCCGGCGTGCCCAATTTGTTCGGCCTGGTCCAGGGCGAGGCCAACGCCATCGCCCCCGGCAAGCGCCCGCTCTCCTCCATGGCGCCCACGCTGGTCACCAGGGACGGCCGCATCTTCCTCGTCCTCGGCTCCCCCGGCGGCGCCCGCATCATCACGATCACCCTGCTCACCGCGCTCAACGTCATCGACCACGGCATGGAGCCGCAGGAAGCCGTCAACGCGCCCCGCTTCCACCACCAGTGGCTGCCCGACGAGGTGTTCGTGGAACCCCGCGGCCTCTCCCCCGACACCGAGGCGCTGCTGCGCGGCATGGGCTACAAGCTCACCACGCAGACCCCCTGGGGCGCCGCCGAGCTCATCGCCATCGGCCCCGTCCGCACCACCTCCGGTCCGGCCTCCTCCGGCAACGATGCGGCGGTCTCGGGGAAGATGCGGCCCGGGTTGATCTATGGCGCCAATGACGATCGGCGGCCGGCGGGGGCGGCTATAGGATATTGAAGAAAGGGTGTTCTTTTTTGAAAAAAAGAACCAAAAAACTTTTGTCCGTTTGGTGTGGAGCCAGCCGGATGCCACCCGCAGGACCCAACGGATAAAAGTCTTTTTGCTTCTTTTTCTTCAGAAAAAGAAGAATCTTCCCTGAAGGAAACCCCATGCCCGACACCCCCGCCAAGCCCGTCTTCCTCACCGGCGCCTCCGGCGCCCTCGGCCGCCAGCTTGCGCGCGCGCTCGGCGCCATGGGCTGGAAGCTGGTGCTGACCGACATTGCCCCCTTCCCTGACCCGCTGCCCCCGGGCGCCACCTTCACCAGGGCCGACCTCAACGACGGCCCCGCCATCCTGCGCCTGGCCGAGGGCTGCGGCATGATCCTGCATTTCGGCGGCGTCTCGGTCGAGCGCCCGTTCGAGGAGGTGCTCGGCCCCAACATCCGCGGCCTCTACCACATCTACGAAGCCGCCCGCCGCGAGAAGGCGCGCGTGCTGTTCGCCTCCTCCAACCACTCGATCGGCTTCCACGAGCGCAGCGAACCGCTCGACGCCGACTGCCAGTTCCTGCCCGACGGCTACTATGGCCTGTCCAAGGCCTATGGCGAGCTGATGGGGCGGATGTACTGGTACAAGCACGGCGTGGAGAACGTGAACGTCCGCATCGGCTCCAGCTTCCCCGAGCCGATCGACGCGCGCATGCTCTCCACCTGGCTCAGCTACGCCGACCTCGTCCGCCTCTGCGTCCGCGCCACGCTCGCCGGGAAGACCGGCAGCTGCGTGATCTGGGGCGCCTCGAACAACAGCCGCACCTACTGGCGCGCCGACGCGCGGGACGCGATCGCCTGGCTGCCCGAGGACAGCGCCGACCCCTTCGCCGCCCAGATGGCCGGCAAGGTGAGCGACAGCCCGGTGCAGGAGCGCTACCAGGGCGGCGCCTACACCATCATGGACTACACCCGCAGCGCCCCGCTGCCCGGCAAGCTGTTCTAGGAGGACACGATGCCCACCATCCCCGCCAAATACGCCGACCTGCTCGACAGCAAGGCACTCGCCCATCTCGCCACCACCATGCCGGACGGCTCGCCGCAGGTGACGCCGGTCTGGTTCGACCATGCGGGCGACATCATCCGCGTCAACTCCGCCAAGGGCCGCGTGAAGTCCCGCAACATGGCCGAGGGCGCGAAGGTCGCCCTCTCCATCGTCGATCCCGCCAATGGCTACCGCTACGTCCAGGTGCGCGGCACGGTCACCAGGGTCACCGAGCAGGGCGCCGACGCCCATATCGATTCGCTGGCGAAGAAATATCTCGGCCTCGACAGCTACCCCTACCGCAGCGCCGCCGAGACCCGGCAGATTTTCGAGATCACGCCCACCGCCTTCCAGACGATGGGATAGCGCCATGAAAGTCCAGCTCGGCACCAACCTGCCGCTCCAGGACGTGGGCGGCGCCCCGGAAACCGTGAAGGAGCTCGCCCAGGCCGCCGAGGCGCTCGGCTACGACCACCTGATGCTGGCCGACCACGTCCTCGGCGTGAACGTCGCCACCCGGCCGGACTGGGGCAACCGCAACACCTCGGCCGATTTCTTCCACGACCCGTTCGTGGCCTTCGGCTTCCTCGCCGGCTGCACGCGCGCGATCGGCTTCTCCACCCAGGTCCTGATCCTCGCCCAGCGCCAGGCCGTGCTGGTCGCCAAGCAGACGGCCAGCCTCGACGTCCTCGCCCCCGGCCGCTTCCGCCTCGGCGTCGGCGTGGGCTGGAACGAGGTCGAGTTCGTCGGCCTCAACGAGAACTTCCGCAACCGCGGCAAGCGCTCGGAGGAACAGGTGCAGGTCATGCAGGCCCTCTGGGCCGACCCGCACGTCACCTTCAAGGGCCGCTGGCACACGATCGACGATGCCGGCATCAACCCCCTGCCCGCCGCCCGCCGCATCCCCGTCTGGTTCGGCGGCCACCACGAGGAAACCCTCAAGCGCATCGCCAAATGGGGCGACGGCTGGATGATGCTGGCCCATCCGATCGAAACCGCCGGCGCCGAATTCGACACCGTGAAGCGCCTGGCCGAGGCCGAAGGCCGCGACCCCGCCGCGATCGGCCTTGAAGTCTGGGTCTCCACCGAGGAAGGCACCGAAGCGGACTGGCGCGCCGCCTTCACCGCCTGGAAGAAGCTGGGGGCGACGCATATCACCCTGAACACCACCTACGGCCGCGGCTACCACAAGCGCATCGCAGGCCGCAGCCTGGCCGACCATCTGGACGCGTTCCGGCGGTGGCACAACGCGGTGGCCGACCTGGCGTAGAGGCCATCTCGCCGTCTGCCCAAGGGCGGCAGAACGGATAGCGCAGGGCAGGAGCCACGGCTCGGACGTGCCTGCCCAGTCATGGCTTTGGACACGTGAACACCGCGGCTGCAACGCGCGGGCTTGAAATTTCCATTCTCCTATGTTAGTTGTGTTAGTTAATTCCCTCCGAGGGGCACATGCCAGACACCGCCGACCCCGATGACCCCGACACGATCCGGATACCATTCATCTTCGTCCCGCACGGACACCCGCCGCCGACGGAATGGCTTCGGGACCATCCAGAGGCGTTTCGGATACCGGCCATCTTCGTGCCACGCGGCGATGGGAACGGCTTCGACATTCAGGATGGGAACGGCTTCGACATTCAGGGGGCGGCAGATGCCACTGGCCCAGCGGGCAGGCCTGTTGCAGCGACACTGGCGAGCGCCACGCGGCATCGGCCGGGCTTCGCGCCTCCCACGCTCCTGCCCGATGCGGTCGAGGACTACAAAAGGCTGCAACGCTGGTGGCGACAACGAACCGGCCCGCAATGGGAAAGCCATCCGCGACCGATCGATGCCCCCGATGCACCGATCATCGTCGAGGCCAATCCGCGTCCCGGCCGCAATGACGGCCTGCCGCCAGAGCTCCAGGCGCAGCCGTCACGCTACCGGCCTGCGGCGCTGAAATCGGAGAACGAGAGGGAGACGGTCGAGAGGTCGAAGGGCCTGCAGATGAGCGTCCACCACCTGATCGGCGTGAAGCCCGCCCAAAGCCACAAGAGATTGCTGATGGCGGCGGCGCGCATCGGTTGGAGCCTCGACGAGCCTGACAATCTCATGCTGCTCCCCGCAACGCCTGATGCCCAGCAGCAGCTTGCGAAACAGGGCCCGCGTCTTCCCTTGCACAATAGTGGCCATCCGGGCTGGACTGATGGCGTGGATGCAAGGCTCTCGCAAATTGAAGCCGAATTGGACAAGCCTGAAACAGGGCTCGCGAAGCGGTCCGCCAGCGGTTCAGCGGATGAGTACGACCTGGCCGCCTGGATGGCCGTCAAGATGCTGCAGGCGAAATTGAGAAAGGAGGCGCTGGATCTGAGCCGGATCGTCCAGAACGATGAGAAAGGCCAGGCTGCATCATGAAGACGAGGAGATACGTCGAGCGCCTGCCCTCGGGATCGCATTTCTGGATGATGCGCCCCAATGCATGGACACAGTATCGGCTCGGGGTCGTCTGGCGATACCGCTTACCGGTGGATGACTGTCATGGCGAGGACTGGAAGCGAGGCGCGCACCAGGAGGCCAAGCGCCAAGGAGCATGGGGGTTCTTCGGCGCCAGCTCCGTGCGCCTTCGAGACGACTACCCACCGCTCCAGCTTGCGTTGCCGGAGGGAGATTGGCTGGCCCCGGATCACTTCTCCTTTGGTGTGTTCAAGTTCGTCTCCGCCCGGCTGCGGGACGCGCTCGCCCTGCCGCCAGGCGACGTCCAGTATTTTCCCATTGAGCTGGTGGCAGGGGGTGCCAAAGCGATTGCCCAGGAATATCGCCTCTTCCGGCCGCTCCGGCACCAGCCCGCCATGGATGGCCCACGCTCGAAATTCGACGCTTACGGCGCGTTGCTGAGCGGCCCGCCGCCAATCGGCGAGCGATGGTTCCTGCGTACCCTCGCCATCCGGGCCGACCTCGTGCCCTGCGCCGATCTCTTCTGGGTGGACGAAGCCCCGGTGACGCTGCTTGCCACCGATGCGCTCGCGCGCCGCGTGATCAAGGCCCGCTGCACCGGCATCCGCTTCCAGGACCCGCTGACCCTGGGCAACCCGGACGGCATCGTGCGCGAGCGCTCCGCCCGCGGCGTGCGTGTCACGAAATACTGGTAACCCGGCGGTCCCTACCCCTCCACCTCCCCCCTCACCGTCCGCGCCTCCGCCGCCACCGCGTCGATGAGTCCCGCAAGCCGCTCGCCGGTGAGCCCCTCCATCGGCACCCGCCCCCACAGCACCAGCGTGCCGGCGGCGTCGCAGGCCAGCGCGAAGGGCGCGATGCCGGAATCGTAGAAATTGCGCCGCAGCAGCCACAGCGTCACGCCGGGGCTGACGTCGTCGGGCAGTTGCATGATCGGGATCACGACGAGCAAGCCCACGTCGTTCTCGCCGAACAGGATCACCGTGGTGTCGTCGCCGACGTCGAGCTGCACCCCGCCGTTCACGTCGGGCGTCAGTTCGGGCAGGCCCAGCGTCGCCGCCAGTTCCGCGTAGAGTTCCCTGGTCCGCTCCGGCATCGCCGCCCCCTACTTCACGTATGCGGCCAGCTGTGCCGCGAATTCCTTGTAGCCATGGACACCCAGCAGGTCGCGCCGCCCCTGGTAGTGGCGGATCACCGATTGCAGCGCCGCCTTCACCGCGAGCATCGAATTGGCCCGCCGCAGCAGCACCTCGGCCTGCAGCAGCACGGCGGCATTCACGCCGCCCTTGTCCTCCTTGACCAGGCGCGGATAGATCGCCTCATTGAGCACCGTGCGCGCGTGGTCATGCGCCTTCAGCGCGTCCTGCACCGCAGCCGCCGCCTGCATCGCCGGCCCCGGCGGCGCGTTGTGGGCGGAAATCAGCCGGTCGAGCCCGCCGCGGTTCATCTCGCGCCCGACAAAGGCCTGCCGCTCGGCATTGCCGGCGATCAGCTGTTCCAGCTTCTTGAGATCCGCCAGCACGGACTTGTCCTCGGCGATCGCGGAGGCCGGCTGGCCCTGCAGCGCCTTGGCCATCTTGGTCATCCGCCCGATCGCCGCCAGCGCCGCGTCGCGGAAGGCAAGCGCCGCCTTGGCGCCCTCCGCCCCCTCCTTGGCCAGCCCCGCCAGGTCGGCGCGGCCGATCGACATCAGCATCTGCTCGTTGCTGTCGAACACGCGCGTCGCCGGCTGCTGGCGCTTGGTCAGATGCGCGTTGGTCGCGGCCTCCGACATTTCCTGCAGCGTGGCGCGATCCTCGGCGGCGATGTTGAAATTCACCGTGCCGCTCTTCAAGCCGCTGAAATCCTTGTGCTCGTTCTTGCCCTCGGCGTTCTTGCGGTCGAACACCAGCGGCACCATCACCACGTCCTCCGGCTTCTCGGCGATGCCGCGGAAGGTCGCGTAGTTGGCCGCCGAATTGGGCGCGTTGCTGATCCAGTCCGACAGCCGGCTGCGCTCCGGCGCCGCCTTGCCGCCCAGCGCCTGGCGGGCCGCCTCGCTCTCGAAGACGAAGCTGATCGCGCCCCCCTCCGGCATCGGATCCAGGTCGCGAGTGGCGCCGACGCTGTCGGAGGTCGGCAGGTTGTTGAGCACCCCGCCATCCTGGAACCGCGCGGTGATGCCGGAGGCCAGCCGGATATCCACCGGGTTGAACACCGGCGGCAGCGCGGCCGAGGCCTGCACCGCGATCGCCACCTCCAGCGACGGCTCGGTGCTGGCGTTGAACATCACCAGCTGCGGCTTGTCCTGCTCCACCGGCTCGCCCTGGGCGTTCACCTCGTACATGTAGGTGGCGGAGACCGACAACTCCTTCACCGCCGGGATCACCTTGGCCAGCATCCGCAGGTCGCCGAAGGTCGGCCCCAGCGCATTGCTCGCGATGCGCTTCAGCAGCGCCAGCGCGTCCTCGTCCGGCTGTCCGCCGGCCTTGCTGGTCTGCTCCAGGTATTCGGTGATGCGGCTGCGCAGCGTGTCGTCGAGCTTGGCGCGCATCAGCGTGCGCATCCCCTCCCCGGTCAGCCCGCCGCCGACCAGGGCGCCGAGCATGGACTTCCCCTCCTTGATGCCATCGGCAAGCTTGGGGTCGTTGGCGAAGGCGGCGAACTCGTCCGCGCTGCACCCGGCCGCCACCAGCGCCGCCGTCATCGATCCCACCGAGGCGCCGGAAAGCTGCTTCACGTCCTTCAGCGTGCCCGACGCATGCAGCGCGCGCACCGCGCCGGGCAGCGCCGCACCCTTGCCGCCGCCGCCGGCAAACGTGATCTCGCGGACCGGCGGCGGCGGCGCGGTGAAGGCGACCTTGCCGTCCGCCCCCTTGGCGATGCCGATCGAGCGGCCGTTGGCGCCGTGGAACTGCTTCGCCGGGCCGGGGATCGCAGGCGCGATGGCCGCGCCCGAGGGTGGCCGGTCGAAGATGGTCGCGCCGCCAGGGGGCTGGATGGCCTTGTCGACGGGCCGGGCGCGCACCTTCGCCCCGGTCGCGGTCGCACCGGGCGCCGCTTCCTCCTGCGCGCGCAGGTCCAGCCGCATGCCGAGCACGGCCTGCATCCAGTCGATCTTGTCCTGCGCGATCGTCCGATCCATGCCCCCGCCCCCTCGCGGCATCATTCCCCCGCCGGCGAGCCGATACAACAGCCGATGCCAGGGCCACGATTCTGCGGCTTGCGTCACACTGGATGACTGGTCATAGGGTGTTACGAAGCTTTGCGCCCATCATGCCGGCTTGCCTGGGGAGAACGCCATGACCGCCAAGCCCGCCCGCCCGCCGTTCCACATGGCCGCCGGCGCGCGCCTCCGGGCCATGGGCGTGACGACGGGCTAGCGGCGTGTCGGCCGCCGTCCAGTCCACGCTCGCCGCGCCGGCCACCCAGGCGGTGCCGCATCGCGGCCTGCTGACCTGCTGCGCGATGACGGCGACGCTGATGCAGATCCTCGACAGCACCATCGCCAACGTCGCGCTGCCCTACATGCAGGGCAGCCTGTCCACCACCATGGACCAGGTCACCTGGGTGCTGACCAGCTACGTCATCGCCTCCGCGATCATGACCGCCCCGGTCGGCTGGCTGGCCCAGCGCTACGGGCGCAAGAACCTGTTCATCGCCTCGCTGGTCGGCTTCACCCTCACCTCCATGATGTGCGGCGCCGCCCAGACGCTGGAGCAGATGGTGGCGTTCCGCATCCTGCAGGGTGTCTGCGGCGCGGCCCTCGCCCCGCTCTCGCAGGCCACCATGCTCGACATCTACCCGTTCGAGCAGCGCGCCCACGCCATGGCCATCTTCGGCGTCGGCATCATGGTCGGCCCGATCATGGGCCCCACGCTCGGCGGCTACCTGACCGACACGTTCGACTGGCGCTGGGTGTTCTACGTCAACCTGCCCTTCGGCATCCTGGCCACCGTCGGGCTGGCATTCCTGATGCCGAAATCGCCGGTCAAGCCGGAGCTGAAATTCGACTGGACCGGCTTCGCCGCGCTCGCCCTCGGCGTCGGCGCGCTCCAGCTCATGCTCGACCGCGGCCAGACCGAGGACTGGTTCAGCTCGCGCGAGATCATCATCGAGGCGGTGCTGGCCGGGCTCGGCTTCTACCTGTTCCTGGTCCACATGTTCACCGCCGAGAAGCCGTTCCTGCCGCCCGGCCTGTTCAGGGACCGCAACTTCACCGCCGCGGCCATGATGATGTTCTGCACCGGCACCATCCTGATGGCGAGCTCGGCGCTGATCGCCCCCTACCTGCAGAACCTCGCCGGCTACCCGGTCTCCACCGCCGGCCTCACCATGGCGCCGCGCGGCATCGGCACCATGGCGGCGATGATCATCGCCAGCCGGCTCGGCGGCAGGTACGTGGACCAGCGCAAGCTGATGGCCTTCGGCCTGCTGCTGCTGGGCTACACCATGCACCGGATGACCGAGTGGTCGCCCGACATGGCGGCGGGCGAGATGATCGCGACCCTGGTCACCCAGGGCTTCGCCATGGGCTTCGTGTTCAACCCGATGACGGTCGTCGCCTTCGCCACCCTGCCCGCCCAGTACCGCGGCGACGCGGCGGCGCTGCAGAATCTGTCCCGCAACATCGGCGCCGCGATCGGCGTCTCCGTCACCTCCTTCTCGCTGGTCCGCGGCACCCAGATCTCGCATGCCGACCTCGCCGCCGGCATCACCCCGTTCAACCGGCTGCTGCAAGGCAACGACAGCGTCGCCCACCTGCTGAACCCGGCCGTGACCCGGAGCGCCGAGCTGCTGGACACGATGATCACCCGCCAGGCCCAGATCATCGCCTTCAGCAACGACTACCGGCTGATGACGCTGATGGTGATCCCGCCTTTGCTGCTGCTGATGGTCATGCGCCGCCCCGGCGCCCCGCCGCGCTGAGAGTCAAGGAAGGAAGGCGGGGGCTCCGCCCCTCGACCCCGCCAAGGGCGGAGCCCTTGGAACCCCGGACTTGAGTGTCTTCAACCATCGGTTTCCAAAGGCCCCCGGCCTTTGGCGGGTCCAGGGCAGAGCCCTGGCCTTCCTTGCTCCCCTTCATCCCCCAAGCGCCGCGATCAGCGTGGCCCCACCCTCCCGCTCATGGGCAACAACCAGCGCGGCCGCCTGCCGGGCCCGCCCCGCCGCGACCTCGGCCAGGATCGCCCGATGCTCGGCCAGCGACTCCGCCATCCGCCGCGGCACCAGCTCGAAGCCGCGCCCGATCGCGGCCGTCTGCGCCCACAGCGAGTTCAGCAGCCGCAGCGTCCATTGCGTCGCCGGCGTGTCGGACAGCAGGATGTGGAATTCCTGGTTGAGCTGGGCGTAGCGGACGGCATCGCTCGCGGCGGCGGCAGCGGCCGCGGCACCCAGGTTGCGTTCCAGGGCGGCGAGCCGCTCGGGGCCGAGCAGCGCCGCCCCCAGCTCGACCGCCACCGCCCCCAGGGCGCCGCGCAGCGCGTAGATCTCGGCCAGCTGGTCGGCCTTCACCGAGGAGACGGCGACGCCGAGATGCGGGTTGAACTCCAGCCAGCCCTCGGCCGCCAGGCTGCGCACCGCCTCGCGCACCGGCGTCTCGCTCATCCCCAGCGCCTCGGAGATGGCCCGCGTGGTGATGTGGTCCCCCGGCCGCGCGCTGCCCGAGCGGATCAGCTGCTGGATATGCAGCCGCGCGATGTCGGCCTTGGTCCTGTACTCGGGCGAAGCAGATTGGGGCGGCTCAGCCTTTCGTTGCGCCATCGGCCAGGCCCTTGATCAGCCATTTCTGCACCGCCAGCGAGAAGACCACCACCGGCACCACGGTGATGGTGCCCACCGCGCACAGCGCCGCCCAGTTGACGCCGGTGATCATGTCGGCGGCGATGCCGGCCACCGCGACCGGCACCGTCACCGCGTTGCGGTTGGTCAGCACCAGAGCGAACAGCAGCTCCTCCCAGGCCAGGATGATGCTGAAGATGAAGGTGGAGAGCAGGCCCGGCAGCGAGATCGGCACGATGATGCGGAAGAAGGCGCCGAAGCGGGAGCAGCCGTCGATGGTGGCCGATTCCTCCAGCTCCCGCGGCAGCGCCATGAAGAAGCCGCGCATCAGCCACATCACGTAGGGGATCAGGAACGTGCAGTAGGCCAGGATCAGCGTGATGTGCTTGTCGGTGATGGCGAGGTTGCGCGCCACAAGGAACATCGGCACCGCCAGCGCGATCGGCGGCACCCCGCGGGAGAGCAGCATCAGCGTGCCGATCGCCGCCGCGCCGCGCAGGCGGATGCGGGCCAGCGCATAGCCGGCCATCGAGCCGGCCACGATCGAGACCAGCGCCGATCCCACCGCCACGATCACCGTGTTCAGCATCCGCCCCGGCACGTCGGCATGGGTCAGGTAGGTGGCGTAGGTCTGCAAGGTCGGGGTGAAGAAGAAGGTCGGCGGCGAGGTGAAGATGTCGCGCTGCTGCTTGAAGGAGGTCAGCACCATCCAGAACACCGGGAACAGGAAGGCCGCGCACACCACCACGCCGGAGGCGACGCGGATGCGATGGCCGATGCGGCGGCGGGCGGCGCTCAAT
The DNA here is from genome assembly GCA_044225615.1 of Acetobacteraceae bacterium. Classification (GTDB taxonomy): domain Bacteria; phylum Pseudomonadota; class Alphaproteobacteria; order Acetobacterales; family Acetobacteraceae; genus CAIYPH01. The sequence goes on along the minus strand of JBGAIK010000083.1, from coordinate 3,364 downwards.
AGCGTCGCTCCAGATGCCGGCTGCCCCACAGGAACAGGCCGGTCAGCGCCATGGTCAGCACCAGTACCACCACCGACATGGCGGCCGACTCGGCGAATTTCAGGCTGCGGAACGCCTCCTGGTAGATGAACAGGTTGATCACGTTGGTCGCCCGCCCCGGCCCGCCGAGGGTGGAGGCCAGCACGATGTCGAACATCTTCACCGCCCCCAGCCAGCGCACCACGAAGGTCGCCGCGATCACCGGCACCAGCAGCGGCAGGGTGATCCGCCGCAGCATCACCCACCAGTTGGCACCGTCGATCGCGGCGGCCTCGAACACGTCCCGGGGCAGGGACATCAGCCCGGCGGTGGCGATCAGCGTCACGAACGGCGTCCAGCGCCAGGTGTCGATCAGGATCACCGCGGCCATGCCCCAGACCGGATCGCCGAACCAGTCGACCGGCCCGATCCCGATCTTGGCCAGCGCGAAATTGGTCAGGCCCCAGAGCGGGTCGAGCATCATCTTCCACAGCCCGCCGGCGACCACCGGGGCCACCACCATCGGGATCAGGAACAGCGCACGGACCACGCCGCGGCCGCGCCATTCGGCGTTGACCAGGAAGGCGATGCCGAAGCCCAGCGCCATCTGGATCGGCATGGCGAACAGCAGGTAGATGCCGGTCACCTTCAGCGCGTGCCAGAACCGCTCGTCGGTCAGCACCAGCTCGTAGTTGTCCCAGCCGACCCAGATGGCGGGCTGGAAGGTGCCGATGTCGAGCTCGGCGAAGCTGATCTCGATCGTATACAGGATCGGATAGGCCAGCACCGCCGCCAGGATGATGAAGGCGGGGGAGAGGAACCCCCACCGCCCGGCCCAGTCGGCCAGCCGGGTCAGGCGCCGCGACCGGTAGGGTCGCGGCGGACGGGTCGCATCCATGGCGGCGGCGCCGGACCGGATCAGAGCCGCAGCCGGTCCACCCGGGCGGCGGCGTTCTTCAGCGCCTCGGCCGGGCTCAGCTCGCCCGAGGTCGCGCGCGCCACCTCGTCGGCCAGCACCTGCTGCACCGCGTCGGACTTGGCCAGGCGCGGCCGCCACATCTGCCCCTCCTGCGCCACCTCGTAGGCCTGGGCCAGCGTGGTGAACACCGGCTGCAGCCAGTCCATCGCCGGCTTGCCGCCGATGGTGGACTTGCGCGCCGGGAAGCTGCCGACATTGGCCGAGGCGAAGCGCTCGCCCTCCTTCGAGCTCATCCACTGGAGCAGCGCCCAGCCGGCGCGCGGATACTGCGTCTTCCGGCTGATCACCCCGTTCCAGATGCCGCGATGGGTGCCCGGACCCTTGCTGCCCACCGGCATCACCTGGATGCCGACCTCCTCGGTCTTGAGCGTGGTGGTGGTGGTATCGACCGCGGTGCCGCGGAACACACTGCCCCACATGAACATCGCCGCCAGCTGCCCCTGGCGAAAGGCGGTCAGCTCCTCGCTGAACGTGTAGCTCTTGGCGCCGGGCGGCGCGTATTTCAGCAGGTCCACATGCGTCTGCAGCGAGGCCACGCCTTCCGGCGTGTTGAACGCGGCCTTGCCGTTGGCGTCGAGCAGCTTGCCGCCATTCGAGTTCAGGATCGTCTGCCAGATCGTCGGCGTCAGCTGGTCGCGGGCGAAATAGGTGCCGATCGCCCAGGCATTGACCTTGCCCTCGCCCTTCACGTCCTGCACCAGCTTAGGCGCCTGCGCCATGAACTCGGCCCAGGTCAGCTTCGGCGTCGGCTCGGGCAGGCCGGCCTTCCTGTAGTGGGTGCGGTTGTAGAACATCAGCAGCATGTTGCTGCGCAGCGGCACGCCGTACTGCACGCCCTTCCATTCGCTGGCGGCCAGCGGCGCGGCGTAGAAATCGTTCCAGTCGAAATCGGCATCCGTCCAGCCCGCCGTCTCCTTCTTCAGGTCCAGCAGCGCGCCGGCCTCGGCCAGCTGCGGCGTCCAGGGATCGTCGGTGCAGATCACGTCATAGGCCGGGCTGGCGCCGGTCTGGTCGAGCAGCGTCTTGGTCAGCTGCTCCGAATAGGCAACCCCGTCGATGGTCACCTTGATGTGCGGGTATTTCTTGTTGAACTCGGGGATCAGCACCGTCTGCCACAGCTTGGCGAAGGCGTCGTTGGCGACCATGCGGATGCTGATCGGCGCCGCGGCGGTGCCGAGCCCGCCGCCATCGCCGGTGGCGGCATGGGCGGCCCGGGCGCTGGCCGCAACGGCGGCCATGCCGCCCACCACGGCGCGGCGGGACAGGCGGGGTTGATGCGTGCGGTCGTGCGACACGGCAGCCTCCTTGGAACGGTTTCCCCGGCGCCTTCGTGGCGCCTTGTCCTGCATTCTACAGAATGTTGAATCCCGCGCCAGCCCCAAGGACGCGAAGAATCACCACGGCGACACGGAGGAGCCTGCCTCCTTCGTGTCGCCGTGCCTCGGTGGTGAATCCTGCCCTCTGTCCTATTCCGCCGCGATCGCCGGCGCATCCACCATCTGGGCGGCACGCTGCAGGTCCACGCTCAGCACGCGCGACACGCCGCGCTCCTGCATCGTCACGCCGTACAGCCGGTCCATCCGCGCCATGGTCAGCTGGTGGTGCGTCACCACCAGGAACCGCGTGCCGGTCTCCTTCACCATGTCGTCGAGCAGGGTGCAGAACCGCTCCACATTGGCGTCGTCGAGCGGCGCGTCCACCTCGTCCAGCACGCAGACCGGGGCGGGGTTGCAGCGGAACACGGCGAAGATCAGCGACAGCGCGGTCAGCGCCTGCTCGCCGCCCGACAGCAGCGACAGGGTGGCCAGCTTCTTGCCCGGCGGCTGGGCGTAGATCTCCAGCCCCGCCAGCAGCGGATCGTCCGAGCCCACCAGCGACAGATGCGCCCGCCCGCCGCCGAACATGCGCGCGAACAGCGCCTGGAAATGCCGGTCCACCTGCTCGAACACGGCCGACAGCCGCTCGCGCCCCTCGCGGTTGAGGCTGCCGATCGAGCCGCGCAGCTTGGCGATGGCAGTCGTCAGTTCCTCGCGCTCGCGGATGATGGTGGCCACCTGGGTGGCGATCTCGTCGGCCTCGAGCTCGGCGCGCAGGTTGACCGCGCCCATCTCCTCGCGCTCGCGCAGCAGCTTCTCGTGGCGCCGGCGCAGCTTCTCCTCGCTCTCCGGCCCGGTATCCGCCGGCGGATCGGGCAGCGCCGCATCGGCACCCAGCCGCTCCAGGATGCGCTCGGCCACCACGCCCCAGGCATGATCGGCCTGCACCGTCTCGCCCTCGGCTCGCACCACCGCCTCGCGCGCGGCCGCAAGGCCCGCTTCGGCCGCCCGCGCGGCGCGATCGGCGGCGGTGGCGGCGCCCTCCGCCGCC
>JBGAIK010000385.1:0-2226 GCA_044225615.1 Acetobacteraceae bacterium | reverse complement strand
CCGAGCGGCCGGAGGACCGGATGCGGCTGCACGTGGCGCAGCAGCGCCTCGGCCGCCTGCTCGGCGAGGCGGCGCACACGATCCATCGGGCGATGCGCGGCCTGCCGGCGGCGGTGCCCGCGACCTCCGCCCTGCGGCCGGGGAAGATCGGACGCAACGATCCCTGCCCGTGCGGATCGGGGAAGAAATACAAGAAGTGCTGCGGGGCGGCGGCGTAGGAAGCGACCGGCCCGATCGTCTCCGGTCCGCTTCCCGCTATCCCTGCCGGACCTCGGCCACCACCGCCCCGGTGATCCTGACCAGCACTTCCGGGCTGGTCGGGAACACATGGCTCGGCGAGCCTGCCGCCGCCCAGATCGGGTCCAGCGCCAGCAGGTCCCGGTCGAACACCAGCAGCGGCGGCGACAGGTGCCCGACCGGCGCCACGCCGCCGATCGCGAAGCCGGTCGCGGCACGCACGAAATCGGCGTCGGCGCGCTTCACGGCCACGCCCAGCGCCGCCTCCACCTTGCGCGCGTCGACCCGGTTCGCGCCGGAGGTGATCACCACCACGGCGCGGTCGCCGGCACGAAAGACGATGGACTTGGCGATCTGCGCCACCGTGCAGCCCACCGCCGCCGCCGCGTCCTCGGCGGTGCGGGTGCCGGCGGGGAATTCCGCGACGCTGTCCGGATGGCCCGCCGCCGCCAGCGCGGCCCGCACGCGCGCGACCGACTCGCTCATGGCCGCCCCAGCGCCGTGTTGATCGCCAGCCGCGCCCCGAAGGCGATGAAGATCGCCCCCGCGCCGCGGTCGATCCAGGCCCGGAAGCGGCGGAACAGCGACGCCACCACGTGGGTGGAGATCACGCAGGCCACCAGCGCGTACCAGCCCAGCGAGATCGCCACCATTTCCGCCACCGTCCACAGCCCCACCGAAATCGCCGCGTCCGGCGGCATCACCGCGGTGAACAGGCTGCCCACCAGCAGCGCCGATTTCGGGTTGGACAGGCTGGTCAGCAGCCCGAGCCGGAACGCCGCGCCCGCCGCCGCGCCGGCCGGCTCCGCCGGCCGGAAGCTGCCGGCGATGATCCGCGCCCCGACATAGGCCAGGTAGCACGCCCCCAGCAGCTTGAGCCCGCCATAGAGCCACGGCGCCAGCGCGAACAGCGCGTGCACGCCGAAGAACCCGGCCAGGCCCCAGCACAGGCTGCCGATGCCGATGGCGCCCACCGTCGCCAGCGCCTCGCGCCGCGAGCGCGCCGCGGCCATGCGGGCGACGACGAAGAAGTTCGGGCCGGGAATGGCCACGGCCAGCAGCCACATCGCGGCGACGGTGGCCATCATGGCAGGCGGCGGCATCGGAGACCTCCTATCGGGCGTGATCGCCTGAGGCCAAAGGCCGGAAAGCGTGAATCACGCGATCAAACATGCTCTATCAGGCGCATGCAGCCCCTCGCCCTCTATATCCACTGGCCGTTCTGCCTGGCCAAGTGCCCGTATTGCGACTTCAACTCCCATGTCCGCGCCCAGATCGACCAGCCCCGCTTCGCCGCCGCCCTGAAGCGCGAACTCGCCTGGGAAGCGGCCCGCCTCGGCCGCCGCCCGCTCGCCTCCATCTTCTTCGGCGGCGGCACGCCGAGCCTGATGGCGCCCGCCACCGTCGCCGCCCTGATCGAGGATGCCGCGCGGCTGTTCGCCCCGCTGCCCGACCTGGAGATCACGCTCGAAGCCAACCCCACCAGCGTGGAGGCCGGCCGCTTCGCCGGCTACCGCGCCGCCGGCGTCAACCGCGTCTCGCTGGGCGTGCAGAGCCTGGACGACGCCGAGCTCCATCGCCTCGGCCGCCAGCACGACGCCGGCCAGGCCACCGCCGCCCTGGCGCTGGCCGCCCGCCTCTTCCCTCGCTTCTCCTTCGACCTGATCTATGCCCGCCCCGGCCAGGCCCTGCCCGCCTGGCGCGCCGAGCTGCGCCAGGCGCTTTCCCTCGCCGCCGACCATCTCTCGCTCTACCAGCTCACCATCGAGCCCGGCACCGCCTATGAGGCGCTGCACCGCCGCGGCGAACTGGTCCTGCCCGACGACGACACGGCCGCCGATCTGTATGACGCCACCGGGGAGGAAGCCGCGCGCTTCGGCCTGCGCCCCTACGAGGTCTCCAACTACGCCCGCCCGGGCTCGGAAAGCCGCCACAACCTCGCCTACTGGCGCTACCAGGACTATGCCGGCATCGGCCCCGGCGCCCATG
>JBGAIK010000082.1:0-17116 GCA_044225615.1 Acetobacteraceae bacterium | reverse complement strand
AGCTCGACCGGCTGGCGGCCGGCGCCGGCAGCGTGCGCGACGCGCTCAACAGCCTGTACGAGGCGCGCTCCGCCCAGCGCGACTATCTCGCCAGCGGCGAGGCCGCCGACCGCGAGGAATATGCCGTGCGGGCGGAGGAGGCGCGCGCGCGCGTGGCCCGGCTCGGCATCGCCGGGCCGGCGACGCTGGACTGGGCGCGGGTCAGCGCCGTGACCGCCGCGCTGCTGCGCATGCTGGACGACGGGGTGGCCCTGCGCGACGCCCGCGAGCCCGAGGCCGCGCTGCGGGCGAGCCGGATCGCCGAGAGCCGGGCGCTGATGGAGGAGATCGAGGGCCTGCTGCAGGCTGCGGTGCAGGCGATCCGGACGCGCCATGCCGCCCGGATCCGCGAGGTGCTGGCGGAGGATGCCGGCGAGCCGTTCGGCCGCGCGCTGTTCGGCGCCGCCGGCGTGTGCTTCGCGCTCGGCGGCATCGCGCTGGCGGCCTATCAGCGCCGCCGCACCCTGGCCGAGCGGCTGCTGCGCAGCGGGCGGGACGAGGCGCTGGCCGCTTCCCAGCTCAAGACCCGCTTCGTGGCGACGGCGAGCCACGACCTGCGCCAGCCGCTGCATGCGATCAGCATGTTCGTGGGCGTGCTGCGCCGCCGTGCCGCCGATCCGCAGATGCGCGAGGTGGTGGAGAACATGGCCGTGGCCGTGGCCTCGATGCAGCGCATGTTCGCGGCCCTGCTCGACGTCGCCCGCCTCGATGCCGGCGCGATCGAGCCGGTGACGGCGGTGGTGCGGCTGCAGGAGGTGTACGACGCGCTGAAGGTGGAGTTCGCGCCGACCGTCGCGGCCAAGGGGCTGTCGCTGCAGATCGCGCCCACCGAGCTTGCGGTCGGCACCGACGCGGCGCTGCTGGAGACCATCCTGCGCAACCTGCTGAGCAACGCGGTGAAGTTCTGCGACGGCGGCGCCGTCGGCATCGTCACCCGCCGCCAGGGGACGGGGGTGGAGATCACCGTCTTCGACACCGGCATCGGCATCGCGCCCGCCGACCAGCCGCGCATCTTCGAGCAGTTCGAGCGCGCGGCGATCCCCGGGGCGGCGCGCGAGGGGCTCGGCCTCGGGCTGTCGATCGTGCAGCGCATGGCGCTGCTGCTGGGGACGCGGGTGACGCTGGCCTCCCAGCCCGGCCTGGGCAGCCGGTTCACGCTGTCGCTGCCGCACGCCGCGACGGCGGCGCTGCCGGCCCGCCCGCCGGTGCCGGCGCGGCGGGCGGAGCTGGCGGGCGCGCCGATCCTGGTGCTGGACGACCATGACGAGGCGCGCCGGGCGATCGCGCTGGCGGTGGCGGCGCTGGGCGGCGTGCCGAGCGAGGCGGCGACGCCGGAAGCCGCGCGCGCGCTGGCCGCAGCGCTGCCGCCAGGCGCGCTCAGGGCGGCGATCGTCGACCACGACCTGGGCGACGGCGAGACCGGGCCGCAATTCCTCGACGACTGGCGGAGCGCCGGCGGGGCGCCGCTGCCGGCGGTGGTCGTCACCGGCTCCACCGACGCGGCCACGCTGGCGGCGCTGCGCGAGAGTGGCCGGCCGTGGCTGATCAAGCCGGTCGACCTGGACGTGCTGGGGCCCATCCTGGCCCGGCTGGTGGCCGGCGCGTCGGAGACGGTTCCGGCGCGCTGACGCGCGGGGGCGCGGGCGCGCGAGGCAGGGCGCGACGGCGGGTTGCGTCAGTCGCCGGACGGGACGATCAGGTATTTGCGGCCCGTGGCACGGCGGCTGTACTGGCGGGCGTGATCGAGGTTCAGCACGTCGGCGAGCGACAGCGCGGCCTCGTAGTGGCTGGCGAAGGTGGTGGTCAGCTCGTCGGCCACGCGCTGGCGCAGTGCGGCGGCGGTGTCCTTGCCGAAGCTGGCCAGGCGCGGGAAGAGCAGCCAGCCGCCCATCGCCCAGGCGCTGCCGAAGCTGCGGGTGAACTGGGTGGGGCCGGTGTTGAGCTGGCCGTAGATGTAGACCTGCTTGTGCACGGTGGAGCCGTAGCGGTTGTAGCTGGTGGCCTTGCGCTGGATCGCCGCTTCCATGGCGGCGAGGATCTGGCCGGCCAGCGGGCCGCCGCCGATCGCATCGAAGGCGATCGTGGCGCCGGTTTCGGCCAGGGCGTCGATGAGCCGTTCGGTGAAGCCGTCGGCGGTCGTGTCGACGACATGGGCCGCACCCTGGCCACGCAGCAGCGCGGCCTGGTCGGGGCTGCGCACGATGTTCACCAGCGCGATGCCGTCCTTGAGGCAGATGCGCTGGAGCATCTGGCCGAGATTGGAGGCGGCGGCGGTGTGGACCAGGGCGGTGTGGCCCTCGCGGCGCATGGTCTCGACCATGCCGAGGGCGGTGAGCGGGTTGACGAAGCAGGAGGCGCCCTCGGCGGCGGTGGCGCCTTGCGGCAGGACCAGGCAGTCGGCGGCGCGGATGGTGCGGTACTGGGCGTACATGGCGCCGCCGATCGCGGCGAGGCGGCGGCCCATCAGTGCCTCGGCGCCGGGGCCGGCGGCGATGACGGTGCCGGCGCCCTCGTTGCCGACCGGCATGGACTGGCCGATGCGCCCGGCCAGCGCCGCCATCGCCGGGGCCGGCATGCGGGCGGTCAGCGTCGGGGCCGCGGGCGTGCCGCCCTGCTGCGCGGTCGCGAGGTCGGCAGGGCCGAGCAGCAGGCCGAGATCGGAGGGGTTGATCGGGGCCGCCTCCATGCGCAGCGTCACCTCGCCCGGGCCCGGCGCGGGCACCGCGACGGGTTCGAGCGAGAGGGTGAGGGTGCCGTCGGCGGCGAGCAGCGAGCGCAGCTGCAGGCCGGTGAGCTGGTCGGGCATGGAAGGGCTCCGTGAACTGGAGCCCTTTCCCTAGCCCTCGGCGCGGATGGCGGCAAACGTCTCCTGGGCGGTCAGCATCGCCTCGCGCACCAGGGGGAGGCCGACATAGACCGAGAGGTGGAGCAGCGCCTCGGTCAGTTCCTCCTCGGTCCAGCCCTGGCGGATGGCCATGCGCAGGTGGATGGCGAGCTCGGGCGCGCGGCCGGTGGCGCAGTCGGAGACGACGCAGATCAGGGCGCGGGTGCGCAGGTCGAGGCCGGGGCGGGCCCAGACCGTGCCGAAGGCGATCTCCTGCGCCAGGTCGCGGAACTTGCGCATGCCGGGATCGGCGTAGACGGTGGATTCGAGGGCGCCGGCATAGGCCGGGCCCATCAGCTCGCGGCGGATCGCGGCGCCCTTCTCGCGCAGGGTGCTGTCGGTCATGGTTCCTCCTGTTGCGCCGGTTGACGGGGCCGCCGCGGGGCGGCCGGGCGGCGCGGCGGAGGATGCGGGAGCGGGGCGCGGAAGGATAGGGCCGGGCGTCGCCTGGGCTAGTCGAGCAGGCAGGCCTCGCGGAACAGATGCGCCTTGCCGTGCCAGCCCGCGCGGGCGGCGGCGCGCAGGCCGTTGGCGGCGAGGCGGGCGCGCAGCGTGTCGTCCTCGCGCAGGCGCAGCATCGCGCCGGTGACGGCCGCGAGGTCGCGGCCATCGACGAGCAGGCCGTTGTCGCCGTCCTGGACGGCCGCCGCGGTGCCGCCGTCGCGGCCGCCGATGACGGGCAGGCCGCAGGCATTGGCTTCCAGGAAGACGAGGCCGAAGCCCTCGGTGTCGCCGTTGGGCAGCGCGCGGTTGGGCATCACGAAGACGTCGCCGAGGCAGTAATGGGCGACGAGATCGGCCGGGGCGACGTCGCCGGCGAAGACCACGGCGGGGCCGAGGCCGAGGTTGCCGGCGAGGCGCTTCAGCTCCGCCTCGTAGGGGCCGGTGCCGACGATCACGAAGCGGGTGTCCGGGTGGCGGCGGTGGATGTCGGCGAAGGCGCGGATGGCCATGTCCACGCCCTTCTTCTCGAGCAGGCGGCAGACCGCGACGTAGACGAAGCACCCGGCCAGGCCGTATTCCCGGGCGAGGTCCTGGCGGCGCGGGGTGGGGCGGAAGGTGGCGGTGTCCACGCCGTTCTCGATCAGCCTGATCTTGTCGGCATGCGCGGGGCCGATGCGGTCGCGGACCGCCTGGGCGGTGAACGGGCTGACGACGAAGATGCGGTCGGCGGCGCGCAGTGCTGCGGTGGCGCGGGCGAGGCCGGGGTCGTAATCGACCTCGGTCAGGATCTCCTCGCCATGGACGTAGATGGCGGTGCGGACGCGGCTGAAGCGGTGGAGCAGGTGGACGATCCAGCCGCTGGCGATGAGCTCGCCGACGCAGACCGCGCCGATGCTGTCGGAGAGCAGGAGCATCGCAAGGTGCCAGAGCACCCTGGCGCGCAGCAGGATGTCGTGCAGGCGGAAGGCGATCACGCCGAGCGTGCTGCCCGGCCGCCCGAAGAGGAGGGTGCGCAGCAGCGCGAGGCGGATGATGCGGTACTTTGCGCGGCGGTCGTGCTCGCGCCAGCCGATGACGGGCAGGCCGTCGAGATAGGAGCAGCGGGCGGCCATGACGATGATGCGGCCGTTCGAATGGCGGGCGAGGCTGTCGTAGACGACGGCGGAGCCGCCGCGCTGGGGCGGGAAGTTGTTGGCGATGAGCAGGATGCTGCGGTCCGCCATCAGCCCGACCTGGCCGGCGGGGGCGGCGCGAAGCGGCCGGGGACGGCGTCGAGGGCGACGAACTCGGCCTGCATGGCGTCGGCGAGGAATGCGAGCAGGGCGGAGAGCCGGTCGTAGAAATGGTGCAGCTCGGCGCGGCTGCGGACATAGGGGTTGCGGCCGGGATGCAGCGAGGAGCTGTGGAAGGAGAGCGGCAGCACGGACTGGCCGCGGGCGGCGAGGCTGCGCACGAGGCGCTGCATGGCGGTGATGTCGTTGCCCTCGGGCGAGAGGGTGATGCGCTCGGCGCAGCGGGTGCGGGTGAGCAGGGCGACGGCGCGCGAGGGGGCGAGCAGCGGGCCGGTGAGCGCGCGGTAGAGCAGCGGGGCGGCGGGGCCGGCCCAGCCGATGACGCTGCGGCAGAGCGGCACCTCGAGCAGGCGGCGGCCGGTGCCGAACCAGAACGGGGCGCAGTCGATGGTGCTGTAGTCAGGCCCGCCCATGGGCGAGAAATCGGTGCGCGGCGCGATGCTGGTGTCGACGCGGAAGCCGTGCTGCTCCAGCAGGATCCCGGTCTGCCGGCCGAGCCCGTAGCGGCCGGCGCGGTAGACGGTGGCGCTCTGGCCGAACACCTCGTGGAAGCGCGTGGCCAGCGCCAGCAGCTTGCGCTCCTCGAGCCCGGCGTCGAGGTTGCCGGAATAGGAGGCCTGGTGGGCGCGGTCGTCGTCGTCGAAGGGCGGCGTGACCCAGGGGTGGAGCTGGATGCCGACCTCGCAGCGGCCGCGGCCCAGCTCGCGGCCGATGGCGCGGATGGCGGCGGGGTCCTCCAGCACCGGGTAGGTGACGAGATAGGTGGGGACGGCGCCGTAGGCGGCGAGGATGTCGTGCAGGGTGCCGATATGCTGGATGTGGGCGGTGGAGAAGGCGGTGCCCTGGACCGGGTGGTTCCAGTCGAAATCCTCCTCGGCATCGATGACGAGGGTGCAGGCGAGGCGCGCGTCGCGCGGCTCGGCGGGCATCGCCTCGGCGAAGAAGCGCGCGCTCTCGCTGTCGGTCAAGCCGCGTCCGCCTGCGCTGCCGGGGCCATTCCTGCTAGCGCGGGCGCAGGCTGAGGCCGGCGGGGTGCTTGCGCCGGTACTCGTCGACCGCGGTCTCCATGGTGACGAAGCTGGCGCCCTCGGCGCGGAGCGTGGCGATCATGTGCTCGAGCATGAACATGCGGTGGCCGCGGCCGATGACATGGGGATGGAAGGTGTAGGTGAGGATGCCCCAGTCGTGGTGCTTCTTCATGTAGCGGAACTCGTTGATGAAGTTCTCGATCACCAGGCGGGCGTTCATGTTGCCGGGGAGGATGCCGGCATCGGACCGCGTGTATTCGAAATGCGGGTAGTCATCGAGCGACCAGCTGATGGGCATTTCGACGAGCGGGGTGTCGGGGCCGAACTGCATCGGTTCGAGCAGGGAGATGGTGTCGCCGTTGCGGGCCTGGTACGGCAGGTAGTCGTGGCCCATCATCGAGCTGTCGTACACGAAACCGTGCTTGAGCAGCAGGTCGATGCTGTGCGGGCTGAGGTCCCAGGCGGGCGAGCGGTAGCCGCGGGGCGGCCTGCCGGTGAGGCGGATGATCGATTCGTTGCCGCGCACCAGCTCCTGCTCCTCGCCCTCGGGGCCGAGGGTGGAGGGGACGCGATGGGTCCAGCCGTGGTTGCCGATCTCGTGGCCGTCGGCGTGCACGGCGGCGGTGCAGCCCGGATAGCTGTCGATGGTGTGGCCGGGGATGAACCAGGTGGTGGGGATGCGCTCCGCCTTCAGCAGGGAGAGGATGCGGGCGGCGGCGGCGATGCCGAAATCGCCGCGCGAGATGGCGGTGGGGGTGAGCTGGTTGCGCGAGATCAGCGCCGACGTGTTGTCGTGGTCGAAGGTGAGGCAGACGAAGAGGTCGGCCATGCTGCCCGTGCTCCTTTCGTTGGGGTGGCGTGCTTGGGGGCAGCATCGGGGCACGGGGGGCGGCTGTCAAAGCGGGGCGGTGGACGGCGGCGGGGGGCGGGGTGTAGCCTTCGGGGACGTGGTGAGGGGACGGGTTGATGGCGGGGACTGCCCCGGCGGGCATCGATTGCGACGTGCATCCGGCGCTGCCGGGCATGGCGGCGCTGCTGCCCTATCTTGACCCGTACTGGCGCGAGCAGGTGACGGTGCGCGGGATCGACGGGCTGGATCTGGCGTCGTTCCCGATGCGGATCGCGGCCAATGCCCGGCCCGACTGGCGGCCGGCGGAGGGCAAGCCGGGCTCGGATTTCGCCATGCTGACGGCGCAGGCGCTGGACGGGTTCGGCAGCCGGGCGGCGATATTGAATCCGCTCTATGGCGTGCAGGCGATCTACAACCCGCATTTCGCGACCGTGGTGGCGCGCGCGATGAACGGCTGGCTGGCCGCCGCGTGGCTGGCGCGCGATGCGCGGCTGCGCGGTGCGATCGTGGTGGCGCCGCAGGATCCGGAGGGGGCGGCCGAGGAGATCGAGCGGCTGGCGGGGGACCGGCGCTTCGTGCAGGTGCTCATGCTCGCCATGCAGGAGGCGCCGCTGGGGCGGAGGCAGTACTGGCCGATCTACGCGGCGGCGGCGCGGCATGGGTTGCCGGTCTGCGTGCATGCGGGCTCGGCGGCACGGCATGCGACCACCGGGAACGGGTGGCCGTCGTACTATCTGGAGGACTATGTCGCCAACGCGCAGGCGTTCCAGGCGCAGCTGCTGAACCTGATCCATGAGGGCGTGTTCGCCAAGTTCCCCGCCCTGAAGGTGGTGTTCGCGGAATCCGGCTTCACCTGGCTGCCGAACTTCATGTGGCGGGCGAACAAGACCTGGCGCGGGGTGCGGGCCGAGGTGCCGTGGGTGGACCGGCCGCCGGCCGACATCATCCGCGAGCATGTGCGCTTCACCCTGCAGCCGACCGACGCGCCGCCCGATCCGGCCGACCTGGCCCGGGCGATCGAGCAGATCGATTCCGATCGCGTGCTGCTGTTCTCCACCGACTATCCGCACTGGCAGTTCGACGGCGACGCGGCGTTTCCGGACGGGTTCCCGGAGGCGCTGCGGCAGAAGGTGGCGGTGGACAATCCGCTTGAGACCTACCCACGGCTGAGGGAGACGCTGCAATGACCCCCGATGATGGCCGCCAGTCCGCCCCGGTGCTGGAGCGGCACTCCTCCGCGCGGCTGAAGGTGATCGACTGCGACGTGCACCACGCGCTGAAATCGCACAAGGACCTGCATCCCTACCTGTCGCGGCAGTGGCGGGAGCACATGGAGTCGTTCGGGTTCCGCTACCCGGTGCCGTTCAGTTCCAGCTCGCCCTATCCGAAAGTGGCCCCCGCGCTGTCGCGCACCGACAGCTGGCCGCCGAACGGGGGGCCGCCGGGGTCGGACCTGGAATTCCTGCAGGAGCAGCTGCTGGATCGCTACAACGTGGAGTACGGGCTGCTGCATCTGCTGTCGCCGCAGGGGATGGACCAGCGCAACCAGGAATTCGGCAAGGCGCTGTGCACCGCGATCAACCAGTGGCAGCACGAGCACTGGACGCAGAAGGACAAGCGGCTGAAGGCGGCGATCGTGGTGCCGGGCGAGGACGCAGGCGCGGCGGTGGAGGAGATCGAGCGCTGGGCCGGGAATCCCGATTTCGCCCAGGTCTCGATGATCACCCACACGATCGAGCCGCTGGGGCGGCGGCGCTATTGGCCGATCTACGAGGCGGCGGCGCGGCATGGGCTGCCGGTGGGGCTGCATACCTCGGGCTATAACGGGCACGCGCCGGCGCCCGGGGGATGGCCCTCGTACTACGTGGAGGAGCAGCACGTGGTGGCGCTGTCGCAGCAGGGTCTGGCGATCAGCCTGGTCTGCGAGGGGGTGTTCGCGCGCTTCCCGGCGCTGAAGGTGGTGATGGTGGAGAGCGGGCTCGCCTGGGTGCCGTCGGTGGCCTGGCGGCTCGACCGGCACTGGGCGCGGATGAAGGACGAGCTGCCGCATCTGCCGGAGAAGCCGTCGCATTATTTCCGCAAGCATCTGTGGTTCACCACCCAGCCGGCGGACGAGCCGGAGCGGCCGGAGGATCTGCGGGCGGTGCTGGACTGGATCGGCTGGGACCGGGTCCTGTTCGCCACCGACTACCCGCACTGGGACATGGACAATCCGGAGCTGGCCTACAAGCTGCGGATGAGCGAGGCGGAGCGACGGATGATCTACAACGAGAACGCCCGCGCGGTGTACGGGTTCGCCTGAGCGTGGCCCGGCACGTGGTGGCGGCCGCCGGCGAGATCCCGCCCGGCGGGCGCAAGCTGGTGACGCTGAACGGCCGCGAGGTTGGCGTGTTCAACCTGGACGGCGAATATTTCGCGCTGCTGAACCGCTGCCCGCATGAGGGCGGCGCGCTGTGCAAGGGCACGCTGGTGGGGCTGGTGACGTCGTCGGAGCCGGGGCGGTTCGACTACAGCCGGCCGGGCGAGATGCTGAAATGCCCGTGGCATGGCTGGGAATACGACGTGCGCACCGGGCAGTCCTGGTGCGATCCGGACGACACCAAGGTGAAGGCCTATGCGGTGACGGTGGAGCCGGGCGAGCGCCTGGTGCGGGGGCCGTTCGTGGCGGAGACGTTTACTGTTTCCGTGGAGCAGGATTACATCGTCGTCGAGCTTTGAGCGCGATCGCTTGAGGCCGAAGGCCGGAAAGCGTGAATCGCGCGGACAGATAGAGGCGCGCAAGGAAGGGAACCCATGAGCATCAAGGGCAAGGGCTACATCGTGGGGGCCTATGAGCACCCGACGCGCAAGGCGCCCGACAAGTCGGTCTCGCAGCTGCATGCCGAATGCGCCAAGGGCGCGCTGGAAGATGCCGGGCTGACCAAGAAGGACATCGACGGCTACATCTGCGCCGGCGACGCGCCGGGCATGGGGCCGATCAACATGCTCGACTACATGAACCTGACGGTGAAGTATTTCGAGAGCACCGATGTCGGCGGCTCCTCCTACATCGCGCATGTCGCGCACGCGGCCTCGGCGATCGCGATGGGCAAGGCGAGCGTGGTGCTGATCACGCTGGCGGGGCGGCCGCGCAGCGAGGGTCAGGCGACCGGGACGGCGACGCGGGCGGGCAACCCGGCGGTGGCCGACAACCCGTGGGAGACGCATTTCGGCCCGGTGACGGCCAACGTCTACGCCATGGTCGCCGCCCGGCACATGTACCAGTACGGCACCACCAGCGAGCAGCTCGCCTGGATCAAGGTCGCCGCGTCGCACCACGCGCAGTACAACGAGCACGCGATGCTGCGGAACGTGGTGACGGTCGAGGAAGTCGTGAACTCGCCGATGGTCTCCGACCCGCTGCACCGGCTCGACTGCTGCGTGATCTCGGATGGCGGCGGCGCGCTGATCGTGACCAGCCCGGAAATCGCCAAATCGCTCAAGCGGCCGCTGGTGAAGGTGATGGGCGCCGGCGAATCGCCCAAGGGGCAGTTCGGCGGCGAGGTGGATCTGAGCTATTCGGGCGGCGCCTTCTCCGGCCCGCGCGCCTTCGCCGAAGCCGGGGTGAAGCCGGGCGATATCAAATACGCCTCGATCTACGACAGCTTCACCATCACCGTGCTGCAGCAGATCGAGGACATGGGGTTCTGCGAGCGCGGCCAGGGCGGCAAGTTCGTCTCCGACGGCAACCTGATCTCGGGCGTCGGCAAGCTGCCCTTCAACACCGACGGCGGCGGGCTGTGCAACAACCACCCGGCCAACCGCGGCGGCATCACCAAGGTGATCGAGGCGGTGCGCCAGCTGCGCGGCGAGGCGCATCCGAAGGTGCAGGTGCCCAACTGCAACATCGCCCTGGCCCACGGCACCGGCGGGCTGATCGGCAGCCGGCACGGCTCGGCCACACTCATCCTGGAGCGGGAGTAATCGACATGGCCGACCGTACCATCCCCTCCCCGGTGCAGAGCCCCGAGAGCGAACCCTTCTACGCCGCGGCGAAGGAAGGCAAGTTCATGATCCGCCGCTGCACGGCCTGCAGGAAGCCGCACTGGTATCCGCGGTCGCTGTGCCCGTTCTGCTTCGGCGACACCGAATGGGAGGCCGCGTCCGGCGAGGGCGTGATCTACAGCTTCAGCCCGATGCGGCGGGCGAACTACACCATCGCCTACGTGACGCTGAAGGAAGGACCGACGATGATGACGAACATCGTCGACGCTGATCCTGACAAGCTCGCCTGCGGGCAGGCGGTGAAGCTGAAATGGACGGTGACGGAGGACGGCACGCCGGTGCCGACGTTTGCGCCGGCGTAGGGAAGGAAGAGTCTTCGTTTTCTGAAGAAAAAGAAGCAAAAAGACTTTTATCCGTTTGCCCTTCGCGGGGTTTCCGATTGGCCTCGCAGCAAACGGATAAAAGTTTTTTGGTTCTTTTTTTCAAAAAAGAACCGCTTCCTTGCCTTCACGCCTCGATAGCTTGCCACGGGTTCAACACCGCCACGCCAGCCCGGTCGAAATCAGCGACGTTGCGTGTGCACACCGACAGCCGGTGCACCAGGGCGGTTGCCGCGATCAGCGCGTCCGGTTGAGCGTAGGTGTAGCGCGCGCGATTGCCCTGTGCGACGAGCCGGCGCCAGGCGAGCAGCACGGCTTCGTCCACCTCCAGAATGCGCGGCCCGAACCAGGCGCGCACGCCGTCCCGCAGCCAGGCTTCCAGCTCGGCCCGGAAACCCGGATCGCCGACCCGTTCGATGCCCAGCATGACCTCGGCGATGGTCACGCGGCTGAGATAGCATGCGCCGGGCGAGACGGACGCCGCCCAGCGTGCCACGGCGGGGTCGCAGCGCGGCCCCTTGCGCAATTCGGAGATGACGACCGTATCGAGCAGCCAGCCGCGCGTCGCGTGAGTGACGTCAGAAGTCGATGACATCGCGCACTGGCGCCTGTTCCCGCTCGGGCTCGAACGTCTCGAGCCGGGCGAACGGGCCGGTGCCGAACAAGGCTGCCAGGCTGGGCGCGGCCGCTGCGGGGGCCAGACGGGCGTAGTCTTCGGCCGATATGATCACGGCCGCTTCCTGACCACGCACGGTGACGTGCTGCGGGCCGGATTCGCGTGCCAGCCGCACGACCTCGCTGAGCCGGGCCTTCGCCTCCTCGAGGCGCCAGGCGCCACGGCCGGCTGTGTTGCCTGCCACGCGCTTCGAGGATTGTCGAGCCATGGGAACCTCTCGCCATCTGACCAGATTGGTCAGATAGATGCGCGCCCCGCCGTGGTGATGCAAGGCGTGCTGCGCGAATATCTACCCGCCCTGCGCGCCGGCCGCCGCATATACCGCCTCGGCCAGGGTCGCGCCCCGGGGATTGCCGACCAGCTGGGTGCCCATGCGGTTCATGACGTAGCCGATGGCGAGGCCGTGCGCCACGTTGGCGCAGCCATAGGCGCCGCCCCAGCCGGTATGGCCGAAGGTTTCGGGCAGGGGGCCGAAATTCGGGATCACGTTCAGGCACATTCCGGCCGCCCAGACGCGGGGGCCGAGCAGCAGGTCGGGGCCGGGCCAGCGCGGGGCGCGCAGGCGGTCGATGGTGGCGGGGGAGAGCAGGGCGGTGCCGTCCAGCCGGCCGCCATTGGCGACGGCGGCGTAGATGCGGGCGAGGCCCTGGGCGGAGGACTGGCCGTTGGCGGCGGGAATCTCGGCCGCGCGCCAGGCGCGGCTGTTGGGGGAGGTCGGCTCGGGGCGCGGGTTCTGCACGGCGCGGCCGGGGATTTCGGCCGGCGGGGTGCCGGACGTGACCGACGGCACGGTGGGGCCGACGATCTCGGCCACGCGGGGTTCCAGCGCGTCGGCCAGGCCGATATGGAAATCGGCGGCGAGCGGGCCGGCGATGGCGGTGCGGATGAAGGCGCCGGGGGACTGGCCGGTGATGCGGCGGATCACCTCGCCGGCCAGGAAGCCATGGGTCAGCGCGTGGTAGGACGCGGCCGTGCCGGGTTCCCAGAAAGGCGCCTGCGCGGCGAGGCGCGAGGTGGCGCGGGTCCAGTCGTACAGGTCTTCCAGCACGGTCGGTTCGGCGAAGCCGTTGACGCCGGACTGGTGGGACAGGATCTGGCCCACCGTGATGTCCTGCTTGCCGGCGGCGGCGAATTCCGGCCAGTGCCGCGCCACCGGATCGTCGTAGGACAGAAGCCCCCGGTCCACCAGCACGGCGCAGGCCAGCGACGTGACGCCCTTGCTGGCCGACCAGACGTTGACCAGCGTGTCGCGCTTCCACGGCCGCGTGCGGGCGGCGTCGGCATGGCCGCCCCAGAGATCGACCACGCAGTCTCCGTGGCGGTAGACGGCGAGTGCCGCGCCGATCTCGCCATCCTCGCCGGGGCGGTCGAAATTGGCGCGGAAGGCGTCCCTGACCCGCTCGAACCCGGCGGCGACGGTGCCCTCGATGGCGATGTCGATGATCATGCGCGTGGTTTCCTTCAGGCGCGGCGGACGTTCCAGAACAGCGAGGTGGTGGTGGGCAGCACGCCCGACAGCGAGGTGCGGAAGGCCGAGCGCGGGCGCCACTGGCCGAGCGGGACCATCGGCACGTCGTCCATCGAGATTTTCTGGATGCGCTCGAACAGGGCCTGGCGGCCGGCCGCGTCGGGGGTGGAGAGCCATTCGTCGGTCAGGCGCTCGATCTCGGCGCTCATGTACCAGCCGGCCCAGCCGCCGGCGCCGCGGATGTAGTAGTTGATCGCGGGGTTGGCGAGCGAGAGCACGTCCGCACCGGTGCAGAAGATGCTCCAGCCGCCCTTCTCCGGCGGCTCCTTGCTGTTGCGCCGCTGCAGGACGGTGCCGAAATCCATCTGCTGGAGCTCGACGTTCATGCCCAGCCGGCCGAGCACGTCGGCGGCGATGCGCGCGCCGGAGGCGAGGAAGGTGTAGTCGGTCGATTCCAGGATCACCACCTTCTCGCCGTTGTAGCCGGCGGCGGCCAGCGCCCGCTTCAGCGCCGCCATGTCGCGGGGCGCGCGGTATTTCGCGGCGTCGATCTCGGCCACGCCGGGCAGGCCGCAGCCGAACATCGAATAGCAGGTGGTGTAGGCCTTCGGGTCGTCGCCCACGATCGCCTGCACGGTATCGACCTGGTCCATCGCGGCGAGCACGACCTGGCGCACCGCCTTGCTGTTGAAGGGCGGGTTGAGGAAGTTGAAGCGCAGCAGCGAGGCGAGGCCGAAGCGCCCGGCTTCCTGGAGGCGGATGTTGGGGTTCCTCGCCAGCACCGGGGTGAGGTCGGCGTTGAAATACTCCCACCAGTCGACCTCGCCGGCCTGCAATGCCGCGGCGGCGGTGGCCGGGTCGGGGATGATCGACCACTCGACGCGCTCGAAATGGGCGCGCTTGCCGCCCGAGGTCCAGTCGGCCGGCTCGTCGCGCGGCAGGTAGGCGTCGTTGCGCTGGTAGGCGACGCGGCTGCCGGAGACGAACTCGCCGGGAAGGAACCTGTACGGCCCGCTGCCCACCATCTCGGTGACCTGCTTGAACGGGTCGGTGCTGGCGAAGCGCTCGGGCATGATGAACAGCGCGATCACCGTGGAATGGGCGATCGCGTCGAGCAGCGGGCCCATCGGGCGCTTGAGGTGGATGCGGAAGTTGCGGTCGTCCACCGCCTCCATGCGGTCGATGAAGTTGGCCAGCGCCTGGCCGAAGCTGTCGCGCCGGCTCCAGCGGCCGATGCTGGCGATGCAGTCGGCCGCGCGCACCGGCTCGCCGTCGTGGAATTTCAGGCCCGGCCGCAGGCGGAAGCTCCAGGTGCGGCCGTTGTCGGACACCTCGTGCCCCTCGGCCATCTGCGGCTTCGGCTGCATGGCGCTGTCGAGGCCGTAGAGGCAGTCGAACACCGCGAAGCCGTGCACGGCGGAGACGCCGGCCGTGGAGATGGTGGGGTCGATGAAGGAGAGGTTGGCCGAGGGGATGAAGCGCAGCGTGGCGGCGCGGCGATCCTGGGCCAGCGCGGGCATCGGCAGGCTGGCGGCGGCTGCCGATTGCAGCAGCGCGCGTCGGCGCAGTGTCATCTTGTGGTTCCTCCGTGGCCGCGACTATCGGGCGGGCGCCGGAGGGGCACAAGGGCGCATCAGGCAGGCACCGCCGGCCGGCGCATCACCTGGCGCAGGGACAGGCCGAAGGCGAGGATCAGCGCCGCGTCGATCAGCAACGCCGCATGGTAGCCGAAATGGGCGATGAGCGCCGCCATCGCCAGCGCGCCCAGGCTCTGGCCCAGGAACAGGACGAAGGCGAAGCTGGAGACGGCGGTTGCGCGCGCGTTGGGCAGCAGCTCGGTGGCGCGCGCCTGCATCACGCCGTGCAGCAGGTAGAAGCCGAGGCCCATCGCCGCCTCGATCGGGATGAACAGCCACCAGGCGGGTGCCACCGCCGCGAGTGCCACGGAGCCCGCCATCAGCAGGCCGCCGCAGACGACGAAGCCGGCTTCGCCCAGGCGGGGCAGCAGGGCGCGGGCGCTGCGGGTGTAGACCAGCGCGCCGGCGCCGAAGCTGGCGAGCACCAGGCCGACCGCGGCATAGGACAGGCCGAACGCCTCGTGCATGTACGGGGCGAGGAAGGGGAAGCAGCCCATCAGCAGCATGCCGTCCAGCGTGGCGCAGAACAGCAGCGTGCGGGCGGCGGGCAGGCGGGCGAGCACGATGTAGTTGGCGAGCGAGAAGGAGGCGTGGCCGCGGGTTTCCGGCAGGCGCCTGAGGCGCAGCGCGAGGGCGGCGGCGATCATCAGGCCGCCCGCGGCGAGCAGCAGGAACACGCCGCGCCAGCCGAGATATTCGCCGAACACGCCGCCGGCGGGGCCGGCCAGCATCTGCGAGAGGACGATGCCGTTGAGGAAGCGGCTGAGCGTCACCTGGCGGTCGGCATAGGGGACGGCGTCGGCGATGTAGGCCATGGCGACCGGGATGATGGCGGCGCTCGCCGCGCCTGCGGCGATGCGCAGTGCCGCGAGGCCGGGCACCGTGCCGGCCAGCGCGCAGGCGCCGGTGGCGACAGCGAAGGCGAGCAGCGCCCAGAGCACGACGCGCAGCTTGCCGAAGCGGTCGCCGGCGGGGCCGATCAGCACCTGGCACAGGCCGTAGGGCAGGGTGTAGGCGGCGACCACGATCGAGACCGCGGGCACGGTGGTGGCGAAATCGGCGGCGATGACCGAGAGCAGCGGGTCGATCACCCGTGCCCCGGCGGAGGAGAGGAAGCCGGCGGCGGCGAGCAGCAGGATCGGCAGGGCGTTCATGCTGCATTGCACGCCGGCGGGGAGCGGCGCGCAAGCGTCAGGGCGGCGGCACATCCTTCCACAGCGTCTCGCCATCCACGCGGTGGCCGGCATCGTGCAGGCGGGAGGCGGCCAGCGAGGCCTGGCTCAGCACCACGGCGCGGATCGCGCGGCAGCCCAGGCGGCGGGCCAGCGCGTCGAGCTCCTCGACCAGGGCGTGCATCACCGGGGCCGGGTCGAGCAGGTCCACGGCGACGAAATGCTCGGCGACCAGCACCGGGCCGCGGCTGAGGTCGGTCTCCCGCCGGTAGACGAACAGGCCGCAGGGGAGATGGCGCGGCTGGCGCACGACGACGATGATGCCTTCGCGCTCGGCGCGCCTGGGCGCGGACACCCGGCGGGCGAAGCGCAGCCAGGCGCGCAGCTCAAGTCCCGGGATCGCCTCGCGCACCAGCGGGAAGACGGTGGCGGCCTGGTCGGGTGTCAGCGGGTGGCAGGAAAGGCCGGACATCGGCGGGACCATGGCGAGGGGCATCGTGCGGCGAGACAGCACGCGCCGGCGCCACCCGCCTTGACCCAGATCAACAAGGCGTTTCGTGCCGGATGGAATTGGGCTAACAGAGCGCTCGTTTCCCTGAGGCGGTGAGGACGACTCGCCGGCAACCGGATGTCCAATACCAAGCTGCGCCCCCTGGTCCTGGAGCCGAGAAGCGGCGCGGACCCGTGCGCGCATTGCGGCGCGCGGGCCTACAGCGTGTGCAACGCGATCGAGTCGAAGGATCTGGAGCGGCTGGCCCAGCTCGCGGTGCAGATGACGGTTGAGCCCGGGCGCAGCTTCGTCGAGGAGGGCGATCCGGCGGAGCATTTCTTCAACATCACGGCCGGCAGCGCCAAGCTGTTCAAGCTGCTGCCGGACGGGCGGCGCGCCATCACCGGCTTCGCCGGGCCGGGGCACTTCCTGGGGCTCGCCGTTTCCACCGCGTATTCGTTCAGCGCCGAGGCGGTGGACACGATGCGTGTTTGCCGCTTTTCCCGCAGCAAGCTGAGGGTGCTGCTCGACGATTTCCCGGCGATGGAGAAGCGCCTGCTGGAGGTGGCGTCGAACGAGCTGGTGGCGGCGCAGGAGCAGATGCTGCTGCTGGGCCGCAAGACCGCACGGGAACGGCTTGCCTCGTTCCTGATCGACCGGTCGGTGGCGCCGTCGCGCTGCCTGGGGCACGCGCCGGGCCGGGCGGAGACGGTGGACCTGCCGATGACGCGCGGCGACGTGGCCGACTATCTGGGGCTGACGATCGAGACGG
>JBGAIK010000081.1:0-17572 GCA_044225615.1 Acetobacteraceae bacterium | reverse complement strand
TCGAGGCGGTCTACGCCACGGGCGTCATCGAGGCGGTGGATGCGGTGCGGGTCGGCACCGTCGTTGCCGGCCGCATCGCAGCACTTGCCCAGGACGAGGGCGCCTCCGTCGCGGCCGGCGATCTCCTTGCCCAGCTCGACGACCGGCAGGCCAGGCAGCAGCTCGAGGACGCGAATTCCCGCCTCACCATGGCCGAGCTTGAGCTCCAGCGCGGCCAGGAACTGGTCGGCAGGGGTGCCCGCTCGCGCCAGCAGCTCGAGCGTGACACCGAGGCGCGCGATAGCGCCCGCGCCGCCGTCGCCATTGCCGCGCGCCAGCTCGCCGAGTATCGCATCGTGGCACCCATCGCCGGCATCATCATGAAGCGCCCGGTCGAGCCGGGCGAGACCGTGGCCGCCAATGCCGTGCTGTTCGAGATCGCCTCGCCCGCCCGCCTGCGCGTCGCCGCCGATGTCGACGAGCGCGACATCGCCCAGGTCGCCCTCGGCGCCCGCGTCGCCGTCCGGGTGGAGGCCTTCCCCGACCGGGTCGTGGAAGCCCGCGTCACCGCCATCCGCCGCCAGGCCGACACCACGACCCGGACATTCCGCATCGAGGCCGACCTGCCGCCCGACAACGGCCTGCTGATCGGCCTGACGGCGGACGTCAACGTCATCATCGCCGAGCGGCCCGATGCGGTGCTGGTCCCGGCCGCGGCGCTGCGCTACGGCACGCCCCAGGGGGGCCGCCCCGGCCCCGCCTCGGTCTTCCAGGCCGTCGGCGACCGGGCGGTGCAGCGCGCGGTCGAGACCGGCGCCGCCGGGGGCGGCAAGGTGGAGATCCGCAGCGGCCTGGCTCCCGGCGCGACAATCATCGCCCCCTTGCCGGCCGGACTGGCGGACGGCGCGCATATCCATGCACGCCGGCCATAGATGCTGCCGCTGACCATCGCGCTGGCCCATCTTGCCGGCCGCACGCGCCAGACCCTGGTGAGCGTCCTCGGCGTCACCCTCGGCGTCGGCATGTTCATCGCGGTCTCCGGCCTGATGGCCGGGTTCCAGTCCACCTTCCGCGCCCAGCTGATCGACACCAATCCGCACATCCTGATCACCGACGAGATCCGCCGGCCCGCGGCCCAGCCGCTCGCCCTGCTGCATCCCGGGGCGGCGCTGGAAATCCGCCGCATCCTGCCGCGCGATCCGGTGCGCGGCATCGCCGGCGCCGGCGCCATCGTGGAGGCGCTGTCGGCCATGCCGGGCGTCGCCGCGGCCCCGCTGCTGCGCGGCCAGCTCATCCTGCGCCGCGCCGGCCGCGACTATGCCATCGCCGTCAACGGCATCGACCCGGCCCGCCAGGCCAAGGTCACCACGCTCGCCAGGGACATCGTGGCCGGCAGCCTCGATGCGCTCGCAACCCGCTCCGACGGCATCATCATCGGCGAGAGCCTGGCGGAGAAGATGGGAGCCGGGCTGGGCGACACCCTGATCGCCGTGCCCCCCACCGGCCGGGCCGCCGCCCTGCGCGTGGTGGCCCTGTTCCGCACCGGGCAGGACATGGTGGACACCACCACCGCCTACGTCACCCTCGCCCGCCAGCAATCGTTGCAGGGCCGGCCGCGGGTGGTGAACCAGATCCAGCTGCGCCTGGCCGACATGTCCCGCTCGATCCCCTTCGCCGCCACCATCGAGGGCCGCTGGGGCTACAAGGCCGCACCCTGGGAGGAGACCTTCGCGCGCATCCTGGAAGTGTTCGTGCTGCAGAACGTGATCATCTACGGCAGCACCGGCTCGATCCTGATCGTCGCGGCCTTCGGCATCTTCAACATCATATCCACCGTGGTGATGGAGAAGGGGAGGGACATCGCCATCATGCGCGCCATCGGCCTGCCCGGCCGCGTGGTGGTGGCGATCTTCGTCACCGAGGGCGCCATTGTCGGCGTGCTCGGCGTGCTGGCCGGATGCGGGCTCGGCATCGCCATCGCGGCGATCCTGGGCCGCATCCCCGCCCCGGGGGCGAGCGATCCCAACCAGATGCTGGTGGTGGCGCAGACCTGGCTCAACTACGGCCTGGCCTGCGGCATCGCGCTCGCCTCCGCGGTGGTCGCCTCCTGGCTGCCGGCGCGCCGCGCGGTGCGCAGCAATCCGCTGGACACCATCCGGGGTGCTGCGTGACCGCCCCGGCGCTTGCCGCCCGCGCCCTGCGCCGGGTACTGCCGGGGACCGTGCCGGTCACGCTGGTCGAGGGCGCCACGCTGGATTTCTGGCCCGGCACGTTCACCGTGATCACCGGCCCTTCGGGATCGGGCAAGTCCTCGCTGCTCTATCTGCTCGGCCTGCTCGACGAGCCCACCGCGGGCGCGCTGCTGATCGACGGCGCGAGCACCGCCGGCCTGGACGGCGAGGCGCGCGCGGCGCAGCGGCTTGCCCATTTCGGCTTCGTCTTCCAGTTCCATTTCCTGCTGCCGGAGTTCTCGGTGCTGGACAACGTCATGCTGCCGATGCGCCAGCTCGGCGCGCTGGCACCGGCGGCGATGCGCGCCCGCGCCGGGTCGATCCTCGACTCGCTGGGCATGGCGGAGTCCGCATCGAAACGCCCCGATGCGCTGTCCGGCGGCCAGCGCCAGCGCACCGCCATCGCCCGCGCGCTCGCCAACGATCCGCGCTTCCTGCTGGCCGACGAGCCGACCGGCGCGCTCGACACCGCCAACGCCGCCGCGGTCTTCGCCATCCTGCGGGACCTCGCGCGGCAGGGGCGGATCGTCATCGCCGTCACCCACGACATGGGGCTGGCGGCGACGGCCGACCGGCGCATCCATCTCGTGGACGGGCGGGTCGTGTCGGACGAGGCGATCGCGCGCTGAGCGCCGTCACCGATAGCAGGACAGGAACGCCGTCGAAGGATTGGCGATCTCGCCCACCTCGGCGGCGCGCTTCTCGGCCCCCGTGCTCGCCGCCCGCCATGGCGGCACCTTGTGCTCGGCCAGGAAGGCCAGCGCCTCGCTGCCCTTCACCGCGAAGTTGATGTTCTGCGGAATGTCGCCGCCGGTCATCTGCGCCACCCGGGCCGCGTTGAGCTTCGAGGTCACCACCCCCACCACGTTGCCATGCGCGTCGAGCAGCGGCCCGCCGGAATTCCCCGGCTGCACCGGCGCGCTGATCTGGTAGTGCAGCGGGTTGTCGCGCAGGCCGGCGAGCGCGCTGATGTCGCCGGTCGTCAGCGTCGGCCCGGAGGAGAGCAGGCCCGACAGCGGGAAGCCGTAGGTCACCACGGTATCGCCCCGCCGCAGCGGCGGGGATTCGCGGAACGACAGCGGCGGCCCGAAATTCGCCGGCACCACCAGGATCGCCAGGTCCCGCCGCGTATCGACCGGGCCGATGCCGGCATTGGCCACCTGGCCCGCGGCGTTGCGCGCCGTCATCCGCTTGCAGCCCTGCACCACATGCGCGTTGGTCAGCAGCCGCCCGTTCGTCACCACGAATCCTGTGCCCGATGACGATGGGCGCGCGCCCTGCGGCACCGGCCGCGCCGGCTGGGGCGCGGCCGGCGCGTCCTCGGCGCCCAGCGGCGGGGGCTTTGCCGCGAGCACCGGTGCCGCGAGCAGGGCGAGAAGCAGGGGCAGGGTCCGCATGATGCTCCTATGTGGCCGCGGGCCCGGCCGCGTCAACGCGCCCGGCTTGCCCGCGCTGCGCGAAGCTTCCAGGATCGCGCCTTCAGCAGGGGGTATCATGAAGGGCATTTTCATCGACGCGGGCACCGAGCTGGCCGAGGTCTTCGCGGCCGTGAACCGGCCGGGCGATCCGCCGGTCGCGGTCAACAGGGTGGAGGATGTCACGGCCGAGGAACTCCCCGCGCTGCTGGCCGGCTACGATTTCGTGCTGAACGACCATACCCAGATGCCCACGGCGACAATGCGGCAATGCGCCGGGCTGAAGCACGTCATTTTCCTCGGCACCGGCGCCCGCAAAGCATGAACCCGGAGGAGCTGGAGGCGGCAGGCATCGCCGTCCACACCATCAAGGGCTACGGCGACACCGCGGTGGCCGAGCAGGCCATCGCCCTGATGTGGGCGGCCACCCGCGAGCTCGCCGCCATGGATCGCGGCATCCGCGCCGGCGCCTGGCCGCGCATGCAGGGCATGCAGCTCGCCGGCAAGACGATCGGTCTGATCGGCTATGGCGGCATCGCTGCCGAGGTGGCACGCATCGCCGGCGGCTCCGGCATGCGCGTGCTGGCCTGGAACCGCACGCCGAAGACGGCGCCGGGCGTCAGCTTCGTCGATCTCGACACGCTGCTGGCCGAGAGCCACGTGGTCAGTGTCCACCTGCTGCTGACCGACGAGACGCGCGGCTTTCTCGGCGCCGAGCGGATCGCCCGCATGCGCAAGGGCGTGCTGCTGGTGAACACCGCGCGCGGGGCGGTGATCGACGAGGCGGCGATGATCGCGGCCCTGCGCAGCGGCCATATCCGCCACGCCGGGCTCGACGTGTTCGACAGCGAGCCGTTGCCGCCGGGCCATGTGCTGTCCACGCTGCCGAACGTGACGCTGGCGGCGCATTCGGGGTTCTATACGCCCGAAGCCAACGAGACCCTGCTGCGGCGGGCGTTGGATATTGCGTGTGAGGTGGCGAAGTAGGGAAGGGTGTTCTTTTTTGAAAAAAAGAACCAAAAAACTTCTATCCGCTTTTGGGGCGGAGCCGCATGGGCGCCGACCAACGAACAAACGGATAGAAGTCTTTTTGCTTCTTTTTCTTCAGAAAAAGAAGACTCTTGCCTGACCGGCCCGGCTGCCCGCCTGGCGGAATGGTAGACGCAGCGGACTTAAAATCCGCAGTCCTTTGGGCGTGCCGGTTCGAGTCCGGCGGCGGGCATCAGTGCAGGATGTCGATGTCGGTCGCCAGCAGTGCCGGATGCCCGGCGACGATCGCGACCAGCACCTTGCCGGTTCCACCCACGCCGTCGGCATCCCAGAACAGTTTGCCGCTGGTCGGGTTGTAGACGATCTGGCCATGGCCGTGCGCGGTGACGCTGCCGGTGCCGGAGAACATGCCCCCGGCGCCCACGTCCATGCCTTCCAGCAGCCCGCCGCCGAAGCCGAAGGCGGAGAACTGGATACGATCGACGGCGGCGGTGAAGTCCACGATGCGGTCGGCCGGGTCGCCGGCGGCGAGGAAGGCGAAGGCATCAATCCCCAGCCCACCTGTCATCGTCTCCGCCCCGCCATCGCCCTGCAGCGTGTCGTTGCCGTCGCCGCCTACCAGCACGTCGGCGCCGCCGCCGCTGGCCAGCAGGTTGTCGCCGGCATTGCCGGTGACCGTGTTGGCACCCGCATTGCCGGTGCCGGCGATGTTGCCGGCGCCGGTCAGCGTCAGCCGCTCCACCTCGGCCGGCAGCACGAAGCTCGCGCTCGCCAGCACGAGATCGCTGCCGCCCAGGGCCAGCTCGACGATGCTATCGGCGCCGTCATCGGCCATGTAGGTGTCGTTGCCGGCACCGCCGGCCATCGTGTCCACGCCGCTGCCGCCGTCGAGCGAGTCCCGGCCGGCGCCGCCCGCCAGCGAGTCGGCACCGGCGGCCCCCAGCAGCGTGTCGTTGCCGGCATTGCCGGTCAGCGCGTTGCCGGCCGCGTTGCCGATGATGTCGTCGTTGCCGGCGCCGCCATCGGCATCCTCGATCGTGGTCACGGTCGCCGCCGTGAGCCCGGCGGTGATCGCGGCGACCACGTTGGAGCTGTCGGAGGTCAGCGTCACCACCGCTCCCCGGCCAAGTGCGGTCGCCAGCCCCTGGTAGGTGCTCTCGAAGCCGCCGGCGACGGCGAAGATCGGGATGATGTTCGCCGCCTCGATGGCCGTCTTCACCTGCCCGATCACCGGATAGTCCTCGCCCGTGCCAGCCGGCGTGCCGTCCATGATCGGGTCGCCGTTATTCGGCGTCAGGATGCCCGCCGCCGCCCCATCGCCTGCCTGGTGGTACGATGCATCGGTGAACAGGATCACGAAATGCGCCGCCCCCGCGCGGAATCCCACGTCGGTCGCATGCAGGCCGAGCTGCATCAGCGCCTCGATCTGCGCCTCCGGCAGGTCGTTGCCGCCGCTCGTCACCATGCCGGTATAGGCCGAGGTCAGCGCCGCCGCTGAGGTCCCCAGCGCCAGCGGCATCTGGTAGACCCAGTCGCCGAAATTCCCGAACGACCCGATCGCCTTGTCGCGGAAGGTCGAGGCGCCGAATTCGCTGTTCGCCTGCACCGCCTGCAACGCGCTGACGATTCCGGGCACCAGCGCGCGCACATTTGCGATGTCGTCGGCGAAGGAGCCGGTCAGGTCCTGCAGGAACTGCACGTCCAGCGGCAGCACGGTGCTGCCGCCCTGGCCGATATCGCAGATCTCGCCCTCGATCTCGCTGTCGGTATCACCCGAGAGGTCGATATGGCTATCGCCGGTCGCGTCCGAGGCGTCGAGCGTGTCGTCGCCCAGCAGGTCCTCGATATGGACGCTGCCGCCATGGACCACGTAGCGGTCGTTGCCGGCGCCGCCGGCCAGCGTGTCGTGCCCGGTATGCGAGATCAGCCGGTCGTCGCCCTCGCCGCCGATCTCGGTGTCGTCGCCGAGCCCGCCGTCGATCGTGTCGTTGCCGGTCGAGCCGACCAGCTCGTTGCCGGCGTCGTTGCCGGTCAGGCTGTGCGAGCCGCCGGTCAGGATCACGGTCTCGATATTGGCGCCGGCGCTCCAGTCGACGCTGGCATAGACGGTGTCGCTGCCGCCGCCGGCACCCTCGTTCACCACGTCGCCGACACTGTCGACGTAGAAGACGTCGTCGCCCAGGCCGCCGGTCATCGTGTCGGCACCCCTGCCGCCATCGACCGTGTCGTTGCCGTCGCCGCCGTCGAGCGCGTTGGCCCTGGTGTTGCCGGTCAGCGCGTTGTCGCCGCCATTGCCGGTGCCCGCCAGGGCGGTGCCGGTCAGGGCCAGCGCCTCGAAATCGGCGCCCAGCACCCAGTCGACCGAGGTGAACACGGTGTCGTCGCCGGCGCCCGGGTCTTCCGCCAGGACGTCGCCCGCGCTGTCGACGGTGTAGGCGTCGTCCCCCGTGCCGCCGGCCAGGCTGTCGTTCCCGCCGCCGCCCAGGAGCGAATCGCCGCCCGCCCCGCCCAGCAGCGTGTCGCTGCCCAGACCGCCTTTCAGCGTCGCGCCCAGGTTGCCCGCGGTGATCACGTTGTCGAGCGCATTGCCGGTGCCGAGCGTGGCCGCGCCGGTCAGCACCAGGTTCTCGACATTGGCGCCGAGCGTGAGGTTGCGGCTGGAAATGACGGTGTCGGTCCCGCCACCCGCCGCCTCCTGCACCGCGTCGCCGGCATTGGCGAAGTGGAATGTGTCGTTACCGTCACCGCCCAGCATCAGGTCGCCGCCGGCACCGCCATCCAGCGTGTCGTCGCCCGCGCCGCCGTCCAGCGTGTCGTCGCCCGCGCCACCCAGCACGCTGTCGGCCCCGCCGGCGGCGGCGATGCTGTCATTGCCGGCCAGCCCGTCGATCGTGTCGGCGGTGTCGCCCACCTGGCTGAACCCGCCATAGCCGGCGCCGATCGTGTCGTCGCCGTTGGTGCCGTAGACCGTGGTGTCCGGCGCCCAGCTTGCGTCGGCGAACACCACGCTCGCCTTCTCGCCGGTGCCGGGCGAGCCGACGATGAGGTCGTCGCGGCCGTCGCCGTTCATGTCGGCCACCACCGCCACGCTGCTGCCGGTGCGGCTGCCCGCGGTGCCGACGATCTTCGCCCCGCCGATGCCGGAGGCGACCATCGACAGGTCCACCATGCCGCCCGCGCCGCCCCAGACGACGTAGACGGCGCCGGCGTCGAACCCGCCCTCGCCGTCATGCGGGGCGCCGATCACGAAATCGGCGATGCCGTCGCCGTTCAGGTCGCCGCCGCCGCCCACCGCCAGGTCGATCAGCCCGCCGGGAGCCTCGGGCGCGATCGTGTAGCCATCGGCGCCGAGGCTGCCCAGGTTCACCCCGGTCGTGGTCGCCTTGCCGAACACGATGTCGGCGCGGCCGCCGGCGGGCGAACCCACCAGCATGTCGTCGATGCCGTCGCCGTTCACGTCGCCGACCCCGGCCAGCACGCTGCCGGCCGCATCGCCGGCAGCGGCGCCGGTGATGCGGAAGCCGCCGCTGCCGCCTGCCACGCCGGACAGGGTGACGCCGCTCGTGGTAGACTTGCCGAACACCACATAGGCCGCGCCCGCATCGGTGCCGGCCGCGTCGTTGCCCGGCGCGCCCACCAGGAAGTCGGCCTCGCCATCGCCGTTCACGTCGCCGATCGCGGCCAGCGCGCTGCCGGCCGCGTCGCCGGCAGCCTCGCCCACGATGCGGAAGCCGCCGGTGCCGGCGGCCACGCTGGTCAGGTTCACCGCGGTGATCGCGGTCCGACCGAACACCACATAGGCCGTGCCGGCATCGGCGCCGCCGGCATCGTTGCCCGGCGCACCCAGCAGCACTTCCGGCCGGGCATCCCCGGTCAGGTCGGCGATGCCGGCGATGGCGGTGCCGGCGTGGTCGCCGGGCGCCTCGCCGCGCATGACGAAGCCCTTGCCGCCGCCGCTCGCCGGATCGCCCAGATCGACGCCGCCGGTCGCGGCCAGCCCCCAGACCACGAACCCGGCGCCGATGTCGATCGTGGAGCCGCGGTCGAAGCCGGACGAACCGATCAGCAGGTCGGGCACGCCGTCGCCGTTCATGTCGGCGCTGCCGGCGACCGCGTTGCCGGCCAGGTCGCCCAGGCGGATGCCGTCGATGATGATCTCGGTCAGGCTGTCGCCGAGCGTCACCGCCGGCTCGCCGACCGGGCTGCCCATCGCGACGAAGATGCGTCCGGCATCGATCGCCTTGTCGTCGCTGAGCGCCGCACCGACGATGAAGTCGGCCACGCCGTCGCCGTTGAGATCGCCCGCGGTGGCCAGCCATTGCGTCGCGGAGGGATCGCTCAGCACCAGCCCGAAATCGCCCGGCGCCTCCGGCAGCAGGCTGTAGCCGCCGATGCCGGCGGCGATGTTCCACAGATAGAGCTTGCTGGCGGGAGCGGGCATGTCGGCGGTTCCATCCGGTTGGCCCCGAGCCGGGGCGACGTATCCGCTTGTAGAGAGCAAAGCTGACGCGAGGCTGACGCGCCCCGCCGGCCGCGCTATGCAGTGCCCATCAACTGCCGGTGAGGCCCGCGAGCCGGGGAGGCGCCGTGAAGCTGCTGATGGTGGAGGACAACCGCAGGCTTGCCGGCGTGATGGGCCGGCTCCTGCGCGACAGCGGGCTCGAGGCCGATGAGGTCGGCACGATCGAGGAAGCCCGGGCCGCGCTTGCCGTGGGCGGCTACGATGCCATCCTGCTCGACCTTTCCCTGCCCGACGGCGACGGCGCCGGGCTGCTGCATGATTTGCGCCGCGGCGGTGACACCACCCCCATCCTGGTCGCGACCGCGCGCAGCGAGGTGGTGGACCGCGTGGACCTGCTGAACGCCGGCGCCGACGACTATCTGGTGAAGCCGTTCTCGCTGGACGAGCTGCTGGCCCGCATCCGCGCCCTGCTCCGCCGGCCGCCGCAGACGGTGCCGACAGTGCTGGCCCTGGCCAATCTGGAGCTCGACACCGCCGCCCAGGCACTGCGCGTCGGCGGCGTGCCGGTGGAGCTGCCGCGGCTGGAGCTGCGTATCCTGGCGGCGCTGATGGGCCAGCGCGGCCGGCTGTTGCCGCGCGCCCGGCTGGAGCAGACGGTCTATTCGCTCGACAATGCGGTCACGCCCAATGCAATGGAGGCCGCCATCTCCCGCCTGCGCCGGCGGCTGGAGGCGGCCGGCGCGCAGGTGGCTGTCACCGCCATGCGCGGCCTGGGCTACGTGCTGGCCGAAATTCCGGCGCCCAGCACATGTTGAGTGCGCGCCCGGCCGACCCGCTGGGCCGGATCCTCGCCATCCGCCTCGCGGCGGCGGCGATCGGCGCGTTCGCGCTGCTGCTGGTCTTCTTCTACGTCAGATACATGAGCGACATTCCCGCCCTGCGCCATGCCACGCTGCAGGCGGAGCTCGCGACCGTCGCGGCGGCGCTGGAGCGCGGCGAGGATCCCGCGCGGCTGTCGCTGTTCCGCGAGTTCCCGACCGCCTATGCCTTCAGGGCCCGCGACGCCGGCGGCGATGCCGCGCCGCCGATCCGCGCCGAGGCCAATATCGGGCTGCTGCCGGGCAGCGAGGCCGGCCCGCCGGGCACCGACACGCTCGGCATCGGCGTGCTCGAACGCAGCTTCGACCGCATCCAGCGGGCGGATGGCGGCGAGCCGCTCTGGCTGCTGACCGAGCGCACCCGCATCGGCGGTGCGCCGGTCTGGGTGCAGATGGCGATGCGCGGCGATCCGGCCGAGCGCTGGCAGGCGATCATCGTCAGCGAGATGCTGGACCACGTGGTGGTGCCGGCACTGGTGATCCTGCCCACGCTCGGCCTGGCCATGTATTTCGCCATGCGCCACGCCCTGGCCCCGCTGCTGCCGGTCAGCCGGCAGGCGGAAGCGCTGGCCGGCGCGGTGGCGGCCGGGCGGCCGCTGGAGAAGCTGCCCGAGCAGGGGCTGCCGCTCGAATTCCAGCGCGTCGTCGTCGCGCTGAACGCGATGCTGGACCGGCTCGGTGCCTCGTTGCGGCAGCAGCGCCAGTTCACCGCCGATGCGGCGCACCAGCTGCGCACGCCTCTGGCGGTGCTGATGCTGGAGGCGACCGGGCTGCCCCCGGGGCCGCTGGCCACGCGCATCCGCGACGAGCTGGAGGCCCTCGCCCGCCTGGTCAACCAGCTGCTGCGCCTCGCCCAGGCCGAGGATGCGATGGGCGGCGAGCGCCAGGCGGTGGACGTGGCCGCCACCGCGCGCCATGCCTGCGAGGCGCTCGCCCCGCTGGCCGTCGCGCGCGGCCTGGCCATCGAATTCGACCCGCCGGACCAACCCGCCACCACCTCCGGCCATCCGGCGCTGGTGGATGTCGCGGTCAGCAACATGGTGGACAATGCGCTGCGCCACTCGCCGCCGGGCGGCACGGTGTCCGTCACCGTCGCCCAGGGGCCGAGCGTCATCGTCGATGACGAGGGGACGGGGGTGCCGGAGGCGATGCGGGCGCACATCTTCGAGCGCTTCCGCCGCGGCGAGGGGACGCAAGGCGACGGCGCGGGCATCGGCCTGGCCCTGGTGCGCCGCATCGCCCAGCTGCACGGTGGGGACGTGCATGTGGAGGACCGGCCGGGCGGCGGCGCCCGCTTCGTGCTGACGCTCGCGCCAGGCTAGGCTCGGCGGCAGGCAAACAGGCGGAACGGGAACATGACAGGCACACGTGACGGCGCCACCCGGCGCGCCCAGGCGCTGTTCGACGATGGCTCCTATCTCGGCCGTCTGCGCCAGCTCGTCGCCGTGCCAACCGAAAGCTTTCCGCCGGGCCGCAAGCCGGACCTGGAACGCTACTGCCGCGACGTGCTCGGCCCGATGGCGGCGGCGCTGGGCTTCGCGGTCGCGGTGCTCGACAACCCCGAGCCGGTCCACGGCCCGTTCCTGCTCGGCACCCGCATCGAGGACGCCTCGCTCCCCACCGTCCTGCTCTACGGCCATGGCGACGTGGTTCGCGCCATGCCCGAGCGCTGGCGTCCCGGCCTCGATCCCTGGGCCGTGACCATCGAGGGCGATCGCCTCTACGGCCGCGGCGTGGTGGACAACAAGGGCCAGCATCTGCTGGCGCTCGACGCGCTGCGCGCGGTGATCGCCGAGCGCGGCCGGCTCGGCTTCAACGTGAAGCTGCTGGTCGAGACCGGGGAGGAAGCCGGCTCCCCCGGGATCGCCGCCTTCCTCCAACGCCATCGCGACGCCTGTGCGGCCGACGTGTTCATCGCGCTCGACGGCCCGCGCACGAGCCTCTCGGTGCCCGACATCACCCTCGGCACCCGCGCCGGCGTCGCCTTCGACCTGGTGGTGAACCTGCGCGAGGGCAGCCACCATTCCGGCCACTGGGGCGGGCTGCTGAAGGACCCGGGCGTGATCCTGGCCTATGCCATCGCCGCCATCTTGACCCAGGACGGCCGCATCAAGGTCCCGGGCTGGCTGCCCGCCCGCATCCCGCCGGCCGTGCGCCAGGCCGCCGCCGCGGTCGAGCAGGAGGACCTGCCCGGCGCCCCGGTGCCCGACCCGGGCTGGGGCGAGCCCGGCCTGTCCCGCGCCGAGCGCATCTATGTCTGGACCAGCGCCATCGTCCTCGCCTCGATCAGCGGCCAGCCCGAGGCGCCGGTCAACGCCGTCGGCGGCACCGCCCGCGCCCGCATCCAGGTCCGCCACACGGTGGACATCCGCTCGCAGGACATCGTGCCGTCGCTGCGCGCCCATCTCGATGCGAGCGGCCTGCCCGAGGTGGCGATCGAGCCGCTGGTCGAGCGTGATTTCTTTCCCGCCTCCCGCACCGATCCGGACAATCCGTGGGTGCGGCTCGTCGCCGCGTCCATGGAGACCACCAGCGGCCGGCGGCCCAACGTCATTCCCAACATCGGCGCCTCCGGCCCGTCCGAATACTTCAAGTCCATCCTGGGCACGCCGGTGATGTGGATTCCCCACTCCTACGGCGGCTGCGGCCAGCACGGCCCGGACGAGCACGGGCTCGGCTCGCTGTTCCGCGAGGGGCTCGGCCTGATGGCCGGCATCTGGTGGGATATCGGCGCAAGCCCGCCGCGCCGGTCCTGAGCCCGGGGCTTGCTTTACCCCCGCCGCCGCCACCGCTATGACGGCGGCGCACGAGGAGGGCGGGAATGGTCGCCAACAGTCTACGTACGGGCCCGGATGCGCGCGGCCGCTTCGGCGAATTCGGCGGGCGCTTCGTCGCCGAGACGCTGATGCCGCTGATCCTGGAGGTGGAGCAGGCCTATCGCGCCGCCCGCGCCGATCCCGCGTTCCAGCCCGAGCTCGACGCCTACCTGAAGAACTATGTCGGCCGCCCCAGCCCGCTCTGGTTCGCCCAGCGGCTGACCGACGTGCTCGGCGGCGCCCGCGTCTATTTCAAGCGCGACGAGCTGAACCATACCGGCGCGCACAAGATCAACTCGTGCATGGGCCAGATCCTGCTGGCCAGGCGCATGGGCAAGACCCGCATCATCGCCGAGACCGGCGCCGGCCAGCACGGCGTGGCCACCGCCACCGTCGCCGCCCTCTTCGGCCTGCCCTGCACCGTCTACATGGGCGCGACCGACGTGGCCCGCCAGGCGCCCAACGTGTTCCGCATGAAGCTGCTCGGCGCCGAGGTGGTGCCGGTGACTTCGGGCGCCTCCACGCTGAAGGACGCGATGAACGAGGCGCTGCGCGACTGGGTCGCCAACGTGCGCGACACTTTCTACATCATCGGCACCGTCGCCGGCCCGCACCCCTATCCGATGATGGTGCGCGACTTCCAGAGCGTGATCGGCGACGAGGCCAAGGCCCAGTTGCACGAGGCCGAGGCCGCCTGCCCGATGCCTGCGTGGCCGCGATCGGCGGCGGCAGCAACGCGATGGGCCTGTTCCACCCGTTCCTCGACGACCCCTCGGTGCGCCTGATCGGCGTCGAGGCGGCCGGCCACGGGCTCGACACGAAGCAGCACGCCGCGAGCCTCTCGCGCGGCCGCCCCGGCGTGCTGCACGGCAACCGCACGTACCTGCTCCAGGACGAGGACGGCCAGATCCAGGAGGCGCACTCGATCAGCGCCGGCCTCGACTACCCGGGCATCGGCCCCGAGCATTCCTGGCTGCACGAGATCAAGCGGGTCGAATACGTCGCCGCCACCGACACCGAGGCGCTGGACGCCTTCCAGCTCTGCACCCGCACCGAGGGCATCATCCCGGCGCTGGAGCCGGCCCACGCGCTCGCCCACGTGAAGAAGCTCGCCCCCGAGATGGGCAAGGACAAGATCATCGTGATGAACCTGTGCGGACGCGGCGACAAGGACATCTTCACCGTCGCCGACGCGCTGGGGGTCAAGCTATGAGCGGCAGCGGCAGCGCGGGCGATAACAAGGGCATGGGCCGTATCGCCGCCCGTTTCGCCGCGCTGAAGAAGGAGGGCCGCGGCGCCCTCATGCCCTTCGTCGAAGCCTGGGACCCCGACGCCGCCACCTCCATGGCCATCCTGCGCGGCATGCCCGCCGCCGGCGCCGACCTGATCGAGATCGGCTGCCCCTTCACCGACCCGATGGCCGATGGCCCCACCGTGCAGCTCGCCGGTCGCCGCGCGCTCAACGCCGGCGCCACCATGGCCCATACGCTCGCCATGGTGCGCGACTTCCGCACCGAGGACGACACCACGCCGCTGGTCCTGATGGGCTACTTCAACCCCATCCTCGCCTACGGCCCGGCCCGCTTCTGCACCGATGCCGCCGCCGCCGGCGCCGACGGGCTGATCATCGTCGACCTGCCGAGCGAGGAGGCCGACGTCATCGCCGGCGACGCGCGCAGGAGCGGCCTCGACATCATCCGCCTCGTCGCCCCCACCACCGACGAGGCCCGCCTTCCCAAGGTGCTCGATGGCAGCTCGGGCTTCATCTACTACGTCTCGATCACCGGCATCACCGGCACCCGCACCGCGAGCGAGGCCGAGCTGGCCGACGCCATCCCGCGGATCCGCCGCTTCACCGACCTGCCGATCGCGATCGGCTTCGGCGTGCGCTCCCCGGCCCAGGCCGCCGCCGCGGTGAAGGCCGCCGACGGCGCGGTGGTCGCCTCGTCGCTGATCGACGCGATGGCCAAGACGCTCGACGAGAAGGGGCGCCCCGGGAAGGACAGCGTCAGGGTGGTGCTGGATATGGTGCGGGAACTGGCTGAAAGCGTGCGGGCGGTGAGGAAGTAAGGCCTTCTTTTTCTGAAGAAAAAGAAGCAAAAAGACTTTTATCCGTTGGCCTTCCGGCGGCGAGACCGCACCAAACGAACAAAAGTTTTTTGGTTCTTTTTTTCAAAAAAGAACCCACTTCCTTGCCTGCCTTAAGGAGGCCCCCCTCATGAGCTGGCTCACCGAATTCGTCCGCCCCAAGATCCGCACTTTGCTCGGCCGCCGCGAGGTGCCCGACAATCTGTGGATCCAGTGCCCGTCCTGCCAGCAGATGATGTTCCACACGGAACTCGAGAAAACGCGCAAGATCTGCACCCATTGCGGCCACCACATGCGCGCCACGGTCACCGAGCGCCTGAACTGGACCTTCGACGAGGGCAAGCTCACCCGCATCGAGCTGCCCAAGGTTCCGGCCGATCCGCTCAAGTTCCGCGACAGCAAGCGCTACCCCGACCGGCTCAAGGAGCACCGCGAAAGAACCCAGCTCGACGACGCCATCGCCGTCGCCCACGGCACGATCGGCGGCCACAAGGCGGTGGTCGCGGTCATGGCCTTCGAGTTCATCGGCGGCTCGATGGGTGCGGCGGTGGGCGAGGGCATCGTCGCCGCGGCGAAGCTCGCCGTGCTGCAGGACGCGCCGCTGATCGTCTTCACCGCCTCCGGCGGGGCGCGCATGCAGGAGGGCGCGGTGAGCCTGATGCAGATGCCCCGCACCGTGATCGCCACGCGCATGGTGAAGGAGAAGGGCCTGCCCTACATCGTGGTGCTGACCGACCCCACCACCGGCGGCGTCACCGCCAGCTTCACCATGCTGGGCGACATCCAGATCGCCGAGCCGGGCGCGGAGATCGGCTTCGCCGGCGCCCGCGTGATCGAGCAGACGGTGCGCGAGAAGCTGCCCGAAGGCTTCCAGCGCGCCGAATACCTGCTCGCCCACGGCATCCTGGACATGGTGGTCAAGCGCAACGAGCTGCCGGCCGTCCTGGCGCGCCTGATCGGCCTGCTGCGGGTGAAGGAGCTGGAGGCGGCGTGAGCCAGGGGCGGGCCGAAGCCATCCTCGACCGCCTGCACGGCCTCTATCCGCGGCTGATCGACCTCAGCCTGGACCGCCTGCACCGCCTGCTCGCCGCCCTCGGCAATCCCGAGCGCCGCCTGCCGCCGGTGCTGCACGTCGCCGGCACCAACGGCAAGGGCAGCACCTGCGCCTTCCTGCGCGCCATGGGCGAGGCCGCCGGGCTGCGCGTCCACGTCTACACCAGCCCGCATCTGGTCCGCTTCAACGAGCGCATCCGCCTCGCCGGCCACCTCGTCACCGACGACCGTCTTGCCGCCACGCTGGCCGAGGTGGAGCGGCTGAACGCCGGCCAGCCGATCACGGTGTTCGAGGTGCTGATGGCCGCCTCCTTCGTGCTGTTCGCCGAGGAGCCGGCCGATCTCTGCGTGCTGGAGGTGGGCCTCGGCGGCCGCGCCGACGCCACCAACGTGGTGGACCGCCCGGCCGCCTGCGCCATCGCCTCGATCTCCATGGACCATCGCGAGATGCTCGGCGACACGCTGGAACTGATCGCGCGCGAGAAGGCGGGCATCATGAAGCCCGGCGTGCCGGTGGTCACCGGCGCCCAACCGGCGGAGGTGCTGGCGACGCTCGATGCCCATGCGGCCGCGGCCGGCACGCGGCTGCTGGCGCGCGACCGCGACTGGCGCGTCGCGCGGACGTCGCGCGGCCTGGACTACCGCGACGCCGCCGGTCCGCTCGCCCTGCCGCCGCCATCGCTGCTCGGCCCGCACCAGACCGACAATGCCGGTATCGCGGTGGCCGCCATGCGCGCCTCTGGCCTGCCGGTCCCCGACGCCGCCATTGCCCGCGGCGTTGCCAGCGCCGAGTGGCCAGCCCGCATGCAGCGCCTCTCCGGCCAGCTCGCCCGGCTGCTCCCGCCCGACTGGGAACTCTGGCTCGATGGCGGCCACAACCCCGGCGCCGGCCTGGTGCTGGCCGAGCACGCCCAATCCTGGTCCGACCGCCCGCTGCACCTGATCGTCGGCATGAAGCAGGCCAAGGATTCGGCCGAGTTCCTGCGCCCGCTGCTCCCGCATGCCGCAACGCTGTGGGCCATCGCCGAGCCCGGCCAGCATCTCGCCCTGCCGGTGGCGGCGATCGTGGCCGCTTCCGGGGGCGTCGCCCGCCCCGGCCCCACCGTGCGCGAGGCCCTGGCCCAGCTTCCGCGCGACCGTCCTTCCCGCGTGCTGATCTGCGGCAGCCTCTATCTCGCCGGCGAGGTGCTGAAGCTCGACGCGGCTACATCAGCTTCATCTTCCTGAGCACCATCAGCAGGACCAGGATCGCCACCGCCATGATCGCCAGTGTCAGCACGAAGCCGTAGGGGCTGGCATCCTTCAGCGGCAGCCCGTCCACGTTCATGCCGAAGATGCCGCTGATCAGCGTCGGCGGCAGCAGCACCGCCGAGAAGACCGACAGCAGCATCAGCCGCTTGTTCACCAATTCCGCCTGGCGCGAGGCGAACTCGTCCTGCAAGGCGTGGGCGCGCTCCTGCAGGGCCATCAGGTCGGCCACCACGCTGTCCACCCGCTGCGCCACGCGCTCGCAATCCTCCGCCGCCTCGTCGGTGAACCAGTCGGGGCGGTCGGACAGCAGGCTGCGCAGCAGCGCCCGCAACGGCAGTGCCTGGCGGTGCAGCCGCACGCCGTGGCGCCGGGCCGCGCCCAGCGCCTCGTGGTCGCCCGCCTCCCGCGC
>JBGAIK010000384.1:0-2247 GCA_044225615.1 Acetobacteraceae bacterium | reverse complement strand
AGGGCCTCAAGGTCAGGATGGCCTGCGTCGGCCAGCAACCGCTGGTTCCGCGCACCATCCAGGTCCTCGAGGCGACCTGGGGCTCCGGCGGCGCCGGCAGGACGATCGACGTCACCCAGCAGGTGCGCGACATCTGCGGCGACAGCTCGACCCGCTGCCAGGTGCCGGCGATGGCCTACATCTTCGGCATGCCCGACAAGGAGGTGAAGTCGCTCCGTATCCGCTTCACTTGCAACGGCCAGACCACGCCGGGCCAGCAGGCGACCGAGAACAGCATCGCCGACCTGCGCTGCGAGCGTTTCGAGGACCTCTACACGTAAAGAGGCCTACGGGCTCGGCGCGCCGGGCGGCGGGGCGATGCGCCGGCAATCGCCGGTCAGGATGCCGCCCGCCGTCCCCTCCAGCGGCGTGACCGACAACGCCCCGTCATTCCTGTTGTAGGTGAGCAGGAAGGGCGGGAAGCGGGTCCGCAGCGCCTGGTAGGTGATGCTGGTCTGGTTGCCCTCGATCAGCCGGCCGCCCTCGAGCAGATAGGCGACGTTGCGCAGGTCGTCGAACATCATGGCGAATCGATTGGTCACGCCGCGACGGGTGTCGGTGTATTTGCAGTCGAGCCAGCGGGCCTCGGCCATCGCCGGGCCGGACAGCGCGGCCACGGCGGCCGCCAGGGCGGTCATTTCCAGCCAACGCATCGCAGGCGCGCCAGCCGCCCTACCGCGGCGCCATGCGGATGGCGCCATCCAGCCGGATGACCTCGCCGTTCAGCATGCGGTTCTCGACGATCTGCATGGCGAGCTGGGCGTATTCCTTGGGATCGCCCAGGCGTGAGGGAAACGGCACCTGCGCACCCAGGCTCTTCTGCGCCTCTGCCGACAAGCCCATCATCATCGGGGTCAGGAACAGGCCGGGCGCGATGGTGCAGACGCGGATGCCGAGACCGGCCAGATCGCGGGCGATCGGCAGGGTCATGCCGACCACACCGCCCTTCGATGCCGAATAGGCCGCCTGGCCGATCTGGCCCTCGAAGGCGGCCACCGAGGCGGTGTTGATGATGACGCCGCGCTCGCCGTCGTCCAGCGGGTCGAGCACGCTCATCTCGGCGGCGGCCAGGCGCAGCATGTTGAAGGTGCCGACCAGGTTGACGCGGATCACCTTGTCGTAGGCGGCGAGGGCGAGCGGGCCGTCGCGGCCGACGATGCGCCCGGCGGTGCCGATGCCGGCGCAGTTGACCAGCACGCGGGCGGGGCCGTTGGCGGCGCGGGCGGCGGCGAAGGCGCGCTCGGCGCTGTCGGGGTCGGAGACGTCGCAGGCGACGCCGGCGGCGCCCATGCGGGCGGCGGCCTCGGCCACGGCGGCGGCGTTGACGTCGGCGAGCGCGACCTTCGCGCCGGCCGCGATCAGCGCCTCGGCGGTCGCCGCGCCGAGGCCGGAGGCGCCGCCGGTCACGATGGCGGCCAGTCCGTCGAGCTTCATCCGTCACTCCGTGCCAATATGTGCGGATCGTTCATCCCGGGCCGCACCCGGCCTGTCAACGGAGCCCCGCCATGCAGCCGCCCGGACTGGAATTCGCCTTCGAGGCCCGCGTCGGCGTGGCACCGCGCATCGAGGCGGGGCTGGTGCAGGCCGGGCTGCGGCGCATCATCCCGATCACCGGCGGCGTGGTGGAGGGGCCGCGGCTGACCGGCCGGGTGATTCCCGGCGGCGCCGACTGGCAGATCGTGAGCCCGCTTGGGGTGACCGACCTGACCGCCCGCTACACGATCGAGGCCAGCGACGGCACGCTGATCGGGGTGGTCAACCGCGGCCTGCGCCACACCACGGCGGAGGTGCAGGCGAAGCTCGATGCCGGCGAGGCGGTGGACCCGGCGCTGGTCTATTTCCGCACCACGCCGGTGTTCGAGGCGCCGGCGGGGCCGCACCACTGGCTGACGCGGCACATCTTCCTGGGCACGGCGCAACGCCATCCGGCCGGGGTGCTGTTGCGGTTCTTCACGGTGCTGTAGCCTTCCGGGCAGGAACGACGGAGGAGCGCCGCACATGGCCACCGGTCTGCGCAAGGGGCTCGCCACCTATGGCGATGCCGGATTCTCGCTGTTCCTGCGGCGTGCCTTCATCAAGGCCATGGGCTATGGCGACGACGCGCTGGACCGGCCGATCATCGGCATCACCGACACCTACAGCGACTTCAACCCCTGCCATGGCAACGTCCCCGACCTGATCGCGGCGGTGAAGCGCGGCGTGATGCTG
>JBGAIK010000080.1:0-17699 GCA_044225615.1 Acetobacteraceae bacterium | reverse complement strand
TTGCCGTCGACGATGCGGTGATCGTAGCTCAGCGCCAGATACATCATCGGCCGGATCTCGACCTTGCCGGCGATGGCCATCGGGCGGTCCTGGATCTTGTGCATTCCCAGGATGCCGGACTGGGGCGGGTTCAGGATCGGGGTGGACATCAGGCTGCCGTAGACGCCGCCGTTGGTGATGCTGAACGTGCCGCCGGTCAGCTCGTCGAGCTTGAGCTGGCCGTCGCGGACGCGGCGGCCGAGGTCGGAGATGGTCTTCTCGATCTGGGCGAAATCCATCTGGTCGGCATTGCGCACCACGGGGACCACGAGGCCGGAGGGGCCGCCGACGGCGATGCCCATATGGACGAAATGCTTGTAGACGATCTCGTCGCCGTCGATCTCGGCGTTGACGGCGGGAAATTCCTTCAGTGCGGCGACGCAGGCACGGACGAAGAAGGACATGAAGCCGAGGCGGACGCCGCCGTGCTTCTTCTCGAACGCGTCCTTGTACTCGTTGCGGAGCCCCATCACCGCCGACATGTCCACCTCGTTGAAGGTGGTCAGCATGGCGGCGGTGTTCTGCGCTTCCTTCAGGCGGGTGGCGATGGTGCGGCGCAGGCGGGTCATCTTCACCCGCTCCTCGCCGGCTTCAAGGGCGCGGGGGGCTTTCGGCGCGGGGGCCGGGGCCGCCGGCACCGCGGCGGGGCGCGCCAGGAATTCCAGCACGTCGCCCTTGGTGATGCGGCCGTCCTTGCCGGAGCCGGCGCCCATCTGCTGCGCGGTGATGCCGCTTTCCTCGATCAGCTTGGCGGCGGCGGGCAAGGGGGCGTGGGCGGCGACATCGGCGGGCGGCGTGGCGGGACGGGCGACCGGACCGCTCGGCGGCGGCGGCGGGTTCACCCCAGCGGACGGGTTGGCGGCCGGCGCCGCCGGCTTCGGCGCTGCGGCGCCACCCTCGGCCACCACGCCCAGCACGGCCCCGACCGAGACCTCGGCGCCCTCCGCGGCGACGATCTCGGCCAGGCGGCCGGCGGCAGGGGCCGGCACCTCCACCGTCACCTTGTCGGTCTCCAGCTCCACCAGCGGCTCGTCGGCGGCCACGGCGTCGCCGGCCTGCTTGAGCCATTTGGCCACCGTGGCCGAGGTGACGCTCTCGCCCAGGCCGGGCACCTTGATCTCGATGGTCATTGGCGAAAACGCTCCGATTTGGGTGGCGTAGAACTCACTTCCTCCTCCCCTTGTGGGAGGGGAGAAGGAAGGTCAGTCCAGCGACAGGGCCGCGGCGACCAGGGCGGCCTGCTCGGCGGCGTGGGTCTTGGCCAGCCCGGTGGCGGGGCTCGCGGCCTCGGGGCGGCCAACATAGGCGGGGCGCTTGGCCCGCACCTCGATCCCGCCCAGCACCTTCTCGATGCGCCGGTCCACGAAGCTCCAGGCGCCCATGTTCTCCGGCTCCTCCTGGCACCACACGACCTGGGCGTTCGGGTATTTCGCCAGCTCCCTCGGCAGCGAGATCACCGGGAACGGGTAGAGTTGCTCGATGCGGACGATGGCGACGTTCCTGATCTCGCGGGCGCGGCGCTCGGCCAGCAGGTCGTAGTAGACCTTGCCGGTGCACAGCACGACGCGCTTGACCTCGGGCCCGTCGGCGATCGCGTCCGCCTCGGGGAGCACCGGCAGGAAGCGGCTGCCGGGGGTGAACTCGGCCAGGTTCGACACTGCGAGCTTGTGGCGCAGCAGCGATTTCGGCGTCATCAGCACCAGCGGCTTGCGGAAGTTGCGCTTCATCTGCCGGCGCAGCGCGTGGAAGTAGTTGGCCGGCGTGGTCAGGTTGCCGACGATCATGTTGCGCTCGGCGCAGAGCTGCAGGTAGCGCTCCAGCCGCGCCGAGGAATGCTCCGGCCCCTGGCCCTCATGCCCGTGCGGCAGCAGCATCACCAGGCCGGACATGCGCAGCCACTTGCTTTCGCCGCTGGCCAGGAACTGGTCGATGATCACCT
Organism: Acetobacteraceae bacterium; assembly: GCA_044225615.1. Lineage (GTDB taxonomy): Bacteria > Pseudomonadota > Alphaproteobacteria > Acetobacterales > Acetobacteraceae > CAIYPH01. The sequence goes on along the minus strand of JBGAIK010000080.1, from coordinate 15,721 downwards.
GGGCGCCGTTGGCGAAATCGCCGAACTGGGCTTCCCACAGCACCAGCGTGCGCGGGTCGGCCAAAGTGTAGCCGTATTCGAAGCCAAGCACGCCCACTTCCGAGAGCAGCGAGTTGTAGATCTCGATCTTGGACTGCGCGGTGTCGATGTTGTTCAGCGGCACGTATTCGTTCTGGTTCGCCTGGTCCACCAGCACGGCGTGGCGCTGGCTGAACGTGCCGCGCTGCACGTCCTCGCCCGAGAGGCGCACGCGGTGGCCGTCCAGCAGCAGGGAGCCGAAGGCCAGCGCCTCGCCGGTGGCCCAGTCCAGCCCCTCGCCGGTCTCGATCATCGCCCGCTTGGCTTCGAGCTGGCGGAGGATCTTCGAATTGACGTCGAAACCGGCAGGCGCGCGGGAGATCGCCATGCCGACGCGCTTGAGCTGGTCGAGCGGCGCCGAGGTGTCGCCCTCGCTGCCCTCGCTGTCGGCGCCGGGGACGGTGAAGCCGGCCCAGTGGCCTTCCAGCCAGTCGGCCTTGTTCGGCTTGTAGGCCTGGGCCGCCTGGTAGGACTGCTCCAGCCTCTCGGCGAAGCCGTCCCACATGCCCTGCGCGTCCTCGGCGCTCAGCGTGCCCTCGGCGACGAGGCGCTCGGCGTACAGGGTGCGCGTGGTCTTCATGTCCTTGATGGCGCGGTACATGATCGGCTGGGTGAAGGCCGGCTCGTCGGTCTCGTTGTGGCCGTGGCGGCGGTAGCAGACGATGTCCAGCACCACGTCGGTGCCGAACTCCATGCGGAACTCGGCGGCCATCTGCGCCGCCCACACCACCGCCTCGGGGTTGTCGCCGTTCACGTGCAGGATCGGCGACTGCACGGACTTGGCGACGTCGGTGCAGTACATGCCCGAATAGGCATGGGCGGGGACGGTGGTGAAGCCGATCTGGTTGTTCACCACCACATGCACGGTCCCGCCGGTGCGGTAGCCGATCAGCTGGCTCATCGCCAGCGTCTCATACACGAGGCCCTGGCCGGCGAAGGCGGCGTCGCCGTGCATCAGGATGCCCATCACCGAGCGCCGCGCCTTGGTGTCGCCGGCCATGTCCTGCCGTGCCCGCACCTTGCCCGCCACCACCGGATCGACGGCCTCCAGGTGCGACGGGTTGGGCTGGAGCGAGAGATGGACCATGTGGCCGGCCATCTCGATGTCGGTGGAGGTGCCGAGATGGTATTTCACGTCGCCCGAGCCCTGCACGTCGTCGGGCTTGAAGCTGGCGCCGCCGAATTCGCTGAACAAGGCGGTGTAGGGCTTCTTGACGATGTTCACGAGCGTGTTGAGGCGGCCGCGATGCGGCATGCCGATGGCGATCTCGCGCACGCCGGCCTTGGCCGCCGTCTCGATGATGGCGTGCAAAGCGGGGATGGTGACCTCGCCGCCCTCCAGCCCGAACCGCTTGGTGCCGACGAAGCGCTTCTGGCAGAAGGTTTCCAGCCCCTCGGCCTCGGTCAGCTGCTGCAGGATGGTCTTCTTGGCCGGGCGGCCGAAGGCGCTGCGCCAGGGCGCGCCTTCCATGCGGCGCTGGATCCAGGCCTTCTGGTCGGGGTCCTGGATATGCATGAACTCGACGCCGATCGGGCCGCAATAGGTCTCCCGCAGCACGTGCAGGATCTGGCGCGGGGTGGCGGTTTCCAGGCCGAGCACGTTGTCGATGAAGATCGGCCGGTCCATGTCGGCCGGGCCGAAGCCGTAGGTGGCGGGATCGAGCTCGGCATGGGGAAGCTGCACCTGAAGGCCGAGCGGGTCGAGTTGGGCTTCGAGATGGCCGCGCACGCGGTAGGTGCGGATCATCATCAGCGCGCGGAGCGAATCCTTGGTGGCGGCGCGGACGGCGTCGCCGCTGGGCGGCAGCGGCGCCGGCGGGGCACGGCGGCGCTCGGCTGGCGGCAGCGTGGCGGCGGGCACGGCTTCGGGTGCCACCACCGGCTCACGCGGCGCCCAGGAGGCGCCCATGCTGTCGGTCAGCACGGCGCGGGCGTCGTCGTTGAGGGAGGCGAACAGCTCGGCGAAGCTCTCGTCAACGCTCGCCGGGTTCTCCACCCAGCGGGCATACATCTCCGCGATGAAGGCCGCATTGGCTCCGCTGAAGGCGGTTGCGAGAACGTCGACGCCGGCCATGGCTCACCCCTCGTCTGCTGGCGGGGCAAAAGGCGGCCCGCCGTCTGCGTCATATAGGTCGCGCACCCCGCAGGCGTTGGCCCGCGGGGCGTTAAGTGGATTGCTTCCGCCGCATAGGGCAAGCGACGGTTTCGTGCAGCGGCGCCGTCGGCCGCTGCTCCTCCCGAAGGTCAGCCCCGAAGCGCCTTGACCATGGTGCTGCCGAGCGCCGCCGGGCTTTCGGCGACGTGGATGCCGGCCTTGCGCATCGCCTCGAACTTCGCCGCCGCCGTGTCCTTGCCGCCGCTGATCACGGCACCCGCATGGCCCATGCGCCGGCCCGGGGGGGCGGTGGCGCCGGCAATGAAGCCCACCGTCGGCTTCTTCACCTTGTTGGCCGCGATGAACTCGGCCGCGTCGATCTCGCTCTGCCCGCCGATCTCCCCGATCATGATCACCGCCTCGGTCTCAGGGTCGGCGAGAAACATTTCCAGGACTTCAATGAAGTCGGTCCCTTTCACCGGATCGCCGCCGATCCCCACGCAGGAGGACTGGCCGAGCCCGGCGGCCGTGGTCTGCGCCACCGCCTCGTAGGTCAGCGTGCCCGAGCGCGAGACGATGCCGACCTTGCCGCGGCGGTGGATGTGGCCGGGCATGATGCCGATCTTGCAGGCGTCCGGCGTGATCACCCCCGGGCAGTTCGGCCCGATCAGGCGCGAGCGGCTGCCCGACAGCGCCCGCTTCACCTTCACCATGTCGAGCACCGGGATGCCCTCGGTGATGCAGACGATCAGGGCGATCTCGCTTTCGATCGCCTCCAGGATCGCATCCGCCGCGAAGGCCGGCGGCACGTAGATCGCGCTGGCGCTCACCGGGCCGGCCGCCACCGCCTGCGCCACCGTGTCCCACACCGGCAGGCCGAGATGGGTGGAACCGCCCTTCCCGGGGGTCACGCCGCCCACCATCTTCGTGCCGTAGGCGATTGCCTGCTCGGAATGGAAAGTGCCCTGCGCACCCGTGAAACCCTGGCAGATCACCGTGGTGTTCGCATCGACGAGAACGGCCATCAGGCGGCTTCCTTCACGGCCTTGACCACCTTCTCGGCGGCATCGGCAAGGTTGTCGGCGGAAATGATCGGCAGGCCGGACTTGGCCATGATCTCCTTGCCGAGGGCGACATTGGTGCCCTCCAGCCGCACCACCAGCGGCACGCTCAGCGAGACCTCGCGCGCCGCCGCCACCACGCCTTCCGCGATCACGTCGCAGCGCATGATGCCGCCGAAGATGTTGACCAGGATGCCTTCGACGTTCGGGTCCGACAGGATGATCTTGAACGCCGCCGTCACCCGCTCCTTGGTGGCGCCGCCGCCGACGTCGAGGAAGTTGGCCGGCGAGGAGCCGTAGAGCTTGATGATGTCCATCGTCGCCATGGCCAGGCCCGCACCGTTCACCATGCAGCCGATCTGGCCGTCGAGCGCCACGTAGTTGAGGCTGTACTTGGCGGCCTCCAGCTCCTTCGGGTCCTCCTCGGACTCGTCGCGCAGCTTCTCGATGTCGGGGTGGCGATACAGCGCGTTGTCGTCGAAGCTGATCTTGGCATCCAAGGCCACGATGTCGCCGGCGCCGGTCACCACCAGCGGGTTCACCTCGACGATGGCGCAGTCCAGCGCCAGGAAGGCTTCGTACATGGTGGTCAGGAACTTCGCGAAGGACGAGACCTGCTTGCCGGTGAGCCCCAGCGCGAAGGCCAGCTTGCGGCAGTGGAAGCCCCATATGCCGGCGGCCGGGTCAACCGCCACCCGAAGGATCTTTTCCGGATGGTGCTCGGCCACCTCCTCGATCTCCATGCCGCCCTCGGTGGAGGCCATGATCGTCACCCGCGAGGTGGCGCGGTCGATCAGCAGGGAGAGATACAGCTCGCGGGCGATGTCGCAGCCCGCCTCGACATAGACCCGGTTCACCCGCCGCCCGCCGGCGCCGGTCTGCTTGGTGACCAGCGTGTGGCCGATCATCGCCTCGGCCGCCGCCCGCACGTCGGGGATGGATTTCGCGATCCGCACCCCGCCCTTGCCGTTGGGGTCGTCGGCGAAGCGGCCGGCGCCGCGTCCGCCGGCATGGATCTGCGATTTCACCACATAGACCGGGCCGGGCAGCTTCCTCGCCGCCGCCTCGGCTTCGTCCGGCGTCCAGGCCACGTGACCTTCGAGCACCGCGACGCCGTATTTCTTCAGCAGTTCCTTCGCCTGGTACTCGTGGATGTTCATGGGATCAGACCCCCAGCTTCTTGAAATCCTCGATCAGGCCGCGGACCGCGCCGCAGGACTTGTCGAAGGCGGCCTGCTCGGCCGCGTCGAGCTCGATCTCCACGATCTTCTCGATGCCGTTCCTGCCGATCACGACCGGCACGCCGACATAGAGGTCCTTCACCCCGTACTCGCCGTTGAGCAGCGCCGCACAGGGCAGCACGCGGCGCTTGTCCTTCAGGTAGCTCTCCGCCATCGCCACCGCGCTGGCCGCCGGCGCGTAGAAGGCGCTGCCGCGCTCCAGCAGCTTGACGATCTCGCCACCGCCATTGGCGGTGCGGGTCACGATCGCGTCGATCTTCTCCTGCGTGGTCCAGCCCATCTTCACCAGGTCGGGCACCGGGATGCCGGCCACGGTGGAGTAGCGGGTCAGCGGGACCATCGTGTCGCCATGGCCGCCCAGCACGAAGGCGGTCACGTCCTCGACCGAGACGTTGAACTCATGGGCCAGGAACAGGCGGAAGCGGCTGCTGTCGAGGACGCCGGCCATGCCGATCACCTTGTTGGCCGGCAGGCCCGATTTCTGCTGCATCACCCACACCATCACGTCGAGCGGGTTGGTGATGACGATGACGAAGGCGTCCGGGCAATGCGTCTTGATGCCCTCGGCGACCTGGGCGATCACGCCGGCATTCTTGGTCAGCAGGTCGTCGCGGCCCATGCCCGGCATGCGCGGGAAGCCGGCGGTGACGATCACCACGTCCGACCCGGCAATGGCGGCATAGTCGGAGCCGCCGGTCATCATGCTGTCGAACCCGTCGACCGGGCCGGACTGCATCAGGTCGAGCGCCTTGCCGGCGGCGACGCCGCCGAAGACGTCGAACAGCACGACGTCGCCCAGCTCCTTGAGCCCGATCAGATGGGCGAGCGTGCCGCCGATGTTGCCGGCGCCGATGAGGGCGATCTTGCTGCGAGCCATCAGGTTGGGTCCTTGTCCGCGGCCGGGGAATACGGATGGAGGGAACGGCCGTTTCCTCATGGGAACGGCGCCCGCCGGGGCTCCGGCCCTTGGCGCCCGGTGACTAGCCCAACTCATCCGGGGCGGCAAGACGGGGGGATGGCGCGTCACGCGCCGTTCGGGGCGTCGAGCGCCGCGCGCACGACCCGCAGCAGCTCGGCCTTGCGGTACGGCTTGCCCAGTACGCCCACCGCGGACAGGGCCACGGCCTCCTCCCCGCCCTTCGTGTCGGGGAAGCCGGAGGTGAAGAGCAGCCGCAACCCAGGGCAGTTTCGCCTCGCCTGCCGCGCCAGCTCGACGCCGCCGGTGCCGCCGCGCAGCACGATGTCGGTGAACAGCAGCCGCACCGTTCCGCTGGCGAGATGCGCCTGCGCCGCCGCGGCATCGGACGCCTCGAGCACCTGGTAGCCGGCGGCACGGAGCTGCCGCGCGACCGCGGTGCGGATGCCGTCATTGTCCTCCACCACCAGCACCGTCTCGCCGCCACCCGGCACTGCACGCCCTGCCGGCTTCCCGGCCGGGGCCGTCGCACTGCGGTCACGCGGCAGCAGCAGATGGAAGACCGTGCCCTGCCCGGGCGCGCTCTCCGCCCATACCGATCCGCCCGACTGGCGGACGAAGCCGAACACCATGGCGAGACCCAGCCCGCTGCCCTCGCCTTCCGGCTTGGTGGTGAAGAACGGCTCGAAGATGCGCTTCTGCACCTCGGGCACCATGCCGGTGCCGGTATCGGCGAACTCGATCGCCACATAGTCGCCGGGGGCGGTGCCGGGACGGTCGTCCGCCGCCAGCACCACGTTGCGCGTGGTGACGGTGATGCGCCCGCCGCGCGGCATCGCGTCGCGCGCATTGTTGGCGAGGTTGGCGATCGCCGATTCGAGCAGCGCCGGATCGGCAGCCACCGGCCAGGGAGCAGGGTCCAGGCGCAGCTCCGGCTCGATCGCGGCGCCGATCGTGCGGCGCAGCATCTGCATGAGCGGACCGATCACCGCGTTCACATCGATCCGCTGCGCCTGCTGCGGCCGTCGCCGCGCGAAGGCAAGCAGGCTGCGCGTCAGGTCCGCGCCCAGTACCGCCGCCTCGAGCGATCGGCCAGCCAGCTCCCGCGCCTCGGTGCCGATGCCGGGCTGGTCGAGCAGGTATTCCAGGTTGCCGACGATGACGCTCAACAGGTTGTTGAAATCATGCGCAAGGCCGCCGGTGAGATTGCCGATCGCCTCCATCCTCTGGGCGCGGTGCAGCTGCTCCTCGATGTGCAGCCGCTCGGCCGCGTCGTCGCGCACCTTCCCCAGCAGGCCCTGGATCTCCGCCGCCTGCGCCAGCGCCGAGGCGGCGGCCCCGCTCAGCGAGGCCTGCAGTGTGACGTTTGCGATCGCCGTGGCAGTGGCGCGGGCCAGGCTCTCCAGTCGCTCCACCTCCTCGCGGATGAAGCTGCGCTCGCTCGCCCAGTAGATGCCGATCGCCGCCAGCGGATCGTTCACGCGCACCGGCACCATGATGAGGCTGCGGACGAAGGTGGGGCGATAGGCGTCGTGCGGGATGCGCGGGTCGAGATAGATGTCCGGCACCTCGGCGGTGCGCCGGTTGAGCATGGCCCAGCCGGAGATGCAGGCCTTCATCGAAAACTTCTGCCCCTTCCACAGCGGACCGATCGCGTCCTCGTCCACGTAGTGGCAGCGGTCGTCGTCGCGCAGAACGAAGGTGGCACCATCGGCCTGTGCTATCCGGCGCGCCGCCCGGCGGACGATGGCGATGACGTCCTCCAGCGTGCGGGCGCCGGAGAGCTGCTGGACCGCGTCGATCAGCATCAGCCAGCCGGAGACGTCGCTGGAGTTGGGGATGACGGCGGGAAGAATATTCATGGGTCGGCACTTCCATCCAGTCGGAGCCTGCTTGGCCAATTTTCTGCTGCAAGGCAAGGCAAACCGATAGATGATACGATAGTATACTTTATACAATCAATTATAGCGTATAGTTCTTGTCTCGTATATTCCGAAGCTACGGTCCATTCGTAAACGCCGGATTAACCCGGACCGGCGCGCTATCGGAAGTGACAGGCCACGAACCGCCCCGGCGCCTTGAGCTCCAGCACCGGCGCCGTCTCCCGGCACTGCGCCCGCGCCTCCGGGCAGCGCGGATGAAACCGGCAGCCGGAGGGCGGATCGGTCAGGGCGGGAGGCCGACCCTCCAGCCCCTCACGCCGTCCGGCGTCGCCGATGCGGGGCAGGGCCTGGACCAGGGCGGTGGTGTAGGGGTGCAGTGGGGCGGCCAAGACCTCGGCGGTGGGGCCGACCTCCACCAGCTCGGCGGCGTAGGCGATGGCGATGCGATGGGTCAGCTGGTAGTGCACGCCGAGGTCGTGGGAGACGATGACCAGGGCGTTGCGCATCCGGCGTTGCAGCTCGTGCACAAGCAGCAGGATGCGCTTCTGCATGATGACGTCGAGCGCGGTGGTCGGCTCGTCGGCAAGGATCACGCGCGGGTTGAGGAAGGCGGCCATGGCGACGAGCACGCGCTGGCGCATGCCGCCGCTGAGCTGGTGGGGATAGGCGCGCAGCACGTCGGGGTCGAGGCCGATCTGTCCGACGAAGGCGGCGAGTTCGCGCTTCAGCCCGGCGGCGCCGCGGGCACGGTGGCGCTGCGGGATGGCGTCGAGTGCCTGGTCGCCGATGCGCAGCACCGGGTTCAGCACGCTCATCGAGCCCTGCGGGATGTAGGAGACGAAATCCCACCAATGCGCATGCAGGCGGTCGCCGGGGACGGGCGCGCCGTCGATCGTGGCCGTGACGCTGCCGGCGAACAGATGCAGCGCGCCGCCGGCATGGGCGCCGTACTGGCCGTAGATCAGCTTGACCAGGGTGGACTTGCCGCAGCCGGATTCGCCGGCGATGCCGAGTATCTCGTCGTCGTTGATGTCCAGCGTGATGCCGTGGACAGCCTCGGTCCGAAGCGGACCGGCGCGGTAGCCGGCATGGGCATCCACGAGCCGGATCAGCGGCGCGCCCATCAGCGCCCCCGCTCCGCGGCGGCCGAGCGGGTTATGCCGGTGGAGGTGAGGAACAGGCCGATGAACATCAGCACGATCGCGGCGACCGGCGTGCCGATCCACAGCCAGCGGCCACCGAGCAGCGCCTGGTGCTGGAGCGCCCAGTAGATCATCGTCCCCAGCGAGGGCTGCTCGGCGCTTGAGAGGCCGATCACGGCGACGGCACTTTCGGCGGCGATGGCGACCAGCACGGTGTTGACGAAATTCCCCAGCGACCAGGCGCGCAGATAGGGGAAGATCTGGTGCAGCACGATGCGCGGCAGCGATTCGCCGGAGAAGCGGGCGACGTGGATGAACTCGCGTTCGCGCATGCCGATCGCCACCGCGCGCACCTGGCGGGCCGGGAAGGGCCAGTTGAACACGATCAGCACCAGCGCGATCACGTAGAGCGAGGCGTCGCCCTTCAGGATGGAGGCGAACAGGATCAGGATAGGCAGGCTGGGGATGGCGATGAACACGTCCATCAGGAAGGCCAGAACGCGGTCGGCGATGCCGCCCATGAAGCCGGCGAAAAGCCCGGCGGTGACGCCGATGGCGGTGGCGGCGGCGGCAACCAGCACGCCGAGGATCAGCGAGTTCCGCAGCGCCCAGGTGAGCAGCCAGAACGTGTCCTGGCCCAGGTTGGTGGTGCCGAGCCAGTGCGCGCCGGAAGGGCGCAGGTTGGGGCGGAATTGCTGCCAGACGGTGGGATCGTCCGGCGCGAAGGGGGGGATGGCGACGCCGAGGAGGAGGAAGAGGGTGAGGAGGGCGAGGCCGAGATGGAGGCGGGTCATTTCAGCCGCACCCGCGGATCGAGCAGCGGATAGGCCAGGTCCACCACCAGCGTCGCCGTCGCCACCGCGAGGATCGACAGGCTGATCGTGCCCATCATCAGGTTGTAGTCGCCCTGCACGACCGCCGTGTAGATCAGCGTGCCGAGACCCGGGTAGGAGAACAGCACCTCGGTGATGATCGCGCCCGAGAAGATCAGGCCGAGTTGCAGGGCCAGGAAGGTCATCTGCGGCAGCAGCGCGTTGCGCGCCACGTAGTGCACCAGCAACCGGCGATCCGACACGCCGCGCAGCTTGGCGTACTGCACGTATTCCTCCTCGGCGATCGAGGAGGACAGGGCCTTCATGCTGATCAGCCACCAGCCGACATGGCCGACCACCAGCGACAGGCCCGGCAGGAAGGAGTTGTAGAGCACGCTGCCGGCCCAGGCCCAGGTGAAGGCCTGCCCGCGCACCGAGGTGGTGAGCGGGAAGCTGGGCCAGACGTAGCAGAACAGGATGATCAGCAGCAGCGAGAAGATGTAGTACGGGATCGGGTAGAGCACGATCGCCACCGCCTCCAGCCCGCGCGACAGGCGGCGGTTGGGCCAGAACCCGGCCAGCAGGCCAATGAAATTGCCGAGCCCCCAGGCGAGCAGGGTGGAGACGCCGAGCAGGCCCACCGTCCAGGGCAGCGCCTCGTGCACCAGCTGGTTCACCGAGGTCGGGAACATCGACAGCGAGGGGCCGAAATCGCCGCTGTAGAGGACGCGCGCCATGAAGCGCCCGTACTGCTCGGGCAGCGATCCGGCCAGGCCGAACGCGTCCGACAGGGATCGGCGCATCGCGTCCACCGCCTCCGCCCCCATGGCGTCGCTGTTGGCCAGCATGCGGGCCAGCAGCGTCTCCACCGGGTCGGTCGGCAGGAAGCGGGGCACGAAGAAGATGATCGTCATGCCCGAGAGCACGACGAGCACGTACGAAACCAGGCGCCCCGCCAGGAAGGCCGCAAGCTGCATCAGATCACTTCGAGATAGTCCCGATCCGGCAGCGCCGGGAACGGCGCCGTCGGCAGCGTCTGGTACCAGTAGGCGACCGAGGCGATGTCGTCCTGCAGCGGCAGATACCGCCGGTCCTTGCGCCAGCCGATGGCCTGGATCGTCACCCGCAAATCCTGCTCGAAGCGGATCGGGTCCATGATGTGCCAGCGGTACATCCCGAACCGGGTCTGCGAGCGGTAGGCGCCGTCCGGCCGGATCACCTGCGGCAGGCCGGCATAGGGCGTCGTGAACTCGGTATACTGGCGTGGGAATTCCGGCTCCTGCGCGCCGATGTCGAAATCATAGGCGCCGCAGAAATAATCCTCGGTGCCGGTGCCGCAGATGGTGGGGAACTGCTTGTCCCCATCCATGAAGAACTTGATCTCGCCCTCGCCCCACCAGCCGGTGTTGTTCACCCCCCAGGCCATGTAGGTGCCGACGAAATGGCCCTTGCCCTTCACGCCCTCCAGGATCGTGTAGTCCTGCTTGAATGGCAGCGGATTGGTGCGGCGGAACTGGGCGTGGAAATAGGCGCAGTCCTCCGGCACCTCGGTCAGCGTGTAGTTGATCTGGTAGTAGCAGGTGATCTGCCCGTCGCCGATATTGGAGAGCGTGAGACGCGCACGCTTGCGGAACGGCATTTCCCAGTAGCAGTTGAACCCCCGCCCCGGATTCACGCACACCGGCAGCGACGTCACCTGCGCGAACTTCTCCCACCCCACTGCGAAGAAATCCCCCGCCGGGCATTCGACGGACGGCTGTTCCTGGTCGTCCCAGTAGATGCGCAGGATCACGTGGCGCCACATGTTGGCCTTCAGCGTCATCCAGATCTGCTGGATCGCACCCGGCCCCGCGATGTCGGCGAGCGTGAACGTCTCCCCCGGCTCGATCCAGACGGAGGGCGAGACCTTCCAGCCCTGGCCAAGCCCGGTGGCCGGCTTGGCGCCGGTGCCCTCGGTGGCCATGCCGCCCTTCCCGACCTCGCCGGTGAAGTTCTCGGGCGAGATCGAACGGCTCTTGGCGTTCGAAAGGCGGGAGAGATTGCCAAGATGGAGGCCTAGGCCGTTGAACATCGTTTCGGGTTCCCTTGAGTAAGAAAGGGAAGCGGTTCTTTTTTGAAAAAAAGAACCAAAAAACTTCTATCCGTTTGGTGTGGAGCCTCGCCGGTGCCACCGCGAAACGGACAGAAGTCTTTTTGGTTCTTTTTCTTCAGAAAAAGAACATGCTTCCTTAGTTTACGCCTGTCGGCTTGAAGTGAGGAATGATGTATTTGAAGTTCGACCACCACCACCACGGCCCCTCGTAGTAGTTCTTGTCCGACGGGTAGTTGGTCCAGTAGGTGTTGTTGACGGGCACGAACTTGGACGTACCCACCATGTGGATGAAGGGCATGCCCTTCACGAATTCCTGCATCAGCTCGCGGCCGTACTCGACGTTCTTCGGGTCGTCCGAGGTGATCAGCGACAGCTTGTCGAGCACCGCGGACAGCGCCGGGTTGTCGTAGCGCTCGCGGTTCACCGCCGAGGGCGTGCCGGACGGGCGGATGTTGCGCGCGTGCCAGTATTCCATGCGCGGGAAGATGTTCGGCCCGATCGCGCAGGACGGCCAGTAGGAGCCGACCGAGAACGTGCCGGTCGAGTTGGAGGACACGAATGCGCCGCCCTGCATCTGCTGCACCGAGACGTCGATGCCGAACTTGCGCCACTCGTTGGCCACCGCGAAGGCGAGCCTGCCGGACTGCACCTCGAAATCCGCCGGCGCATTCATGGTCATCTTCCACGGCTGGCCGTCGGGCAGCATCCAGCGGTTGCCGACCTTCTTGAAGCCCGCGGCGTTGAGCAGCTTCGTCGCCTCGGCCGGGTCGAACTTCCACCAGCCCACGCCGAACAGGTCGCGGATCGCCGCCGGGTCGGTCGGAATGTTGGCCACGCCATCGGCGCGCAGCCTGGCGGCCATGCGCAGCGCCACGTCGGGGTCGAACGGCGCGTAGCCGTCGGGCAGCCTGAACGCCGTCAGCCAGGGCACCATCGGCTTGTGGTAGTTCTCCATCAACACCTGGATCGGCGGGATATGGATGGGCGAGAAGCGCAGCATGCCCGAGAAGGTGGACATGCTGACGGCCTCGACATTGGTGGCCAGCGCCAGCGCCCAGCGCACCTCCGCCTTGTCGTAGGGTGCCACGGTGGTGTTGAAGGCGATGCCGCGCTGGCACGGGTCGTTCATGTTGGCCCAGGGGAATTGCGGCATCCACACGGCTGCCTTCTTGTTCTTCTCCCGGATCAGGTCCCAGCTTTCGGGGGTGACGTCGGTCAGGATGTCGACGTCGTTCTGCACCATGGCGATCACGCGCTTCTCGTCGGGGCCGAAGGCGCGGAACAGGATGAACTTGGGCTTCGGCTCGCCCTGCAGGATGGAGGCATCGGTCTTCTGCCAGTCGGCGCGGCGTTCCCACAGCACCCAGAACCCGTTCGGGTCATGCGCCTTGTATTTGTAGGCGCCGATGGTCACGGGCGGGAAGTTCTGCGAGGTAACGGGATCGATGTCCTTCCAGACATGCTTGGGCATCACCCAGAAGCCGGACTGCACGATCACCGCACCCAGCGCCTCGGTCAGGCGCGGATAGGGCTTCACCGTTTCCACCTCGACGGTGAAGTCGTCCACCTTGGTGGCGGATTTGATGACGGTGCGGAAATAGGCGCCGTAGGGAACCTTCTGGTTCTCCAGGAGCATGTTGGCGGTGAACACCACGTCATCCGCGGTGAAGGGCTGGCCGTCGGACCAGGCCATGCCCTGGCGGATGCCGAAACGGAATTTGGTGAAGTCCGCGTTCAGCGGCTGCGGCATGGTGCTGGCCAGCGCCGGGAACTGCTTGCCGGTGGAGGTGTCGATGTCCCAGAGCTGGGAGAAGGCGAGCTGCCGCAGCCCCTGGCCCATCTGCAACCCCTCCTGGTAGGGGTTCATCTGGGTCGGGTTGCCGATGCGCCCGTTGAGATGCTCGACGATGAGCGTCTCCTCGCGCGGGGTGCCGACATCGGTGTTCGCGGCGAAGGCCGGCGGCGCAAAAGCGAGCGCTGCGGCCAGGATGGCGCGGCGTAGCATTGGAATTTCCCTCCGGACGGCCTTTGCGGCCTTGTGGTTCAGGCAAGTCTTATAATAGCTGCATCCTTGCCGGAAATTCCCTGGCCCGCAACAGGGGTTATCCGAAACGTGTCGCCGGCAGCCCGGGAACCGCCGTACGCAGAATCACCAGTGCACCCTCGCCCGGGCCGGTGAGCTGGGCGCGGCCGGAGGTGACGAACAGGGTGCGCAAGTCGGCGCCGCCGAAGGCGCAGGACGTCGGGTTGGCGACCGGCAGCATGATCTCGGCATCGATGCTGCCGTCGGGCGCGAAGCGCACGATGCGGTTGCCGGCAAAGCGGCAGTTCCACAGATAGCCCGCGGCGTCGATCGCCGAGCCATCGCCGTGGCCGGCCGGCGTGGCGCTGTGGAATTCCTCGTCGGCGGTGACGTTGCCCGCCTCGTCCAGCCGGTAGCGGCGGATGCGGTTCACCTTGGTGTCGCCGAAATACATCGTCCGCCCGCCATCGGCCCAGGCCAGCGTGTTGGACAGGCCGATGCCATCGAGCACGCGCACGAAGCGGCCATCGGCGGAAACGCGATAGAGCCCGCCGAACGAGCCGGTCATCTCCTTCCGGCTGCTGTCCGGGTTCAGGTTGTTCTGCATCGTGCCGACCCACAGCCGGCCCTTCGGGTCCACCTTGCCCTCGTTGGCGCGGTTGTCCGGCCGGTCGGGTTCGAGCTGCACAAGCAGGGACGTGCCGCCGGTGGAGGGGTCGAAGCGCAGGATGCGGTCCCGCGTGCCGACCACGAGCCCGCCATTGGCGGCGAGCGCGGTGAAGGACGGAAAGTCCCGCACCTCCCAGCGGTCGATCTGCATCGTGGCCAGCGTCAGGCGCTGCACGCGGTGCTTGGGGATATCGGTCCACCACAGCACCCCGGCCCGCTCGTCCCAGGTGGGGCCTTCGCCCACGCCGTTGTTGACATCGAGCGTGGCGATGATCTCTGCGAGCATGCTGCCGTTTCCTGCCGTTCAAGGCGGCCGCGCTTCTGCCGCCCGGGCGGAGAGTAGAAGCGAAGAAGAAGATTCACCACAGAGGCACGGAGGCGCAGAGAGGATGAATCGTCCTACGTGTCTCTGTGCCTCTGTGGTGAATCTTCCTTGCTGCGTTGACGTGTCCCGGCGTTGGGCCAGACTCTCCGAGGAGCAGGGAGGATCGCGGAGTGCGGCTCGACGGAACGAATGCGCTGATCACCGGGGCCGCCGGCGGCATCGGCGAGGCGCTGTGCGGTGTCATGAAGGCAGCCGGCGCGCGGGTGATCGGGCTCGATCTGCCGGGCAAGGTGGCGCCATCGGATCGCTACGTGGCGGCCGATCTTGCCGATCCAGCCGCGGCGGCAGCCATCGTGAGCAAGGTGGATGCCGAGGAGAACGGCATCGACATCCTGGTCAACAACGCTGCCATCAACCCGCTGAAGCCGATGGACGGCTACGATTTCGCCGAGTTCGAGCGCACCCAGCGCGTCAACGCCCATGCCGCTTTCGCGCTGGCGCAGGCGCTGGTGCCGGGCATGAAGGCGCGCCGCCGCGGCTGCATCGTCAATATCTGCTCCATCACCATCAGCGGCGGCTGGACCGATTTCACCGCCTATGTCGCGAGCAAGGGCACCATCCTCGGCCTGACCCGTGCGATGGCCCGCGAGCTTGGCGCCTGGGACATACGGGTGAACGCGATCAGCCCCGGCGCGATCCCGACGGCGCTGGAGCGCGAGGTCTGGGCCGACGTGCTGGAGAGCTATGAAAGGCAGATCATCGAACGCCAGGCGCTGAAATATCGTGGCAGCGCCGAGGACGTCGCCAACATGGCCTGCTACCTCTGCTCCGACCTGGGTCGGTTCATCACCGGGCAGAACATCGTCGTCGACGGCGGCTGGTGGATGCCGTAGCGGCCCCTCACGCCGCGCGCAGCCGCCCGAGGAAGGACGCCGCCTGGGCGCGCAGCGTGTCGCCCTGGGTCCGCACCTCCAGCGTGGCCGCGTCGAGCTCGTGCAGTGCCGTGCGGGTTTCGGCCATGGTCGCATCCAGCCGGCCGGCCGCGTCCGACACGTCGCCGGTGCCGGCCGCCGCGGCCGTCACCGCGTGGGCGATCTCGCGCGTCGTCGTCGCCTGCTCCTCGACCGCGGCCGCGATGGCGGCGGCAATCCGGTCCACCTCGGCAACCACCTCGGCGATGCCGGCGATCGCCGCCACCGCGCCCTGGGTCGCCTGCTGCACCGCGCTGATCTGCAGGCCGATATCCTCGGTCGCCTTGGCGGTCTGGCTGGCGAGGCTCTTCACTTCGCTCGCGACCACCGCGAAGCCCTTGCCGGCATCGCCGGCGCGGGCCGCCTCGATGGTGGCGTTGAGCGCCAGCAAATTGGTCTGGCCGGCGATGTCG
>JBGAIK010000079.1:0-18196 GCA_044225615.1 Acetobacteraceae bacterium | reverse complement strand
CCGCACCATGTGGCGTGCGGTGGCATGGTTCGACTGCCTGCGGCGCAAGCAAGAAGGCCGTGCCAATCACCGAAGGCCAGCGCCCCAGCCGCCAGCAGTATCGCCGGGTCCAGGGGGGCGCTGGCCCCCCTGGCCGCCGGAGGCCCTTCGCTTTGACCAACTGGTTTGCTGGTCTCTCCCTCGCGCGGAAGCAAGCCGTCTGGGCTTGGGTCTTCCTCGCTGTCCCATTGCTGTTCTTCGTGGTGGTGCGGTTCTGGCCGGCGCTGGATGCGTTCGGGTTGTCGCTGTCGAAATGGAACCTGGTCGGGCCGCGGCAGTATGTCGGGCTGGAGAACTACCGGCGGATGTCGGCGGACCCGGTGTTCTGGCAGGTGCTGGGCAACACGTTCGAGTATCTGATCCTGGGCCTGCCGGTGAGCCTGCTGCTGGCCTTCGTGGTGGCGTTCTGGCTGGACCGGATTCCCTATGGCCAGGGCCTGTTGCGGGCGCTGTATTTCCTGCCGCATCTGACCACGGCCACCGCGATGGCCTGGGTGTGGCGCTGGTTCTACCAGCCGCCGCCGGTGGGGTTGTTCAATGCCTGGCTGGGCGGGCTGGGCATGGCGTCGCAGCCCTTCCTGCGCTCCACCACGCAGGCGCTGCCGGCCGTGCTGGTGCCGGCGATCTGGGCGGCGCTGGGGTTCCAGGTGGTGATCTTCATGGCCGGGCTGAAGGCGATCCCGCGCAGCTACTACGAGGCCGCCGAGATCGACGGCGCCGGCGGCTGGCAGATCCTGCGGGAGATCACCCTGCCGCTGCTGGCGCCGAGCCTGGTGTTCCTGTTCATCACCACCTCGATCGGCCTGCTGCGGATTTTCGACCTCGTCTACAACATCACGGCGGGCGGCGAGGGCGGGCCGCTGAATTCCACCAAGCCGCTGGTGCTGTCGATCTACCAGAGCGCCTTCGCCCGCATGGACATGGGCTATGCCTCGGCGCAGACGGTCGTGCTGTTCGTGATCCTGCTGGCGTTGTCGCTGTTGCAGATGCGCCTGCTGCGGGGGCGGGCATGAGGTCGCGGCCGGGGCGATTGGTCGCCTTCACCCTGCTGCTGCTGGGCGGCGTGGTGATGATCACGCCGCTGCTGTTCATGCTGGTCACGTCGCTGAAGACCGGCAGCGAGGTGTACGAGCTGGAGTTCCTGCCGCGCGAGCCGACGTTCGGGAACTACATCGAAATCCTGACGCGTTCGCCGTTCGGGCGGTGGTTCCTGGTGTCGTTCTTCGTTTCCACGGTGACGACGGTCTCGGTGCTCTTCTTCGACAGCCTGATCGGCTACACGCTGGCGAAGTTCCGCTTCGCCGGACGGGGCGTGGTGTTCGTGGCGATCCTGTCCACGCTGATGATCCCGACCGAGATGCTGATAATCCCGTGGTACGTGATGGCCAAGTCGATGGGCTGGCTGGACACGGTGTGGGGCATCATGTTCCCGGGCATGATGACCGGGTTCGGCGTGTTCCTGATGCGCCAGTTCTTCCTGGGCGTGCCGGACGAGCTGATCGATGCGGCGCGGATGGACGGGCTGTCCGAGTTCCGCATCTTCTGGGAGGTGGCAGTGCCGCTGGTGACGCCGGCGCTGTCGGCGCTGGCGATCTTCACCTTCCTCGGCAACTGGACGGCCTTCCTGTGGCCCCTGATCGTGACCACCAGCCCGTCGCTCTACACGGTGCCGGTGGGGCTGGCCTCGCTGTCGGGCGAGTTCCAGACGGATTGGGAAATGATCATGACCGGGGCCAGCATCGCCACCATCCCGACGCTGCTGGTGTTCATCGTGCTGCAGCGACAGATCGTGAACGGGATCATGCTGGCGGGGTTGAAGGGCTGAACATGCGCGACTTCTCGAAATTTCCGGCGCCGGAATACAAGGACACGGTGCTCGCCCCGCTGTTCGAGGGCTTCAAGCGCCACCATCGCGGCCAGCTCATGGCCATCCACCACGCCCACGGCCTGATGCTGGCCGAGCGCGGCTGGCTGAAGCCTGACGAACTGCACGCCCTGTTCGGCGCGCTGCGCGACGCGACCGAGGGGCTCGACCTTTCGACGCTGACCTATACCGGCGAGCATGAGGACTATTTCTTCTGGCTGGAATCGCAACTGCGCGCCCGCCTGGGGCCGGACCTCGCCGGCCGCCTGCATACCGGCCGCAGCCGCAACGACATCGACCACACCATCTTCCGCATGGTGCTGCGCACGCGGCTGCTGGGGCTGCTGGCGAAGCTGGAAGCGCTGGTCGCCACCCTGCTCGACCGGGCGCGGGCCGGCGCATCCACGCTGGTCGTCGCCTACACCCACGGCCAGCCGGCGCAGCCGACGACGTTCGGGCATTATCTCGGCGCGCTGGCCGAGCTGCTGCTGCGCGATGCCGGGCGGCTGCTGCACGCGCTGGAAACGGTGGACCGGTGCAGCCTGGGCGCGGCGGCGATCACCACCTCCGGCTTCGGGCTGGACCGGGCGCGGGTCGCGCATCTGCTCGGCTTTGCCGGGGTGCAGGAGAATTCCTACGGCTGTATCGCGGTGGCCGACTACCTGGCCGAGCCCTATGCCGCCCTGAAGGTGCTGTGCCTGGGCCTCGGCCGCTTCGTGCAGGACCTCAACGCCTGGACCGGATTCGAGACCGGCCATCTGCGCGTGCCGGACGCGCTGGTGCAGATCAGCTCGATCATGCCGCAGAAGCGCAACCCGGTGCCGGTGGAGCATCTGCGCCTGCTGCTGTCGCTGGCGACAGGCAAGGCCGATGCCATCCTGCTCGCCATCCACAACACCCCGTTCACCGACATGAACGATTCCGAGGGCGAGGTGCAGGCCGCCGGCTACGAGGCGTTCGACACGCTGGAACGCGCGCTGGTGCTGCTGGAGGCATTCATGGCGGCCGTCGAGGTGGACGAGGCCAGGGTGCGCCGCCACATCGCCGAAAGCTGCATCACCATCACCGAGGTCGCCGACAGCCTGGTGCGGGAGGAGGGCATCTCCTTCCGCCAGGCGCATGAGGTCGCGAGCCGGCTTGCGAAGCGCATGATCGCCCGCGGCGAGACGCTGGCCACGCTGCCGATGGCAGCCTTCACCGAGGCTTTCGCCGAGGCGATCGGGCGGGCGCCGGCGGTGGCGGAGGCGCGGTTCCGCGAGATCGGCACGCCGGAGCATTTCGTCGCCGTGCGCACCATGCAGGGCGGTCCGGCGCCGGCGGCGCTCGCGGCGAGCCTGGACCGGTATGCGACGGGCCTGGCCGAAGTGGCCACCGCGCGCATGGCGTGCGAGGCCCGCGTCACGGCGGCCGAGACCGAGCGCGCCCGGCTCGTGGCGGCCGCCTGATGGCGAGCCTGGCGCTTCGCGGCATCCGCAAGGATTTCGGCCGCACGCAGGTCATCCACGGCATCGACATGGAGATCGCCGACGGCGAGTTCATCGTCATCGTCGGGCCCTCGGGTTGCGGCAAGTCCACCCTGCTGCGCATGGTGGCGGGTCTTGAGCGCATCACCGGCGGCCAGGTCGCGATCGGCGATCGCGTGGTCAACGAGCTCGAGCCCAAGGACCGCGACATCGCCATGGTGTTCCAGAACTACGCGCTCTACCCGCACATGACGGTGGCCCGGAACATGGGGTTCGGGCTGCGTGCCGCGAAGCGCCCGAAGGACGAGATCGACCGCAAGGTGCGCCAGGCCGCCGCCATGCTGGGGCTGGAGGCGCTGCTCGAACGCCGCCCCGGCGAGCTCTCCGGCGGCCAGCGCCAGCGCGTCGCCATGGGCCGCGCCCTGGTGCGCGACCCGCAGGTCTTCCTGTTCGACGAGCCGCTCTCCAACCTCGACGCGCAATTGCGCAACCAGGTCCGCACCGAGATCAAGAAGCTGCACCAGCAGGTGCGCACCACGGCGATCTACGTCACCCACGACCAGATGGAGGCGATGACGCTCGCCGACCGCATCGTGCTGCTGCGCGACGGCGTGATCGAGCAGGTGGGCACGCCGACCGAGCTGTTCGCACGCCCGGCCAACCGCTTCGTGGCCGGCTTCATCGGCTCCCCGGCGATGAATTTCATGGAGGCGCGGCTGGAGGGCGGGGACCTCGTGCTGCCCTGGATGCGGCTGCCCTGCCCGGCGCTGGTCGCGGCGCCCGCGGACGGGCGGGTGACGCTCGGCATCCGGCCGGAGGACATCCTGCCCGGCGACGGATTCCCGGCGACGGTGGGCGTGGTGGAGCCGATGGGCTCCGAGTCGCTGCTGGCGATCTCCGCTGGGGGCGCGGACATGCAGGTCCGGCTGCCGGGGCGCGACTTTCCGGTGGCCGGGACGACGATGCGGTTCGCCTTCGATGCCAGGCATCTGCATGTGTTCGATGCCGGAACAGGAAAGGCGATCAGGAAGGAAGGGGTTCTTTTTTGAAAAAAAGAACCAAAAAACTTTGATCCGTTTGGCGCGGAGCCACGCTGCCGGCCTTCCCAAGAACCACCGGATAAAAGTCTTTTTGCTTCTTTTTCTTCAGAAAAAGAAGACCCTTCAGATTACTTCATACCCCGCCTCTTCGACCCGCCCGAAAACACTTTCCTCCACGAAATGCCCCGCCGCAACAATCCACCCATTCTCCCGCGCCTGTGCCGCGAGCCGGGTGCGGGCGGCAATGGCGGCCGGCTTGTCCATGTCGGCCCGGTGGCACCAGCCGGGAACCGCGATCTGCGCCGGGTTGTGCCAGGCGTCACCGGCGATCAGCAACCTGCCCGCCACGAGCACGGCGCAGTGCCCCGGGGAATGGCCGTGCGCGGCGATGAGCGCGATGCCCGGCAGCACGTCGGCGCGCGGCACGACGTCGATCGCGGTCAGCCTGCCGTTGGCGGCGAGCGGGGCGATGCAGCGGGCGACCGCCTCGGTGTGGTGCGGCAGGCCGGCATCGGGCTGCTGCCAGTGCGCCCATTCGCGGGCGGCGACGTGGAAGCGCGCACGGGGCAGGAACGGCGCCCAGCCGACATGGTCCACGTGCAGATGGGTGAACACCACATGGGCAACCTGCTCGGGAGAGGAGCCGGCTTGCATCAGGCGTTCAGGCAGGTTGCCGGCCAGGTCCGGGAAATAGCCGACGCCGCCGGGGCCGAGGCCGCAATCGACCAGGACATCGAGGCCGGGGCGGCGGAGCAGGAAGGGCCCGAACCGGGTGCGGAACGTGGCCGCGGGGAACCAGCTGGCGGCCCCCGGATGGGCGGCGAGGTCGGCGTCGGGGAAGGAATAGCTGCACGCCGCCGGAGCGGGGCGGCAGTCGGTGAGCGCGACGACGCGCCATCCGTTCAGTTCAAGCGTGCGCATGGGATCCTGTCTTGCCGGCCGGGAACTGGCGACGCAGCATCCGCGGCTGGGAACGAGGCGCAAGGGGAAAGCCATGGCCTATCGGATGACGCGGCGCGGGCTGGCGGCGGCAGGGCTGGCGGCACTGGCGCGGCCGGCACGGGCGGAACCGGTGCAGATCGAGTACTGGCAGTATTTCTTCAAGGAACGCGTCGCCGCGATGGACGAGCTGATCCGCCGCTTCCAGGCGGCGAATCCGGGCATCACGGTGAAGCAGACGACGTTCCCCTATGCGCAGTACCGCACCAAGGTGAGTGCGGCGGTGCCGGCCGGCGAGGGTCCGGACGTGCTGCAGCTCTACTACGGCTGGCTGCGGGACTTCCGGCGCGCGCAGCTGATCGCGCCGCTGCCCGGCGACCTGTTCCCGGCAGCGGCGATCGACCGGGATTTCTACCCGATGGTGCGGCAGATGAAGGTGGACGGCGCCTACTGGGCGCTGCCGACCGCGGTGCGCAGCATGGGGGTGTTCACCAACCGCAAGCTGATGCGGAGGCCGGACTGGACCGAGAAGGCGCCGGCAACGCTGGACGAGCACCTGGCCATGGCGGCGAAGATGACCAAGCGCGATTCGAACGGGAACCTGCTGGTGGCAGGCACCACGATCGGGTTGCCGTCGGATTCGCACTGGTGGCGGGAAGTCCTGGTGCGGCAATTCGGGGGAACGCCGTTCAGCGACGACTATCGCGAGGTGAAGTACGGCAACGGCAACGAGGCGCGCGGCGGCGCTGCAATGGTATGCCGATCTGCAACTGAAGCATCGCGTGGCTGAAGCCGGGTTCATGACCGAGCCGGCGCCGGCGTTTCGTGGCGGGCGGGTGGGCCTGTTGGTAAATGCCTCGTTCCTGGCGGGCTCGCTGCGGGCTACGCGGGGGCTGGAATTCGCCGCCGCGCCGCTGCCGGCGCATAACGGGATCCATGCCAACTACGCCTCCTACTGGGTGAACGCGCTGGTGAACGGGCGGGCCGGCGCGCGGCGGGAGGCGGCGGCAAAGTTCATGCAGTACGTCACCTCGCCCGAGGCGATGGCGATCTGGGCAGCGGCGACCGGCGAGTTGCCGGCACGGCCCTCGCCCGAAGCGCAGGCGGCAGTGGAAAGGGATGCGGTGCTGGCGCCGTTCGGGCGCGGGCTGGAGGGGGCCTACGCAACCGATTTCGTGGACGAGGACGCGCAGCGGGCCGTGTTCGTCGAAATGCTGGACCGGGTGCTGCTGAAAGGGCAACGGCCGCTCGATGCAGTGATGGAAGCGGCGGCGGCGGAACAGGCGATCATCACCAGCTACTACAAGACGTAGGAGAGGCGGGGATGACCGTTGCGGGGCTGACGACCTTCGCGGTGGCGTATTTCGTCGCACTCGCGATGCCGGGGCCGGGTGTGACGGCGCTGCTGGCGCGGGTGCTGGCCCGGGGTACGCGAGGGGCGGCGGCTTTCATCGCGGGCGAGGTGGTCGGCGGCTTCGCCTGGTTCGCGATTGCCGCGACGGGGCTGGCGGTCCTGGCGAGTACGTTCGAGGCGGTGTTCACGGCAATACGCTGGGGATCGGCCGCGTATCTCGCCTGGCTCGCATGGAAGTTCTGGACCGCCCCGGCAGTGGCCGTGGAGGTGGCGGCGGATGCAACGCCAGACGGCAGTCTGCGGCTGTTCCTGGCGGGGCTCGCGATCAACCTCGGCAACCCGAAGAACGTCGTGTTCTTCCTCGCGCTGCTGCCGACGGTGGTGGAACTGGAGACGCTGGACTGGATTGGGTTCGCGGAGCTGGGGGCGATCATCGTGTTCATCGCCTCTTCCGTGCTTGCGGTGTATGCGGCGGTGGCGGGGCGGGCGCGGGCAATGTTCACCTCGGCGCGCGCGGTGCGGTGGATGAACCGCGGAAGCGCGGGGGTGATGGCGGGGACGGCAATGGCGGTGGTGGCGAAGTAGGGGCCCGTGACGGCTGACCTTGCCCCGCCTTGCCCTACCCTTTCACGGCGCCGAACGTCAGGCCGCGGATGAGATGGCGCTGCACGAGAAGGGTGAAGATGACCGCCGGCAGCATGATGCCGATGGCGCCGGCGGCCGAGATCGACCAGTAGTTGATGTCCTCGCCGCCGAACTCGGCAATGGCGACGGGCAGGGTCTTCGTGTGCTGCCCGGTGAGGATCAGGGCGAACAGGAATTCGTTATAGGCCAGCAACATGCTGAACAGGGCGGTGACACCGAGCCCGGGGCGGACGGCGGGAAGCACGACCCTGAGGAAGGCCTGCCAGCGGTTGCAGCCGTCGATCATCGCCGCCTCGTCGAGCTCCACCGGCACGTCCACGAAGAAGCTGCGCATCAGCCAGATGGTGAAGGGCTGGTTCATCGCCACCATGGCCGCGACCATCATCGGGTAGGTGTCGATCGCGCCGAGCCAGCGGGCCATGACGAAGAACGGGATCGCGAGCAGTATCTGCGGGAACATGCGGATGGTCAGCAGCCCGAACAGCAGCGTGCCGGCATGCCTGGTGCGCGTCCGCGCCAGGCCGTAGGCCGCGAGCGTGCCGAGCGGCACCGAGATCAGCACGGTGGCCGCCGCGATGATGGCGCTGTTCAGCAGGAAGGCCAGGAATCCGCGCTTCCACCAGACCTCGATATGGAACTCGGCCGTCGGCTCGAAGATCAGGCGCGGCGGGATGGCGAAGGCGTCGGCCGGCTGCTTGATCGAGATCAGGAAGCCCCACAGGATCGGCACCAGGTTGATGACGGTGAAGGCGATCAGCGCCACCAGCAGCAGCGCCTGCATCCGCGCCTTGCGGGACCCCATCAGAGCGCTTCCCGCCCGCTGCGCTGCATCAGCCAGATCATGCCCAGGATCATCAGCGCCACCACCAGCAGCGTCAGCACGCCGAGGGCGGAGGCCTTGCCGATCTCCAGCATGCGGAAGGCGAGCTGGTAGGTGTAGAGCGTGATCGTCTCGGTTGCCGTGCCCGGGCCGCCGTTGGTCAGCACGTAGACCAGGTCGAAGAAGCGGAACGCGTCCATCATGCGGATGGCGAGCACGAAGGCGATCAGCGGCTTCATCATCGGCAGGATCACGTGGCGCAGCCGCTGCCAGCCATTGGCGCCGTCGATCTGGGCGGCTTCGAGAAGCTGGGTGTCGAAGCTTTGCAGCCCGGCGTAAAGGACCAGCATCAGGAAGGGCATGAACTTCCAGGTGTCGGCCATGATCAGGCTGAACTTCGCCCACAGCGGATCGCCCAGCCAGTCGGGCGGAAAGATGTTCAGCGAGATCAGGGTCGCGTCCAGCAGGCCCCAGCGGCCGACGAACATCCATTTCAGGAAGATGCCGGCAACGACGGGCGTGACCACGTGGGGCAGGAAGTTCAGCAGCGAGATCACCTTCACGCCGCGCGTCAGCGAGTACAGCATCAGCGCCACCGCCAGCCCGACCACGAACTGCACCGCGACGCTGAAGCCGACGATGATCACGGTGGTCAGCATGTCGGACCAGA
The DNA here is from genome assembly GCA_044225615.1 of Acetobacteraceae bacterium. GTDB lineage: Bacteria > Pseudomonadota > Alphaproteobacteria > Acetobacterales > Acetobacteraceae > CAIYPH01. Next base: position 9,362 of record JBGAIK010000079.1, on the reverse strand, counting down.
ACCGATGCTCGCCCAGCAGCGTGGCGTAGTTGGCGAAGCCGACGAATTGCGGCGCCCCGCCGCCCAGATAGGTGTTGGTGAAGCTGTAGTACAGCGCCATCCCGAACGGGTAGAGCATCACCAGCGCCATCACCGCGAGGCTCGGCGCAATGAACAGCCAGTTGCCGCGTTCCAAGGCTCAGGCGATCCCGTACAGGGCCTGCGCATTCCCGAGGAACAGCCCATGCCGCTGCTCGGGCGTCAGGTTCAGCGGCATCGCCTGCTCGGGATCGTCGAAGTCCCAGTGCGGGTAGTCGGTGGCAAACAGCAGCCGGTCCATGCCGATCCAGTCGAGCGTGTCGCGCAGATGCGCGCGCGGCTCCGGCTCCTCCATCGGCTGCGTGGTCAGCCAGACGTTGCGGCGCAGGTAGTGCGACGGCGGATGCGCCAGGTGCGGCGTCTCGTCGCGCATCTTCTCCCAGATCGTGTCCAGCCGCCACGCCAGCGCCGGCAGCCAGGCGAAGCCCGCCTCCACCATGATCACCTTCAGGTCGGGCAGCTCCTCGAACAGCCCCTCGGTCACCATGGAAATGAGCTGCGCCTGCGCCGCCTGGGCGTGGCCCGTCATCTCCTCGATATAGAAGCTCGGCCAGCCGCTGCCGGTGATCGGGTGGCCGCTGTAGCCGAACGCATGCACCGCCACCGGCAGCCCCGCCTCGGCCGCGGCCCGGAAGATCGGCCGGTAGGCGAGCTTGCCCATCATCTCCGCCGTGCGCCCCAGCAGCAGCACCTGGGCAAAGGCCGGGTTGCCCGCATAGCGGCGGATTTCCTGCACCGCGGCCTCGGGATGCTCGTAGGGCACCACGATCGAAGCGCGCAGCCGCGGCTCCGGCGTGACCAGATAGTGCAGCTGCCACTCATTGTTGGCGTGGCACATCGCCGCCGACAGGCCGGGGTTCTGCAGCCCCTGCCCGCTCGGCGTCAGCGGATTGCAGATGCCCAGCACGATGTTGTGGGCATCCAGATGATGGCTGCGCAGGAAGTCCAGGTCCGTCCCCGGCGCGCCCCCGCCCGGCGGCCAGGAATCCCGCCGCGCGGCATTCGGCTGCGCCTTCGGATACGGATTCACCCCCGCCTGGTGTCCCTGGCGCTGGCTGGTGCCGTAGGTTTGCAGATACCGCCACCACTGCTCGCTCATGAACGGGCGCAGGATCTCGATCGAGGGCAGCACCGGATGGATGTCGCAGTCAGCGATCCCGGCGCGGGACTTGCCGGGGGCGGCGACGATGGGCCGGGACTGGACGTTCATTGGAGGGGCTCCGGAAGGAAGGGAAGGCAAGGAAGGCCTTCTTTTTCTGAAGAAAAAGAAACAAAAAGACTTTTCATGAGTCGGGTCCTGCGCGCGGCACGATCCAGACTCACAAAAGTTTTCTGGTTCTTCTTTTCAAAAAAGAACCCCTTCCTTTCTTACGCTCAGTAATATCCACGCTGCTTGAGGAAATTCTCCGTCTCCACCGCCGCCGCGTCCAGCGCCGGCTTCACCTCCATCTCCCCCGTCACCGCCTGCACGATGCGCCGCGAGATGAACTCGCCCACCGCGTAGAACTCGGGCAGCGGCGGGAAGGGCAGCGCGGTCTTCACCGCCTCGGCGGCGGCCGGGTAGAAGCGGATGTCCTTCTGCAGCTGCGGGTCGTTCAGCACCGAGGTCCGCGGCGGCACGGTCAGCTTCGCCCCCTCGCGCTGCGCCGCCTCGTTGGTGGCCGTCGCGATGATGCGGAACAGCACGTCCGGGTCCTGCTTGGAGAAGGCGGAGATGGTGTAGCCGTCGGCGCTGAACCGGGCGCCGCCCTGCGGGGCCGCCGCCCATTCCATCTTGCCCACGATGCGCGACTGCTTGGGATCGTCCATCGAGCCGGCGCGGGTGGCCCATTGCAGGCCCATCGCCGCGGCGTCCTGCTGCAACGCGATCGAGCACTCGTCGTTGGCGGCCGAGGCGAAGCCGCGCTGGGCGGATTTCGTGGTCTCCTTCAGCGCGGTGATGGCGGCCACGCCGGGCGCCTGGTTGAAGATCGGCTTCCACTTGTCGTCGAACCAGCCCTTGCCGATCGTGTTCATGTACCAGTGCGCCTCGTTCATGCAGGCATCCACCGGCTTCAGGCAGTCGATCGTGCCGGCACGCGCCGGGCTGTGCAGCGCCTTCGCCAGCGCCTGGTACTCGGCGATGGTCTTCGGCACCTCCTTGCCGGCCTGCTTCAGCACGTCGCCGCGGTAGAAGAGCAGCATCACGTTGATGTCGGCCGGGATCACCCAGATATGGCCCTGGTAGGTGAACGCCTTGATCACCGAATCGGCGATGTCGCCGAGCTTGAACTCCGCCTTGTATTTCGCCCACAGGTCGTCGAGCGGGCGGATCCAGCCTGACTTCACGAAATTGGCGAAGGTCGCATCGCTGGCATAGACGATGTCGAGCGTGTCGGACTTGGCCGAGAGCGCGATGGTGGACAGTTCCAGCGCCTTGTCGAACGGCACGAGCTGGGTGTTGACCTCCACGCCCGGCACCGCGGTCTTCATCTTCGATGCCCACAGTTCCAGCGCCGGATAGCGATGGCTGATCATCTGCACGGTGCCGGCGGCGCGTGCGACGCCGGGCATGGCGAGCGCGGCCGCGGTGCCGGCGACGGCCTGGCGGCGGGTGATCCTGGTCTGTTTCATTCTTCGTTCCCCCTGTCGGTTTTTCTCAAGCCAGTCTTGCATAGGTGGCGCGCGGATTGTCGATCAGGATTTTCCGCGCCAGCGCCGCGGGAATCGCCGGCGGCATCGCCTCCATCCCGTCGAACTGCCAGTGCGGGTAGTCGGTCGAGAATATCAGCAGCTCGTCCGACTGCATGTGGTCCAGCAGCCGCAGCAGCCCGTCGCGGTCGGGCGGGCCGTCCACCGGGCGCAGGGACAGGCGGATGTTGCTGCGCACGATCTCCTCGGGCGGGCGGTCCACCCACGGGATCTCCATGCGCAGCCCGCGCCAGTATTTGGACAGGCGCCAGAGATGCGCCGGCAGCCAGGTGAAGCCCGATTCCAGCAGCGCGACCTTCAACGTGGGGAATTTCTGGAACACGCCCTCGCAGATCAGGCTGGTCACCTGCGCCTGGAAGGCGTTGGCCTGGCCGGCATAGTCCTCGGTGGCGTAGGACGGCCAGCCGATCGGGGTGGGCGGGTTGTGGTACGACGAGCCGGCGTGGACGCCGATGGTGAGGCCGTGGCGCACGGCGGCCTCGTAGATCGGCCAGTAGAGCCGGCGCCCCAGCATGTGGTCGCCCATCACCGGCAGCAGGATCTGCACGAAGCGGCGGTCGCCGGCCCAGTGCGCGATCTCGTCGACGGCGAGTTCCACGTTCTGCGTGGGCACCACGATGGAGGCGCGCAGGCGGGGCTCGTTGTCCAGCAGCTCGCGCGCCATCCACGTGTTCACGGCGCGCGCGAAGGCGGCCGCCATGTCCTCGCTGAACAGCATCTGCACGCCATACAGGCAGTTGGCGATGGCAATCGAGGTGCCGAACGGATCGAGCGCCTGGCGGCGGATCTGGTCGAGGCTCGCGGCCGGCTTGCCCTGCGGCGGCCGCCAGTCGGCACGGCAGGTCAGCGGCGCATTGGCGGGGTAGAGGATCGCGTTCATCTCGTCGATGCCGCGCGTCGCCACCATCGCCTGCCAATGGTCCGACAGATAGGGCAGCAGCGCGGCCTGGCTCGGCACGGAAGGATGGATATCGCAATCGATCGCGCCGTCGGTCGGTGCCGCCATGTCCCCATCCCGCATCCCTGGCCGCGGACCCTAGCCGGGAAACCGCGCCTGCGCACTGCCACCGCCGCATGGATGGAATGCAGGCCGCTTTGACGCCCTGCCCCCCACGCCAGTAGGCTCAGCCGCGAAAAGCCCAGCGGAGGCCGCGCATGAACGTCATCACCGATCTCGGCAGCCGCACCGGCCGGGCCGAGCGGCTGCGCATCCGCAGCGGCGCGTTCAGCGGCCAGACCTCCGGCCTTTCGCCCGGCAACGTCCAGGCCAACCTCGCCATCCTGCCCGCCGCCGTCGCCGGCGACTTCCTCCGCTTCGCCCAGGCCAACCCCAAGCCCTGCCCGGTGCTGGCCGTCTCCGAACCCGGCGACCCGCGCCTGCCCACCCTCGGCCAGGACCTCGACATCCGCACCGACATCCCGCGCTACCGCGTCTGGCGCCACGGCGAGCTGGTCGAGGAACCCACCGACATCTCCCATCTCTGGCGCGAGGATCTGGTCAGCTTCCCGATCGGCTGCTCCTTCTCCTTCGAGGAGGCGCTGATCGAGGACGGCATCGAGGTCCGCCACATCGCCTGCGGCTCCAACGTGCCGATGTACCGCACCAATATCGCCTGCACCCCGGCCGGCATCTTCCGCGGCCCGATGGTGGTCTCGATGCGCCCGATGACCCCGAAGGACGCGATTCGCGCCGTCCAGATCACCTCCCGCTTCCCCTCCGTCCACGGCGCCCCTGTCCATATCGGCCTGCCCGCCGACATCGGCATCAAGGACATCGACAAGCCCGACTACGGCGACCCGGTGCCGATCCGCGCCGGCGAACTGCCGGTCTTCTGGGCCTGCGGCGTCACCCCCCAGGCGGTGATCGCCGAGACGAAGCCCGAGCTTTGCATCACCCACGCCCCCGGCTGCATGCTGATCACCGACCTGCGCAACAGCAATCTGGCCGCCCTCTGACGTGCCACCTTCTGAAGTGACGGACGCCCGTGAGCGGATCGGCGCGATCGAGGCGCTGATCCATGTCGATGTCGGCCGCAATATCTCCGCACTCTGCGCGGCTGCGAAAGGCGGCCTCTACTCGGCCGCCGTCGCCCTGTCCGGGGCCCTTCAGGTCGGCGTGATCACCGGCTTCTACGTTCCCCGGGGCACGCCGCCGGCGGCCGAGACCGACGGGCCGGTCGGCGCCACCCTGCTGCTCGCCGGCCTCGCCCGCGTCGGCATCCCCGGCCGCCTCGCCACCGACACCCCCTGCGCCCCGGCCTGCGAGGCCGCGCTGCGCGGCGCCGGCATGGCGCCGATCCTGGACGTCGTACCCCTCGGCGAACCGCTCGACCGGCTGATCGCCGAATGGCGCGCCTCCGGCGTGTCGCATGCGCTGTCGATCGAGCGCTGCGGCAAGGCGGCGGACGGCCGGCCGCGCAACCTCGTGGGCCTCGACATCGGCGCCCACACCGCGCCGCTCGACGACCTGTTCCTCGCCGGCCCGTGGGACACGCTCGCAATCGGCGACGGCGGCAACGAGATCGGCATGGGCGCGCTGCCCCGCGGCCTCGTCGCCGCCGACATCGCCAACGGCGAGACGATCGCCTGCGCCACACCGGCGCGGCATCTTGTCGTGGCCGGCGTCTCCAACTGGGGCGCCTACGCGCTGCTGGCCGCGCTGGCGGTGCTGCGGCCGGACTGGCGGGAAACGCTGCTCGCGGTGCTGGACCCGAAGCTGGACCGGCAGATCCTGGAGGCGATGGTGCAGGACGGCCCGGCGGTGGACGGGATCAGCCGGGTGCAGGCAATGACGGTGGACAACCTGCCGCTGGAAACCCACCACGCCAAGCTGACGGCGATCCGAGCGGCGGCGGGCTAGTGTCCTGTCCCCGAAGTTCGCCATCCTTCATGGCGGACGTAGGGGTGAACAGGACACTGAAAACAAAGAGCTAGTGTCCCGACTCCGACCGCTACTCGTGGCAACGAACTTCGGAATCGGGACACTAGCCGCCGGGCGCCGCGGCGAGCATCTCCTGGATGCGCAGCGGATCCGACTGCTCCATCACCCGCCGCGCGAAGCGGGTGCAGTCGTCGGTGTCGAGCGCCCGGACCGCCTGCTTCACCCGCGGCACCGAGGAGGCATTCATGCTGAAACTGCGCAGGCCGAGCCCGATCAGCAACGGTGTCAGCTTCGGGTTGGACGCCATCTCGCCGCAGACCGAAACCGGCATGCGCAGCCGCAGCGCGGCTTCGGTCGCGAACTGGATCAGCCGCAGCACCGCCGGATGCAGCGGGTCGTAGAGGCCCGAAACCTCGCTGTCGCCGCGATCGACGGCAAGCGTGTACATGGTCAGGTCGTTGCTGCCGATGGCGAAAAAATCGGCCTCCAGCGCCAGCGCGTCGGCGGACAGCGCCGCACCCGGGGTCTCGATCATGATCCCCAGCGGCGGCAGCTTCTCCGGCAGGCGCTCGCCGCGGCGGCGCAGCCGGCGTGCGACGCGCTCATAGGCCTCGCGGGCGGCGCGCACCTCGCCCACGGTGGTGACCATCGGCAGCAGCACGCGGACCGGCCCGGCGCCGGCGGCGCGCAGGATGGCGGCAAGCTGGGTCTCGAACAGCTCGGTCTCGCGCAGCAGCAGGCGGATGCCGCGCAGGCCGAGGGCGGGATTGAGATCGGCCGCCTCGGGCACCACGCCCTCGCTCTGCAGCGCCTCGATGTCCTTCTCGCCGCCCCAGTCGAGCACGCGGATGGTCACCGGATCGCCGTCCATGGCCTCGACGATGCCGCGATACGTCTCGGCCTGGGCATCCTCGTCAGGCATGGTCTCGCGGTTCATGAACAGGAACTCGCTGCGCAGCAGGCCGATGCCCGCGGCACCGGACTGGGCGATCAGCGGCAGCTCGGCCGGGATTTCCAGGTTGGCCTGAAGCTCCACCGTCTCGCCGTCGGTGGTGACCGAAGGCAGCCGGCGCAACAGCCCCAGCTTCTGGCGCTCGCGGGCGAAGGCCGTCACCGCCTTGCGGGCGTTGGCCAGCGTCGCCTGGGTCGGGCTGATCACCACGGTGCCGGAAGTGCCGTCGACGATGACGGTCTCGCCCGGCACGGCTGCCTCCGACAGGCCGGCCACGCCGAGCACGGCCGGCACGCCGAGGGCGCGCAGCATGATCGCGGTGTGGCCGTCGGAGCCGCCCTCGTCGGTGGCGGCACCGGCGACGCGGGCGGGATTGAGCAGCGCGGCGTCGGCCGGGCGCAGCGACTCGCAGACCAGCACCGCGCCCTCGGGCAGGGCGGCGAAGCTGCGGAACGGGGCGCGGGTCAGGTTGCGCACCAGCCGGCGGCCGATCTCGCGCACTTCCTCGGCCCGGCGCCGGCGGCCCGTCGGGTCCTGGTCGGCCGGCATGCCCAGGATGGCCTCGGCCAGCGACTCGGTCTCGTCCACCACGGCGGTCTCGGCCGAGACCAGCGTCTCGCCGACGCGGCGGCGCATGCCGCGCACCAGGCGGGAAGCGCCGATCATCTGCAGATAGGCATCCAGCAGGGGCGCGATCTCGGCCTGGCTTTCCTCGGGCAGGATGCCCAGCCGGGCGCGCAGCTTGTGCAGCTGCTTGCGCGACTGCACGATCGCGGCGTCCAGCCGTGCGGTCTCCGCCTGGGTGTCGGCGGCCTGGATCTTCTGGCGCACCACCACGGCGGGCGGCTCGGCGGCGCCGAAGACCGGGCCGATGGCGATCCCGGGCGAGACGGGAATGCCCAGCAGCGTGCGCTCGGCCGGGCCCTGCTCGGGCGCGCGGCCCCGGCGCGGCGGCTCCTCGGGCGCGTCAGTCCTGTTCATTGAAGCCCGCCTCGACCAGCGCGGCCAGGGCGTCCATCGCCTCCTTCGCGTCCCAGCCTTCGGCCCGCAGCTCGATCGTCGCGCCCAGCCCGGCGCCCAGCATCATCAGCCCCATGATCGACTGGGCGGACACCGACTGGCCGTCCTTCACCACCTCGACGGCGGCGCCGAAGCGCTCGGCCATGGCGACGAACTTGGCCGCGGCGCGGGCATGCAGGCCGCGACGGTTGCAGATCGTCAGGATGCGGCTCAGGACCGGGCCGCCGGCGCCGTCCGCCGGGTCGGCGGTGGCCATCAGCAGGCCGTTCCGTTGACTTTGCTGTGGGGCAGCACGTCGGAGGCGCAGGCGATGTATTTGCGGCCGGCATTCTGGGCGCAATCGACCGCGTCGTGCAGCGGCATGTTGGAGCGGATCTTGGCGAGCTTGACCAGCATCGGCAGGTTCATGCCGGCGAGCACCTCCACCCCCTTGCGGTCCATCTGCGAGATGGCAAGGTTGCTGGGCGTGCCGCCGAACATGTCGGTCAGCAGCACCACGCCGTCGCCGGTGTCCACCTCCTCGATCCGGCGGTGGATCTCCGATCGTCGGCCCTCCATGTCGTCCTCCGGCCCGATGCAGACGGTGGCGACGTGGCGCTGCGGGCCGACCACATGCTCCATCGCCGCACGCATCTCCTCGGCGAGGCGGCCATGGGTGACGAGGACGAGCCCGATCATGGGACGTGACCGATCATGGAGTGCCGCTCATGGAATGCCGTGGGGCTCCGAAGTTGCGTTGGCCGGGACAGCGACGCGCCGCAGATCCGCGCGAGCAAGCGTGCTCTCGCGGGCGAGTTCCCGGTGCGATGCGCTCACGCGCCAGCCAGATTCAGACAGATGAGAGGCCAAGCGCTCGACAATGGTGACGGACCGATGGCGTCCGCCGGTGCACCCGACCGCGATGGTCGCGTATTTCTTGCCCTCTTGCACGAAGCGGGGCAACACCAAAGCAAGCAGGGCAGTGATCTGCTGGAAGAATGACGGGAAATCCGGATCTGCCGCGACATAGGCGGCAACTTCGGGATCACTTCCGGTTCGCGGCCTAAGCTGCGGATCGTAATGGGGATTGCGCAGGAAGCGGGCGTCCAGGACCATGTCCGCCTCGCGCGGCAGCCCGGCGGGAAACGCGAAGGAAATCAGCGATACCGACAGGCCGGCGCGCGGCTCGTCCGGCGCATCGGCGCCGTAGCGCCGCTCGATCAGCTGCCGCAGCGCGGCCAGCGGCAGGTCGGAGGTATCGATAACAAGGTCGGCCGCGCTGTACAGCGGCGCCGTGATCTGCTGCTCGGCGGCAATGCCGTCGCTGACCCGCCCCTGGGGCGCCAACGGGTGGCGGCGGCGCGTCTCGGTGTAGCGGCGCAGCAGCACCGCCTCGTCCGCCCAGGCGAAGACCAGCTCCGGCCGCAGCGCCGGGTTCTGCTGCAGGCGGGCCAGCGTCTGCAGCACGGCGTCCGGGTCGAAGCCGCGCGAGCGCGCGTCGATGCCGACCGCGATGCGCCGGCACACGCCGTCGGCGCTGCTCACCAGGCTCTCCACCAGTTCCAGCGGCGGATTGTCGATGGCGTCGTAGCCGATATCCTCCAGGGCCCGCAGCACCGATGCCTTGCCGGCGCCGGACAGGCCGCTCACCACCACCACCGGCTGGCGCGTGGCCGGCGTGCTCATGCGCCGAAGGCTCCGGCCGTCTGGGCGATCCGCCCGCGGGCACAGTCCAGCGCCAGGGCCACGCGCTGCGCGGCC
>JBGAIK010000078.1:0-18610 GCA_044225615.1 Acetobacteraceae bacterium | reverse complement strand
CCAGCGCGCGCCCGGCGGCAAGGGCCTGAACCAGGCCGTCGCCGCCGCCCGTGCCGGCGCCGAGGTCCATTTCTGCGCCGCGCTCGGCCCCGAACCCGAAGCCGACCTCATCCGCACCGCCTTGGCCGCCGAACCCCTCGCCAGCCTCCACCTGATCGACGTCGGCCAGCCCTCCGACCTCTCCTCCCTGATGGTCGCCCCCAACGGCGAGAACTGCATCGTGAGCACCGGCGCCTGCTGCGACGCCCTGCCGCTGGAAGCCGCCCAAGCCTTCCTCGCCCCACTCCGCCCCGACGACATGCTCCTCGTCCAGGGCAACCTTACCGAGCAGGTCACTGCCTGGGCCGTCGCCCAATCCCCCCGCGCCATCGTGAACACCGCCCCCATCCGTTGGAATTTGCGCGCCGTCCTCGCTGATGCCTGGATCACCATCGCCAACCGTGTGGAGGCGCAGGAGATTTCCGGTTCTGACAACCCGCTGCTGCTCGGCGGCACGATCGGCGTCGTGACGCTCGGCGGAGCGGGCTGCCGCGTCGCTGGCCCCGACGGAAGCTTCGACCACCCAGCGCCGATCGTCACGCCAGTGGACACCACGGGCGCAGGCGACGTTTTCTGCGGGGTGCTTGCTGCGTACCTGGCGCGCGGGTCGCCCTTTCAGGAGGCGGTGCGCGCCGCCCAGCACGCCGCTGCCCTGTCGGTGACGAGGGCGGGTTGTTTCAGTGCGATCCCGTGCGCCGTCGAGCTGCAATGGCCCGTAGCCGCCGTGCACGGACTCACGTGAGGTGAACAACAACCGCATAGACGATAGTGAGGGTGCCTGCGGATATTTCGGCTATCACATTGGCGCCAGGCACACGTGGACGAATATAGCACAGAATGATCGCGATTGGAATCCATATAAATAAAAAGGGAACTTGCTTGGATATTCCGGCGATTATATCATGCGACCTCTCCAGGCCTAAAATGATCAGGACAATTGTGGAATCAGTGACCATTGCTTCGAATAGAAGGTCCATTGTCCATATAAGGTCCTGCTGACTGTGCTGTTTTTGCACTGCTCCCATGGACGATAAGCTGACAAGCAGGAATACCGCCAACAGAAGCGATATCCCCAGTGCGAGCAATGCAAGCAGAGCAATCCCGAATCCTGCCAGCATCGTCCTCGTCCGTGACAAACCGCATCTTCAGCGATATGAGACGCGCCTTCTCGCTGGTCAAGCTCGGGCCGCCGCTGGGTCGCGCCATTTAGACCAAGGCTCATTGCTTCGCATGCGGCCTCCTGGCACAAGTTTGGCGCACTTCAATGACCGCTCGTGTTTGAGCGAACAGTGACGAGGTTGAATATCCCGCTGGCTCAGCGCCTTATGCAGACAAGCGCCCTTAGCTCAGGTGGATAGAGCAACAGCCTTCTAAGCTGTGGGTCCCTGGTTCGAGTCCAGGAGGGCGCGCCAATCTTTTTGGGTAAAGCAGAAGCGCCTCGGCGCCCAGTGTGGCCGGCGCCACCTTGAGCCCGGCATTACGCTTATGGTGTGTCGGGAGCCTTCAGTCGCAGCGCCACCGGTTCCCTGGTGAAGCCATCAACCAACATGCAACCGCACGACGCCGCTGCGGCCCCGAGTCCAATTGCCCACAGCACCAGCCCACACCCGAAGAACGCCCGTGCGCCGCGAGCAAGAAAGCCGGGTCCAAGGTGGCGCTGGCCACCCTGGCCGACGGAGGCCCTTCGCTTCCCTTCACTCCTTCGCCGGCTTCGCGCTCGCGGCGAAGTTGAACTGATCGGCCCGCGGCTCGAACAGCACCGACTTCTTCGACGCCCAGGCGTTGATCAGGCTGTACAACGGAATGTACCCCACATCCTCGGCCAGCTTTTCGGTCGCCTGCACCAGCAGCTTCTCGTGTGCGGCGTCGTCGAGGGTGGACATCGCCTTCTCCACCAGCGCGTCGAACCTGGGATTAGGAAGCGTGGACAAACCTTATCCAGAGCCTGATTGACCCGAGGCACGCGAAGGCCAAGAAGCTTTCTGACGTTTGGTCATAGCGTGTTGCGATGCGGCGGTTGTTCTTGAGTTTGTTGATGAAGCATTCGATGCGGGCGCGCAGCGCATAGATGCGCTTGTTGACGCTATGCTGGACCTTGCGGCTTCGCTTGGTCGGGATTTCCGGCTGCGCGCCGCGGTCGCGGGCGTCCTGTCGCAGCCGATCGCTGTCGTAACCCCGGTCACCAAGCAGCACACCCGGGTCGCTGTCGCGCTCGTCCATGAGATCGTCGTAGGCCGTCACGTCGTGCGCTTCGCCGGGTGTCAACACGAGACCGATGGCCAATCCTTCGGCGTTGCCGCGAAGGTGGAGCTTGGTCGAGAAGCCGCCGCGCGAACGGCCAAGAGCCGCGCTCTGAGTCCCCCCCTTCCTCCGGCAGCGCACTGATGCGCCCGGATCACGGTGCTGTCGATCATCTGCAGCGCGTCAGCCTCGCCGCCACAGTCCGCAAGTGCTTGTAATAACACGTCCCAAACGCCAGAGAGGGTCCAGCGCCGGAACTGACGGTGCACCGAGTTCCAGTTGCCGAGTTCCTCAGGCAGGTCGCGCCACGGCGCTCCCGTCCGCGTGATCCAGAAGATACCGTCCAACGTCCGCCGATGATCCTTGGGTGGGCGCCCGCCTTGCGGCGACGGCTCTGTCAGAAAAGGGGCAAAGACCGACCACTCGCCGTCCGTCATCAAACCCCGAACCATCGCTCACCTCCTCCACAGAGGTCAGCTTCGAATCACACATCCCCGCGTCGGGGGAATCCCTCCTTCGCAAGTTTGTCCACGCTTCCTAGGGAAGCAAAAAGACCTTTGCCCGTTGGTCTTCGCGCGCCTGTGCCTCAGACGGACAGAAGTTTTCTGGTTCTTTTTTTCAAAAAAGAACCGCTTCCTTATCCTCGTGAAAACCCCCCGGTGAACGCCTTCGACGCGATCGCCCCCGCCGTTCCCCCCGCCACGTCGCCCGCAGCCAGCGCCTTGGCGGCAGTGTCCAGCGCGCCCATCGCCACCGCGTAGAGCCGCCCGCCCAGGCTGATGCGCCGCACGCCGGCGGCGGCGAGCTCCGCGACCGGCACCGGGCCCTGGCGCGTGCCGATCAGCACGTTGACGGGTTTCGGCGCCACCGCCTTCACCACGGCGCGTACCGCGTCCATGTCGGGCAGCAGGGGGGCGTAGAGCACGTCGGCGCCGAGTTCGGCGAAGGCCACCAGGCGGCGGATGGTGTCGTCGAGGTCGGGGCGGCCGTTGAGGAAATTGTCGGTGCGGCCGGTGAGCAGGATCCTGCCCTTGGCGGCGGCGACGGCGGCCTTCATGCGGGCGACGGCGTGGTCGAATGCGTGGATCGGGCTGGCCGGGTCGGCCGGGGTGTCCTCGATGCCGAGCCCGGCCAGGCCGCCCTCGATGGCGGCGCGGACGGTGGCGGCGCAGTCCTCGGGGGTGGGGCCGTAGCCGTCCTCGAGGTCGCCGTTGATGGGCAGGCCGCTGGCCCGCGCGAGCAGCGTGCCGTTGGCCACCGAATCGGCGAGGCTGACCGCATGGGCGCCGTCGTGTCGGCCGAGCGCGTAGGCGATGGCCGCCGAGCTGGTGCCGAGCGCCTGGAAGCCGGCATTGCCGAGGATCACCGCGGAGGCGGCGTCCCACGCATTGGGCATGACGAAGCAGCCGGTCTCGTGCAGGGCGCGGAAGCGCGCATAGGCTTCGGCCTGGATCATGGCGGCGGTTCCCCTCGGTTGCGGCGAGCAATAGCGCAGGACCGCGCCGGCGGGGAGGCGGGGCGGGGATTGGTCCGCGGTCGTGCCGGCGGACCGGCCTTCTTTCCCTGCGCCGGAGCCGCGGACTAGACTGCGCGGCAGCCTGCCAGGAGGATCGCCATGCGCGCCCAGCTCTCGCCCGACCAGGTCGCCGCCTACCGGCGCGACGGGTTCCTGTCGCCGCTGCCGGCCTTCGGCGCGGCGGAGACGGCGGGGTTCCTGCGCCGGCTGGAGGCGATGGAGGCGGCCGATGGCGGGGCGCTGTCGCGGGCGAGCAACCAGAAGCCGCATATCGTGCATCCGTGGATGGCGGAGCTGGTGCGGCGGCCGGAAATCCTCGACCCGGTGGAGAGCGTGCTGGGGCCGGACATCCTGCTGTGGGGGGCGGGTTTCTTCGCCAAGAGCCCGCATGACGGCAAGATCGTCTCGTGGCACCAGGATTCGACCTATTGGGGCCTGTCGGAGCCGGAGATCGTGACCGCCTGGGTGGCGTTCACGCCGAGCACGCCGCTTTCGGGCTGCATGCGCGTGGTGCCGGGGACGCACATGGTGGACCAGGTGCCGCATCGCGACACCCATGCGGCGAACAACCTGCTGAGCCGCGGGCAGGAGATCGCCGTGGAGGTGAAGGAGGAGGAGGCGGTCGATATCGTGCTGCAGCCCGGGCAGATGTCGCTGCACCATGTGCGGCTGTTCCACGGCTCGGGGGTGAACGAGGCGCCGCACCGGCGGATCGGGCTGGCGCTGCGCTACATCCCGACGCGCATCCGCCAGACGGTGGGCAACGAGGACAGCGCGACCCTGGTGCGCGGCGAGGACCGGTTCGGCAATTTCATCCAGGAGCCGCGGCCGGCGCGCGAGAACGACCCGGCCTGCGTGGCCTTCCACGCGGCGATGGTCGAGCGGACCAACGGCATCCTCTACAAGGGCGCCGCGCGACGGCCCGGCGAGGCAAGGGCCGCGATGTGAGCACGCTGCCCGCGCATCCCGCGCCCTGGCACCTGGCCCCGGCGGGCGAGGCCGGGTTCGACACCGACCGCCTGGCCGCCGCCGCCGCCTTCGCCGATGCGAGCGAGACGCCCTGGCCGCGCGACATCCGGGCGCATCTGGAGGCGGGCACGTTCGAGCCGCCGCCGGACAACGCGATCCTGGGGCCGACCGCGCCGCGCGGGGCGCCGAACGGGCTGGTGCTGAAGGGCGGGCGGCTGGCGGCGCGCTGGGGCGACATCCGCCAGGTGGACATGACCTTCTCGGTGGCGAAGAGCTACCTGTCGATCCTGGCCGGGGTGGCGGTGGGGGACGGGCTGATCGGCGATATCGACGCGCCGGTGGGCGAGGGGCCGGAATTCGAGGGGCCGCATAACGGGGCGATCACCTGGCGGCATCTGCTGCAGCAGACCTCCGAATGGGAGGGCACGCTGTTCGGCAAGGAGGACCGGATCGACCGCTACCGGTCGCTGGCCACCGAGTTCGCCGGGGCGGCGGCGGCGAAGAAGGGCGATCCGCGGCCGCTGCAGGCGCCGGGGACGTATTGGGAATATAACGACATCCGGGTGAACGCGCTGAGCCTGGCGCTGCTGCGGCGCTTCGGCCGGCCGCTGCCGGAGGTGTTCGCCGCGCGCGTGCTGGGGCCGATCGGCGGCTCGTCCGACTGGCGGTGGGAGGGGTACAGCACCTCCTGGATCACGGTGGGGGGCAGGCTGGTGCAGTCGGTCTCGGGCGGCGGGCACTGGGGCGGGGGTGTGTTCATCCATGCCGAGGACCAGGCGCGGATCGGGCAGCTGATGCTGAACGGCGGCATGTGGGGCGGCGCGCGCATCCTGCCGGAGGGATGGGTGGCGGAGTCGGTCAGGCCGCTCGCGATCAAGGGTGACTATGGGCTGCTGTGGTGGCTGAACCCCGGCGGGGTCTACAAGCCGAGCGCGGGCGGGGACAGCTATTTCGCCATCGGCGCCGGCGGCAACGTGACCTGGGTCGATCCGGCCAACGACATCGTGGCCGTGCTGCGCTGGGTGGACATGGCGAAGCTCGATGCGTTCATCGGCATGGTGATGGCGGCGCGGGTGTGAGCAGGGCTGGGGCGTGAGGACGGCCTTCGTCACCGGCGCTGCGCGCGGCATCGGGCTTGCCATCGCGCGGCGGCTGCTGGCGGAGGGGTGGGCGGTGGTGCTGGCCGATCGCGACGCGCCGCCGGAACTGGGGCCGCACGCACGCGCCGAAATGATGGACGTGGCGGACGAGGCGGCGGTGGGCGCCGCGATCGGACGGATGGCGCGGGTGGACGCGCTGGTGTGCAACGCCGGCTTCGGGCGCAACCGGCCGCTGCGCGAGCTGACGCTGGCGGACTGGAACGCGGTGCTGGCGACCAACCTGACCAGCATCTTCCTGTGTGCGCGGGCCGCCGAGGCGAAGCTGCGGGCGGCGAAGGGGGCGATCGTGACGGTGGCCTCGACCCGGGCCCATATGTCGGAGCCCGATACCGAGGCCTACAGCGCGTCCAAGGGCGGGGTGGTGGCGCTGACCCATGCGCTGGCGATCAGCCTGGGGCCGGAGGTGCGGGCGAACTGCATCAGCCCCGGCTGGATCAACAGCGTCGGGGCGGCGCTGAGCGCGGCGGACAAGGCGCAGCATCCGGTGGGGCGGGTGGGCACGCCGGAGGACGTGGCGGGGCTGGCGGCGTTCCTGCTGGGGGCGGAGAGCGGGTTCGTGACCGGGCAGGAATTCGTGGTGGATGGGGGGATGACGCGGAAGATGATCTATACTTAAGGAAGCGGTTCTTTTTTGAAAAAAAGAACCAAAAAGCTTCTATCCGTTTGCCGGGGAGCGGCCGTACACTCCAACGGATAAAAGTCTTTTTGCTTCTTTTTCTTCAGAAAAAGAAGATTCTTGCTCAAAGCTTTGGTGTCTTCCCCGGCTTCCTGCACACCAATACCTCGTTGCACACCGCGCGCAGCCCGCGCGAGAGGTCGTCGAACTGGTACATGGTTACCGTGAGGCCGGAATGGGCGGCCAGGTAGTCGACGATGTCGTAGCCCCAGTCCACGGTGACCAGGCTGCCTTCGTCGGAGACCGGGTTGCCGTGGTATTGCGGCTCCTGCAGGTTGGTCACCTTGCCGGCCTTGCGCTTCGCGCGGCGCCGGCTGGGCTTGCTGCCGTTGACGATCGGCACCGTCATCACGTGGACGCCGCCCGGCTTCAGGGTGCGGGCGATCTCCCTGATCGCGCGGTCGGGATCGAACAGGTGCTCGAACACGTCCTGGGTGACGACGACGTCGAAGCTTTCGTCGGCGAAGGTCTGGGCCTCCAGGTCCTCGCTGCGGTAGCCGTCATCCGGGTGGGTGTTGCCGAAGCCGAGGGCAGGGTCGTACTGGGAGGCCACGTAGCCCGCGCATTCGGCGCGCAGGCGGGCGCTGGACGGGTCGCGGCCGGGGGAGCTTTCGTGCAGCGCGGCGTGGCGCCAGTCGGGGCAGGCCATGTCCAGCACCGCGAACAGGGCGCGCTGGCGCGGGATGGAGCCGCAGGCCTCGCAGCGCAGGTCGCCGCGGAACCAGTGGGCGAACCACTCGGGGCCGATCTCCTTGTCGCGCAGCGCGGTGAACCGCGTCTCGGCGCGGCATAGCGGGCAGGTGCCGGCGACGCGGAAGAAGAACCTGCCGTCGGCGTCGGTGCCGGTGACGGGAATGCCGGGGCCGGCCGGGGCGGGGGCGGCGACCGGGGTGCCGGCGCCGCCGAGATCGGCATAGGTCAGCGCCCAGACGCTGAAGGCGATGCGGCGGATGTCCTGCGACAGGCCGAGCGCGCTGGGGGCGGTGGCGTGCGGGCATTCCAGCAGCACCGCCGCGCTGCCGTCCGCGCCGATGGTGCCGGCGGGGATGGTGCACTCGATCGGCCCCGCCTCGGTGACGCGGGCCTTGGCGACGACGGTGCCGTTGACCGAGATGCGCACGTCCTGGTGGCGCAGCACCGGCGGGTGGGTGAAGGGGCGCAGGTGGATGGTCAGCGCATGGGCGGCGCCGGGGCGCAGCCCTTCCAGGCGCAGGCGGCTTTCGACGCCGTTGGTCCAGGTTCCGTGCGGCTCCGGCATCCCCCAGCCGGTGAGGGTGACGGCGTTGCCGTTGCCGCCCTTGTTGAAGATGATCTGGGTCGCCGTCATGCGCTCGCTCTCTCGGCTGCGCTGCCGTGATGGCACCGGGCGCGGGGCGAGGCAACAGGGGAGCCGGTGGGGCGGCCGATGCCGCCCCGCCGGACAGGTGCTATTTCGCCACCGCGACGGAGACGATTTCGGTCCCGGACAGGCCGGCGACGGGACCGGCCATGGTGAGCTTGGCGGCGGCGAGGTCCACCGCGTGCAGCGCGCCGTCGGCGACGAGCCAGCCCCAGTTGCCGCCCTTGCCGTCGGCCTGGATGTCGAAGCCGAGTCCGTAGGGCAGCTTCATGCCGATGGCCGCCTTCATGTTCTGCACGCCGTCGTTGGGCGGGACCTGCATGTTGAACGAGGCCAGCATGGGATCGATGGTGTAGAGCGCGGTTTCCTTCGCGCCGGCATAGGCGTTGCTGTAGGCGGCGGCGGTGATCATCGGCGCGGAGCCGGCGTAGGTGCTGCCGGGGGCGTATTTCAGCGTGCCGTCCACGGTGACCTGGCCGTTGTCGACGTTCACGCGCCAGTTGCCGCCGCTGATGCCGACCACGCGCAGGCGGTCCACGGTGGGGTTGAACTTGATGGCGGCGCGCGCGCCGGTCTCCAGCTTCTTGTCGAGCTTGCTGACCTGCATGGCCTTGCCGGTGGCGGGGTCGATCCAGACGATCTGGCCGGCAGTGGTGAGGCCGTAGAGCTTGCCGTCGGTCGGGCGGGTGGCGATGGCGACGACCATGCCCTCGGCGCCGGAGATGGGCTTGGCGGTGCTGGCCTTGCGGGTGTCGGTGTCGATCATGCGCAGCGTGCCGTCGGCGGCGAGCGCGTGCAGGGTGGCGGCATCGGCCGAGGCGGCGGTGGCGGCAAGCGCGATTGCGGCGGCGAGGACGGTCTTCATGGCGTGCTCCTGTTTCCCCCGGGGCAGGTCCCGGTTGCGGCGGCGTTACGCGGCGCCGATTGGGGTGGATGCACGCGGCGGAAAAAGAATCGCGAGGGGCAAGGAAGAAGGTTTCACACAGAGGCAGTGAGACAGTGAGAAGGGTGGCCCTGCTTCCCACCGTCTGACAGGCGCATCAGGGGCGGGCGCCCGGCCGTGCCCTCGGCGGCATTCCGCCGGGCATGCCGGCGGGCATTTCCATCTTGGCGAAGCCGGCGGGCGGGCGGAACGTGTCGGCGCCGAGCGGGGCCACCTTGACCGCGGTGGCGACGAGGCGGGAGCGCATGCCGTCGGGCGAGGCGGATTCGCCGCGCAGCACCAGGCCGTCATCGGTGACGCAGCCGGTGCCGGCGTGCTCGCCGGTGCTTTCCCACACCGTGCAGCGCAGGCCGGCGATGGTCTCGGTGCCCTTGCGGGTGAAGCCCTGGCCGCGGTCGAAATCGAAGCCGGTCTGCTGGTCGAAAGAGAGCGGGCGCTCCAGGTAGCGCCGGGCGTCGGCCATGACGATCATCATGCGGCTCGCGTTGCGGTCCATGATCATGGAGCCGGGCTGGCCGGGCATCTCGATGCGCATGAGCTTGCCGCCGGCGGCGAGGAACATGCGCATCGTGCGCGGGCCGCCGTTGGCGCCCTCCACCCGGTAGTCGATCGTGGCGTCCCTGGTGGGGGACATCGGCGGACGGTCCTGCGCCACGGCCGCGACGGGCAGGGCGAGCAGGGCGGCGAGGACGAGAGGCGGGCGCATGGCGGTTCCTCCTGAAATTGCCGCGACGCTGCACCGCGGGGGGCGCGCGGGTCAAACCGAAATGGCTGCCGGGCGGCAACGACTCCGCGAGCGGGCTTGATGGCGCCGCGATCCCGTGCATGCTGCATCGCGGGAGACTTCGGGACGCAAGCCGAACGGCGCGTCGGTC
Organism: Acetobacteraceae bacterium; assembly: GCA_044225615.1. Taxonomy (GTDB): domain Bacteria; phylum Pseudomonadota; class Alphaproteobacteria; order Acetobacterales; family Acetobacteraceae; genus CAIYPH01. The sequence continues at coordinate 8,852 of JBGAIK010000078.1, read as the reverse complement.
GCATCGGGCGTGCGGGCACAGTGGGAGAGGGTGGATGGATCGCAGGCGGTTCATGATCGGCGCGGGCGCGCTGGCGGCGTCGGCGCGCGCGGCGCGCGCGGCGGAGGAGGTGGTGATCGGCGTGGTCTATCCGCTGACCGGCAACGGCGCGGCGGTGGGGCTGGACGCCAAGGCGGCCTACGAGGTCGCGGCCGAGATCATCAACGGCACGCATGCGCCGATCGGCGTGACGATGGGCAAGGGCGGCGGGCTGGACAAGCTCGGCGGCGCCAAGGTCAAGCTGGTCTTCGCCGACAGCCAGAACGATCCGCAGAAGGCGCGGGCCGAGGCCGAGCGGGTGATCACCCAGGACAAGGCGGTGGCGATCGTCGGCAGCTATACCTCGGCGACCGGGGCGACGATCAGCCAGGTGACCGAGCGCTACGAGGTGCCCTACATCTCGGCCGACAATTCCTCGCCGAGCCTGAACAAGCGCGGATTGAAGTGGTTCTTCCGCACCGGGCCGCACGACGAGATGTTCACCAAGGGCATGTTCGACTTCCTGGCCGACGTGGCGAGGAAGACCGGGCGGCCGGCGAAGACGGTGTCGCTGTTCTACGAGGACAGCATCTTCGGCACCGACAGCTCCAACGTGCAGCGCAAGCTGGCGGCGGAGGCGGGGATGCAGGTGGTGGCCGACATCCGCTATCGCTCTTCCTCGCCGTCGCTGTCGACCGAGGCGCAGAAGCTGAAGGCGGCGAATGCCGACGTGATGCTGCCGTCGTCCTACACGTCGGACGCGATCCTGATCCTGAAGGCGATGAACGAGATCGGCTACAAGCCGAGGGCGATCCTGGCCCAGGCGGCCGGGTTCCAGGAAAGCGCGTTCATGCAGGGGGCGGGGGCGCTGGCCGAGGGGGCGATGAGCCGGTCGTCCTTCGCGCTCGACGCCGAGAAGCTGCGGCCGGCCATTCCGGTGGTGAACGGGCTGTACAAGGCGCACAACAGGAAGGACATGAACGACAACACCTCGCGCGAGCTGACCGCGCTGCTGGTGCTGGCCGATGCGATCAACCGGGCGGGCTCGGCCAGGCCCGAGGCGATCCGCCAGGCGCTGGTGGCGACCAACATCGCGGGGTCGGAGACGATCATGCCGTGGGCCGGGGTGAAGTTCGACGAGACCGGGCAGAACACGCTGTGCAACCCGGTGATCCAGCAGGTGTTCGACGGGGCCTACAAGACGATCTGGCCGTTCGACCTGGCGGCGAAGGAGGTGGTCTGGAACGTGGGGAAGTGAGGGTGCGAACCGCGGCGCCCTCCCCCCGGCCCCCTCCCGGAAACCCGGGAGGGGGAGAAGGGGCGTGACGCTCGAAACCCTGTTTCAGGTTCTCGCCGGCGGGCTGCTGATGGGGCTGGTCTATGCCCTGGTCGCGGCCGGGCTCAGCCTGATCTTCGGGCTGATGGACGTGGTGAACTTCGCGCATGGCGAGATGATGATGCTCGCCATGTACGCGGTGTTCGTGATCTGGAGCCTGACCGGGCTCGATCCGATCCTGCAGCTGCCGGTGATCGCGGCGCTGCTGTTCGCCATGGGGGTGGGCACCTATCACGGCATGATCGGGCGCGCGCTGTCGGTGCAGTTCAATCGCGGCATGGTGCAGATCTTCGTCACCTTCGGGCTGGCGATCTTCATCCGCGGTGCGGCGCAGTTCGTCTGGGGCGGGGAGTTCCGCAGCGTGACCGGGACCTGGCTGTCGGACCGGTCGCTGAACCTGGGGGGCGTGTTCCTGCCGCTGCCGCAGCTGGCGGCGAGCCTGGTGTGCCTGGCGGCCTTCGGCGGGCTGCTTGCGGTGAGCCGTACCGAGTTCGGCCGGGCGCTGGAGGCCACGCGCGAGGACCGCGAGGCGGTGGCGCTGCTGGGCATCGACCGCGATCGCATCTTCGCCCTCGGCTGGGGGCTGGGGGCGGGGGCGGTCGGCATCGCCGGCGTGATGCTGGCCGGGTTCTATTATGTGGGGCCGAACGTGGGCGCGTCGTTCGCGCTGATCGCCTATGTCACCGTGGCGCTGGGCGGGTTCGGCAGCATGCTGGGCGCGCTGGTGGCGGGCATCCTGATCGGCGAGATGGAGGCGCTGACGGCGGTGCTGCTTGAGCCGTCGCTGAAGCAGATCGGCGTGTTCGGGGTGTATCTCGCGGTGCTGATGTTCCGGCCGCGCGGGCTGTTCGGGAAGCTGTAGCGATGGACAACAGCATCCTGCGCCGCCGCCGGCACGAGCTGATCCTGGGCGCCATCCTGCTGGTCGGGCTCGCCCTGCTGCCGCTGCCGATCAAGGATGTCTACACACAGAACCTGATCATCATCACCCTGATCTTCGCCGGCCTGGCCCAGGCCTGGAACATCCTGGGCGGCTATTGCGGGCAGATCTCGCTGGGGCACGCGCTGTATTTCGGCATCGGCTGCTACGTCTCCACGCTGCTGTTCGTCAACGGCGGCATCCCGCCCATGCTGGGCATGTTCGCCGGCGGGCTGGTGGGGGCGGCAGGGGCGCTGCTGGTGGGCTGGCCGTGCTTCCGGCTGTCGGGCCACTACTACGCCATCGCCACCGTGGTGGTGGGCGAGATCGGCTACCTGCTGTTCCTCAACTGGGATCTGGTCGGCGGCGCCACTGGCGTCTACGTGCCGTTCAAGGGCGAGTCGGTCGCGGCGCTGCAGTTCCGCACCGCCAAGTATCCGTATCACCTGGTCTCGCTGGCCTTCGTCGCCGCCACCTGGATCGCGGCCTGGCTGATCGAGGGCTCGCGCTGGGGCTTCGCCTGGCGGGCGGTGAAGGACGACGTGGTGGCGGCGCGCTCGCTGGGGGTGCGCATCTTCAAGAGCAAGATGGCGGCGGCCGCGATCAGCGGGTTCTTCACCGGCATGGGGGGCGCGATCTATGCCCAATACGTGGGCTATATCGACCCCGACAGCGTGCTGGCCGGGCATTTCTCGATCCTGATCGCGCTGCCGGCCGTGCTCGGCGGCGTGGGCACGCTGTGGGGGCCGCTGCTGGGGGCGGCCGTGCTGATCCCGGCCAGCGAGCTCAGCCGCTCCTATCTCGGCGGCTCCGGCCGCGGCGTGGACCTGATGCTGTACGGGGCGATGATCATCGTCGTGGCGCTGGCGCGGCCGCAGGGGCTGGTGAGCCTGTTCGGGAGGCGCAATGCCGGCGCTGCTTGAAATCGACGGGGTGTCGAAGTCGTTCGGCGGCGTGGCGGCGAATGTCGAGATCTCCTTCGAGGTCGCGCAGGGGGAGATACTGGGCCTGATCGGGCCGAACGGCGCCGGCAAGACCTCGCTGTTCAACGCCATCGCCGGCGAGGTGACGCCCGATGCGGGGGAGATCCGGCTGGACGGGCGGCGGATTTCCGGCCTCGGGCCGGTGGCCTGCGCCGAGGCCGGCATCGCGCGCACGTTCCAGGTGGTGCGCAGCTTCGATTCGATGACGGTGCTGGAGAACGTGATGGTCGGCGCCTTCGCGCGCACCGCGCGCCCGCGCGCGGCGATGCGCGAGGCGGAGGGCACGCTCGCATTCTGCGGCCTGGCCGAGCGCGCCGACCGGCCGGCCTGGTCGCTGAGCCCGCCCGAGAAGCGGCGGCTGGAAATGGCCCGGGCGCTGGCGACGCGGCCGCGGATCATCCTGCTCGACGAGATGCTGACCGGGCTGACGCCGACCGAGGCGCAGGCCGGCGTGGCCCTGGTGCGCGCGGTGCAGGCGCGGGGCATCACGATCGTGATGGTGGAGCATGTGATGGAGGTGGTGCTGCCGCTGGTCTCCCGCGCGGTGGTGCTGGACCTGGGCCGGGTGCTGACCATCGGCGCGCCGGCGGCGATCGTGCAGGACCCCGCGGTGATCCGCGCCTATCTGGGCGACCGCTATGCTGCGGCTTGAGGGCGTCTCCGCCGCCTATCGCGGCTTGAAGGCGCTGCAGGGCGTCTCGCTGGAGGTGGGCAAGGGCGAGATCGTGGCCGTGGTCGGCGCCAACGGGGCGGGCAAGAGCACGCTGCTGAAGGCCGTCGCCGGGCAGGTGGCGACCGAGGGCGAGATCGCCTTCGACGGCCAGAGCCTGCGCCGCGTGCCCGCGCATGCGATCGCCCGGCGCGGGATCGGGCTGGTGCCGGAGGGGCGGCGGCTGTTCCCGCGCCTGTCGGTGGAGGACAATCTGCGCCTCGGCGCCTATGCGCGGCGCGGCGACCCGGAGCGGTTCAGGCCGCTCGACCTCGTCTTCCAGCTGTTTCCCCGCCTGCAGGAGCGCCTGCCGCAGCGCGCCGAGACGCTGTCGGGCGGGGAGCAGCAGATGCTCGCCATCGGCCGCGCGCTGATGGGCCAGCCGCGGCTGCTGATGCTGGACGAGCCGAGCCAGGGCATCATGCCGCGGCTGGTGGACGACATCCTGGCCGCGATCGCCCGCATCCGCGACCTCGGCGTGACCATCCTGCTGGTGGAGCAGCGCCTCGCCGAGGCGCTGGAAATCGCCGACCGCGCCTACGTGCTGCAGACCGGGCGCGTGGTAATGTCCGGCCCGGCGCGCGAAATCGCTGCCGACGCCGGCGTGCGCCGTGCATATTTGGGAATGTGACAACAGGGAGTGCAATAATGACCAACCCGATTTCGCGCCGCGCCATTGGCGGGCTGGCGGCGGCCGCCGTGACCAGCTTCGCCATCATCGGCCGCGCCCAGGCGCAGGACAACGAAAGCACCTTCGAGCGCATCAAGCGCACCAAGGTGATGCGCATCGCGGCGCTGGCCGGCGAGGCGCCGTATTTCTTCAAGGATATCGCCACCGGCGAATGGTCCGGCGCCTGCATCGAGATGGCCAAGGGCATCGCCGCGGTGTGGGAAGCCAAGCTCGAATTCATCGAGAGCACCTACGGCAATTCGGTGCTGGACCTGCAGGCCAACAAGGTCGATCTGGCTTTCGCGCTGAACCCCACCCCCATCCGCGCGCTGTCGATCGGCTTCACCAAGCCGGTGCTCGTGCACCCGTTCGGCGTCGTGGCCAAGAAGGGCTTCAACCCCAAGACCTGGGACGACATCAACAAGCCGGAGGTGCGCATCGCCGTCGATCTCGGCTCGCTGCACGAGCAGTCCGCCCGCCGGTTCGCGCCCAAGGGCACGATCACCGCCTACAAGAACCGCGACGACGCGATCCTGGCCATGTCGGGCGGACGCGCCGACGTCGATGTGCTGGCGGCCATGCTCGGCATCACCGCACTGGCCAAGAACCCGGGGCTCGGCACCTTCCAGCTGCTGGGCAATCCCACGGTGGCCCTGCCGAGCTGCTGCGGGCTGCGGCGCGAGGCCGACACGCGCTTCAAGGAGGTGGTCGATGCCTATATCGACATGAACCGCGGCACCGGGCAGATCCGCGACTGGCTGATCCAGGGCATCATCAAGGCCGGTCCCCCTGCTTGCTGGCTCATGACTGGTTCAAGTCGAACCAATCATGAGCCAGCAAGCCCTTGTTCAGTCGCGTGATTCACGCTTTCTGGCCTTCGGCCTCCAGCGATCGCGCTCTATGATTGCGCGTCCGGCGAGATGACGATGCAGCCGTTGCGGCCGCGGGCGATCTTCTCGCAGGCGGAGGTCGCGGCCTCGTGCGAGAGGCCGGTGAGGCGGGCGCGGTAGAGGGTGCCGTTGCCCTGGCGTACGGAGCCGACCGTGGCGCGGGCGGCGGCGAGCACCGCGGCCTGGCGCTTGGCGTTGGTGGTGGCGGCGCGGGCCTGGCTTTCGCTGGTGTAGGCGCCGACCTGGATGGCCCAGCCGCCGCTGACCGGGCCGCCACGCTGGACCGGGGCGGTGTCGGCCATGGCCGGGGCGATCAGGCGGAAGCCGCCGGGACGGGCCGGGGCGGCCGGCGGCTGGCTGACGGCGGCCAGCTGGACCGGGGCGGGCGCCGGCTGCGCGGGGGGCGGCGTGAGCACCGCGGTCTGCACCGGGACCCGCGCATAGCCGGACGGGGCCGGGCGGTTCTGCGCGAGCGCCACCGGCGCCGGCATGCGGCGGCCGCGCGGATAGCGCGGGCCGGCCGGGATGTTCATCGGCAGCATCGCGTATTGCGGCGTCTCGACCGCACGGCGCGGCAGGTCGCCGCCGAGATTGGGGCCGATCCGGGCGACGTAGCGCCGGGTCTCGTCGGGCAGGCCGCGGTTGCGGGTCAGGTAGTCGTCGAGGCGGCCGGGACCCGCGTTGTAGGCGGCGAGGAAGCCGGGCGAGCCGAACATGTCATAGAGCTCGCGCAGATAGGCGGTGCCGGCCATGATGTTGTCGTGCGGGTCGAACGGGTCGTCGCCGAGCTCGGGATAGCGGCCGCGCAGCTCGTCATAGGTGGCGGGCATGACCTGCATCAGGCCCATCGCGCCGGCCGACGAGGTGATGAGCTGGCCGTTCTGGTAGAGCCGGCCGCCCGATTCCTGGCGGATCACCTCGCGGACCCAGCGCTCCGGCATGTCGTAGCGCTCGGCGGCCTTGACGATATAGGGGCCCCACGGGTCGCTGGGCGGGCCGGGCGGCTTGTAGTTGCCGCGGGCGCGGGCGGCGTACTGGGCAGCCTCGGCGGACGGGTTCTGCGCCGTGCGGTGGCCCGAGCAGGCGGCGAGCGCGGCCAGCAGCAGCACGCAGCCGGCAAGATGCAGCGCACGGGCCGGGACAGCGGACGCGCGGCGGGCGGAAAGGCGGGTGGACATGCGGCGGAGGCCTCCGTCGTGGCGCGGCTGCGGGCGCAGCCGGAGGGCACGGCGGCCTGCGGCCGTCGTCGTTCTGGTGCGAGCGCCGCCCATGGCTCACCATTGTCCGGTGAACACGGCTTACGCCGGTGTCATTGCCGGGAACCTTTAGGAACCCGGGCTAACTCCTTATACGAACACCCCAATCATGGCAAGATTACGTTCGCTCCATGATGCCGGCGGGCCGCCGGGGGCTTCCCCGCACGCGCCGTGCCGGCCATGCTGGGGCAAGGAACCGGCAAAAGGAAGATGCGCGTGGCCCGGATCTGCGCCCTGCTCTGGCTTGCCCTGCTGGCCGGCTGCGCCGCGCCGCAGCCCGCGCCCGCGCCGGTTGCCGCCCGGTCCGATGCGCCGGGCCACGGGGTGGTGGTGGCGATCCGCGAGGTGCGCCCGCCGGCCGGCGCGCAGGTGCTGGGCCTGGTCGGCGCCGGGCCGGTCCGGAGCGGGGCGGTGGAGGTGATCGTGCGCGCCGATGGCGGCCGGACGCTGTCGGTGGTGCAGGCCGGGGCGGACGGGCTGCGGCCGGGACAGCGCGTGACGCTGTCGGGCGGTGTGCGCACCGCCATCGCGGCGGCCGGCCCGTAGCGGCGCGCGGTTGCGGCTGGCCGGGTTATCGGCTATCGGCCCGGCCCTGACATGTCCGTCGCCCCGAAGCCGGCCTTGCGCGGCACACCCACACTCGAGATCACGCCGGGCGCCAGCGCCGCCGAGCGCCATGCGATGGCGGTCCGCGACCTGCGCGAGGCGATCGCGCTGTGGCGCCTGTGCTGGACGCTGGGCGCGCTCGACATCCGCATCCGCTACCGCGGCTCGCTGATCGGGCCGTTCTGGCTGTCGCTGTCGACCGGGGTGATGGTGGCGGCGATGGGGGTGATCTACTCCACGCTGTTCAAGATCGACATGCACGACTACCTGCCGTTCCTGGCCATCTCGCAGGTGCTGTGGGGCTACCTGGCGGTGCTGGTGGGGGATGCCTGCCAGGGCTACATCGTGAACGAGACGCTGATCCGCGCGGTGCGGATGCCGTTCACCCTGTACGCGGCACGCACCGTGCTGCGCAACGTGCTGATCCTTGCGCACAACGTGGTGGTGATCGTCGCCGTCGATCTGGTGATGTGGTCCTGGCCGGGATGGGAGGTGCTGCTGGCGCTGCCGGCGATCGCGCTGTGGCTGGTGGATTCGCTGGCCATCACGGTGCTGCTGGGCGCGCTCTGCGCCCGCTTCCGCGACATCCCGCCGATCGTGGCCAGCGTGATGCAGATGGCCTTCTTCATCACCCCGGTGATCTGGCGGCCGCACCTGATCGGCGAGGACATGCTGTGGCTGCTGCCGTTCAACCCGTTCTACAGCCTGCTGGAAGTGCTGCGCGGGCCACTGCTGGGCGAGATCCCGACGGTGTGGGACTACGTCTCCGCCCTCGGCTACTCGGCGCTGCTGTGCGGGGCGACCTGGATGCTGTTCGCGCGGGTGCGGGCGCGGATCGCATTCTGGGTATGAGCGGTACCGCGCTCCGCGCGCCCACGGGCGCCGCCCTGATCGAGGTCTCCGGGGTCAGCCTGGACTTCCCGCTGTACCACGCCGCCGGGCGCAGCCTGAAGAAGACGCTGCTGCGCACCGTCGCACGGCGCACCGGCGAGGATTCGCGCCACCGGGTGGTGGTGAAGGCGCTGCGCGAGATCAGCTTCGCGCTGAAATCCGGCGACCGGCTGGGGCTGATCGGCGGCAACGGGGCGGGCAAGACGACGCTGCTGCGCACCATGGCCGGCATCTACGAGCCCTATACCGGCACCGTCCGCGTCCAGGGCAGCCTGAACGCGCTGATCGACCCGCAGCTCGGCATGAACGTGAACCTCACCGGGCGCGAGAACATCATGCTGCGGGGCCTCTATGGCGGGCTCGGCGCGGGCGAGATCGCCCAGTTGCAGGAAGACGTCCGCGTCTTCGCCGACATGGACGAGTTCCTCGACCTGCCGGTGCGCATCTACAGCGCCGGCATGATCATCCGCCTCGGCTTCGCGCTCGCCACCGCCATCCGCCCGCAGGTGCTGCTGATGGACGAATGGCTGCTGGCGGGCGACGCCAGCTTCATGGAACGCGCCCGCCTGCGCCT
>JBGAIK010000383.1:0-2335 GCA_044225615.1 Acetobacteraceae bacterium | reverse complement strand
CCGCGCCGGTCAGGGTCCGCCGCAGCAGGAAGCTCCCGTCGGCCCGGGCCACCAGCCCGGTCAGGTGCAGCCGCCCATCCGCCAGCAGGCGCGCATGCCCGCCGATCGGCGTCCGGCACGACCCGTCCAGCGCCCCCAGCAGCGCCCGCTCGGCGGTCGAGACCGCCTTGGCGTCGGGGTCCTCGATCGCCGCCAGCAGCGCGCGCAGTTCCACGTCGTCGGCGCGCACGGTGATGCCCACGATGCCCTGCCCCGCTGCCGGCACCATCAGGTCGGCGTCGAGCACGATGTCGGCCTCCTCCGCCAGGTCCAGCCGCTTCAGCCCGGCCAGCGCCAGCAGCGAGGCGCCGAACTCGCCCGCCCGCACCTTGGCCAGCCTGGTCGCCACGTTGCCCCGGATCGTCGCCACGCGCAGGTCGGGCCGCGCGTGCAGCAGCTGCGCCTGCCGCCGCATCGAACTCGTGCCCACCAGCGCGCCCGCCGGCAGCGCCGCGAACGGGTTGGCCGGGTCCGCCGCGCCGCAGCCGGGGCCCAGGATGATCGCGTCCCGCGCATCCTCGCGCTTCAGCGTGCAGGCCAGCACGATCCCGGGCGGCAGCTGCGTCTCCAGGTCCTTCAGGCTGTGCACCGCGAAGTCGATCCGCCCGTCGGCCAGCGCCTCGTGGATCTCCTTGGCGAACAGCCCCTTGCCGCCGATATCGGACAGTCGGGTGCCGGCCGCCTGGGTCGCGTCGCCGGTGGTGGTGATGGCATGCTCGGCGAAGGCGTTCAGGCTGCGCAGCACCGGGCAGAAAGTGGTCAGCAGGCCCAGGAAGTGCCGCGTCTGCCACAGCGCCAGCGGCGAGCCTCGCGTGCCCACGCGCAACGGCAGCGGGCGCATGTGCGGGCGGACCTGCGCGGCATGGGGCATGGCGGCGGGAAGGGCTTCTGGCATGGCGGTCGTCTAGTGCATTTCCTCGGAGCGGAAAATGCTCCAGATCAATCCCAGGCATGAAGGAATGACCAGGATGCGCCCCGTGCTGGGCATCGAGACCTCCTGCGACGAGACCGCGGTGGCGGTGCTCGCCCCCGACGGCGCCATCCTGGCCGAGCAGGTGCTGAGCCAGTCCGCCCATGCCGCCTATGGCGGCGTGGTGCCCGAGATCGCCGCCCGCGCCCATCTCTCCCACCTGCCGCGCATGGTGGCCGATTCGCTCGCCGCCGCCGGCCTGTCCTTCGCGGCACTCGGCGGGGTCGCGGCCAGCGCCGGCCCCGGCCTGATCGGCGGCCTCATCGTCGGCGCCGGCTTCGCCAAGGGTGCGGCCCTCGCCGCCGGCCTGCCCTTCGTCGGCGTCAACCACCTGGAGGCGCACGTGCTGACCGCCCGCCTCACCGACCGGCTCGCCTTCCCCTACCTCACCCTGCTGGTCTCCGGCGGCCACTGCCAGTGCGTCGCCGCCGAGGCGCTCGGCCGCTACCGCCGCCTCGGCGGCACCATCGACGACGCGGTGGGCGAGGCCTTCGACAAGGTCGCCAAGCTGCTCGGCCTCGGCTGGCCCGGCGGCCCGGCGGTGGAGGCGCTCGCCGCCGAGGGCGACCCCGCCCGCTTTCCGCTGCCGCGCCCGCTGCTCGGCCGCGCCGGCTGCGACTTCTCCTTCTCCGGCCTCAAGACCGCCGTCGCCCACACCCTCGCCGCCTTCCCCGCCGGCCCCCTGCCCCGCCAGGCGGCCGCCGACATCGCCGCCGGCTTCCAGGCCGCCGTCACCGACGTCGTCGCCGACCGCGCCCGCCACGCCATGGCCGCCTTCGCCGCCACCCACGGCCCCTCCACCCTGGTCGTCGCCGGCGGCGTCGCCGCCAACCGGCCGATCCGCGCCGCCCTGCTCGCCGCCGCCGAAGCCGCCGGCTTCGCCTTCGCCGCCCCGCCCCTGCGCCTGTGCGGCGACAACGCCGTCATGGTCGCCTGGGCCGCCATCGAGCGCCTGCGCGCCGGCGCCGCGACCGGCCTCGACCAGGCACCCCGCCCCCGCTGGCCGCTCGACGCACCGGATATGGGAGTGGCGGCGTAGTGCCGGCCCATAGGCAGCAGGACAGGGAAGCAAGGCTCCGCCGGCCAAGGGCCATTGGCCCTTGGAACCCATTCCTGCTCGCGGCTGGATCGCCGGCCTTCAGTGATTGGCCGGAACGCCGGGCGGACAGGCGCAGAGCACCCGCTGCCTTGCATCCTTGCTTCCTTGCGCCGCAGGCATTCAAACCGCGCGATCGCACGATGTCCGGTGCGGAGGCCGGATTTGTTGCCTGCGGCGCAAGGAAGTCGGTCGTGCCAATCACCGAATGCGAGCACCCCAGCCTCAAG
>JBGAIK010000077.1:0-19912 GCA_044225615.1 Acetobacteraceae bacterium | reverse complement strand
CGCCGTCGGGGCTGATCGGCTGGCATCCCGTAGGGGATTCGAACCCCTGTTACCGCCGTGAAAGGGCGGTGTCCTAGGCCTCTAGACGAACGGGACGCGGCGGCGCGTGGGTAGCCGAGGGCGGACAGGGGGTCAAGGCTGGAAGCGGCTCCGGATCGGCGCCGGCGCGGCGGCCGCATAGGCCCGGGTGATGATCTCCAGCACATGGGCCTGGATGTCCAGGCTGCGGGTGGAGGTGTCGCCGGCGCGGATGCGGGCGACGAAATTGCCCACGATGGTCGGCGCCACGCCCGGCGGCACCAGGCGGCGGCAGGGGTGGCCGTCGAACTCGGCCGGCTCGGCGCCGGGCAGCGCCGCATAGTCGCCGTCGGGGCGGAACACATACACGGCCCCGTCGGCCACGCCGAAGTTCAGCATCCCCGCCCGGCCGGTGACGATGCTGCGCCCGCGCGTGCGGTGGTGCGACAGGCTGCCGTTCCAGTTGGCGTTCACCGTCACCGCGGTGCCGTCGGCAAGCGTCAGCGCCAGCAGCGCGCTGTCCTCCACGTCGGGATCCACGGTGCTGCCGTCGTCCAGCGTGCGGGTGGCGAAGCGGGTGGTGCACAGCGCGGTCATCGCCGCGGCCGGGCCGAACAGCGCGGCCACGATGCTGAGCTGGTAGATGCCGAGGTCGAACAGCACGCCGCCGCCGGCCAGCGCCTTGCGGTAGAACCAGCCGGCATGGGTGGGGCCGCGATGGCCGCGATGGCTCTCCACCGCGGTCACCTCGCCGATGGCGCCGGCCGCCAGCAGGCGCGCCACCAGCGCAAGCTCGGGCGTGGCCAGATGCGGCAGGGCCAGCACGGTCAGCGGGCGCGGCGCCTCGCGCAGGGCGGCGGACAGGCGCTCCGCCTCGGCCAGGGTGGGAACCAGCGGCTTCTCGATCAGCACGTGCTTGCCGGCGCGGATCGCCATCTCGGCGTAGCGCCCATGGCTGTCGGGCGGGGTCAGCACCATGACCGCATCGATCGCGGGATCGGCCAGCATCGCGGCCGGGTCGGTGAAGGTCCGCTTCACGCCGAACCGTGCGGCGCAGTCCGCCAGCCGCGCGGGATCGCGCGCGGCGATGGCGGCGAGTTCCACGCCCTGGATCGCGGCCAGCTCCGGGAAGTGCCGGCGCTGGGCGATGTCGCCGCAGCCGATCGAGGCGATCCGCATCACGCCGCCTCCACCGCCTGCTCGGTGCCGCTCGCCGCCGCGCGGTGGCCGGCATCGAGCATGGCGGTGGCGGCCAGGTTCACCGCCAGGCCGAGCGTCGGGTGCAGGGGCGCGCCGGTCTCCAGATGATGCAGGAATTCCTCGGCGATCGTGGCCCGCCCCGGCGGCAGGTCGTCGCCCCGCTCCACGCGCGCCGGCGTGCGCGACCCGCGTTCGGTGAAGACCAGCACGTCGCTGCCGTCGACCACGATGGTGCCGTGGGTGCCGATGACAACCGGCCCGTTGGCGACGCCGTTGTGGAAGGTGGTCCAGCTCGCCTCCAGCACCGCGGTCGCGGCAGGGAAGCGGAGCAGCAGCGTCGCATTGTCCTCGGCATCGCCGAAGCCGTGCATCAGGTTGGCGGCCATGCACTGGGCGGCAAGCGGGGCGGCGTCCAGCAGCCAGGCGGCGAGGCAGGCGCCGTAGCAGCAGTAGTCGAGCAGCGCGCCGCCGCCGGCCGCGCGCTGGTGCCACCACTCGGCGGCCTTCTCGGCCTCCGACACCAGGCCGATGGTGGTGGCGCCCGGGTGCAGGCTGCCATGGGCGAGCGGGCCGAGCGAGGGGTTGTTGCGCCATTTGAGCTGGGTGACCGTGCCGATCGCGCCCTGCTCCAGCAGCGCCTTCACCCGGCGGATCGCCGGGCGCCAGGTGATCGGCCAGTTCACCGCGATCGCCCGGCCCGCGGCCTGCATGGCGGCGGCCATGCGGCGGGCATCGGCGAGCGTGCCGGCCATCGGCTTCTCGGTGACCACGTGCGCACCCGCCGCGGCGGCCGCCTCGGTGATCGCGGCGTGCTGGCTGATCTCGGCGCAGATGATGGCGATGTCGGGGCGCGCCTCGGCCAGCAGCGCCCGCCAGTCGGCGAAGGCGCGCGGCCCGCCGGGGGCGCCCAGCGCGCGTTGCAGGTTGGCGGTCCGGCTGCCTTCCACCGTGGTCAGCGACGGGGTCAGCGGCACCGAATCGGCGCAGGCGACGATGTCGGCCCGGCCGCAGGCGACGAAGCGGTCCACCAGCTCGTTGACGTGCATGTGGGCGAATCCGATCACCCCCACCCGGTAGCGCCTGTCCATCCCGTCCCCCCGCGTCGATGCCGCGGGCAGGATAGGGTCAATGCCGCGCGGACGCGACCCGCCGCGCGGCGCCGAGGGCGGCGCGCGCCCAGGCCCGCAGCGCGTCCGGCTCGTCCAGCAGCCGGTCGGGCACGCGCCAGAACGCGAGGTCGATGCTGCGCCCGCCCTTCGCGTAGCTGAGCGGCGGCTCGGCGGCAGCCTCGGCGAAAAAGGCGCGGCTCGCATCGTCGATGCGGACGTAGAGCGCGTCGTCGGCCACCATCGCGAACATCAGCCCGTCGAGGAACAGGCCCGTCTTGCCGAACATGCGCCGGGCGGCGACGCGGCCCAGGGGTGCCAGCTGCTCGCGCAGGAAATCGGTGAACCCGTCGCTGGCCGCCATGCGCCCTATCCCCTTGCCCGCAGCACCATGCGCAGCTTGGCGGCAAGCTCGGCCGCCGAGAAAGGCTTGGGCAGCAGCTGCACCCCGGGGTCCAGCAGGCCGCTGTGGATGATCGCGTTGGCCGTATAGCCGGTGGTGAACAGCACCGGCAGGCCGGGCCGCAGCGCCTGCACCTCCTCGGCCAGGCGCCGGCCGTTCATCCCGCCCGGCAGCACCACGTCGGTGAACAGCAGGCTGATCTCGGGGCTCGCATGCACCCGGCGCAGCGCCTCGGCGGCGTCGCCGGCCCAGATCGCGCGATAGCCGAGCTCCTCCAGCGAATCGACGGAGAACTGGCGCACCGCCTCGTTGTCCTCCACCACCAGCACCGTCTCGCCCTCGCCCATCGGCGGCGCGGCATCCGGCGCCCGCACGGCCGCCAGCTCGGCCTCCGCCATCACCCGCGGCAGATACAGCTTGATCGTGGTGCCGTGCCCCGGCTCCGAATAGATCTTGATGTGCCCGCCCGACTGCTTGGCAAAGCCGTAGATCATGCTGAGGCCGAGCCCGGTGCCCTTGCCCGGCGGCTTGGTGGTGAAGAACGGCTCGAAGGCGCGTGCGGCGATGTCGGGCGGCATGCCGGTGCCGGTGTCGGTCACCGCCAGCATCACGTACTGGCCTGGCGCCACCTCGTCGTTGCCGGCGGCATAGGCGGCGTCGAGATGGGTGTTGGCGGTCTCGATGGTCAGCTTGCCGCCCCCCGGCATCGCATCGCGCGCGTTCACCGCCAGGTTGAGCAGCGCGTTCTCCAGCTGGCCCGGGTCGGCGCGGGTGCGCCACAGCCCGCCGGCCAGCACCGTCTCGACCTCCACCTCCTCGCCGAGCGAGCGGCGCAGCAGGTCGGACATGCCGGCGACCAGCGCGTTGACGTCCAGCGTGCGGGTCGAGCGGCTGCTGGCGGGCGAAGGCGAGCAGCCGGTGGGTCAGGGTGGTGGCGCGCTGCACCGCCTCGCGCCCCAGCACGGCATAGCGCTGGGCGCGCGCCTCGGCGGGCGGGACGAACTTCGCCAGCGTCTCGATGCTGCCGCCGATCGCGGTCAGCAGGTTGTTGAAGTCGTGCGCGATGCCGCCGGTCAGCCGGCCGACCGCCTCCATCTTCTGCGACTGGCGCAGCGCCGCCTCGGTGGATTCGCGCCGCTGCGCCTCCGCCCGCAACTGCTCGAGCGCATCGTGCTCGCGCTGGGCGCGCCTGCCGGCCACCAGCGCCAGCACGAACAGGCCGATGCTGGCGGGCAGGCCGAAATAGAGATGCTGCAGCATCGTGTGCCGCCACTGCGCGGCAATCGCCGGCACCCGCAGCGCGCCCACCAGGTAGACGGGCGCGCCCTCCACCTGGCGGTAGGACAGCATGCGCTCGATGCCGTCGGTCAGCGAGCGGCGCTGATAGCTCGACGCCTGCGGATTGCCGACGAGCCGGGTCATGAAATCCGCGCTCGCGCGCAGGGTGTTGCCGGCCCGGACCGGCTGCGGCCAGCGGGCGAGAAAGGCGCCGTCGCGGCGGAAAAGGGCGATCGTCATGCCCTCCGGCGTGTCGTCGGCGATGCCGTTGCGGACCCAGAAATCCTCGAAGTAGCCCGGGCTGGCGGAGACCACGATGGCGCCGAGGAAGGCCCCGTTGCGGTCGCGCCGCGGGATGGCGACGTTGAAGTAGGTGCCGTTGCCCAGCCGCCCGGCCTGCAGCCCGCCGACCACCAGCTCGTCGCGGCTGGCGCGCGCGGCCTGGAAATAGTCGCGCTCCGACAGGTCGAGCCCGCGCGGCGTGGGCACGATGCGGGTGCTGACCAGCGGATGGCCGTCGCGGTCGATGACGAACAGGTCCTGCGCCTGCGGCATGCCGTCGATCAGGTCGCGCCAGCCGTCGCGCAGCCGCTCGCTGCGGGCGAGGATCTCCGCGTCGGCCAGCCCGTCCAGCGACGCACCGGCCTGGGTGAGCAGCAGCTGGTAGGTCTCCAGCACGCGCGAGGCATTCTCATGCGCGAGATCCACGGTGCGGGCCAGCCGCAGCCGGCCGCCATCGAGCGCCGCGCGCCAGGCGAGCCAGCTGCCGCCCGCGAACAGCAGCGGCGGCAGGGCGACCGTGGCCGCGATCAGGAACAGATGGATGCGCCCGCCCAGGCGCGCGGCCAGGCGGTCGATCATCGCTGCCACGCCGGCGAATTGCCACGCATGTCGTCCCGCCATCCCCCTGCCGCCGGCCCGGGAGTGGAGTTTGGAGCAACTTCCCCGCCCCGGCGCAAGCCGCGTGCGCGCGGCCTGCCATGCGGTCAGGCGAGGCCGAGCCTGCCCCGGGGTCTGCGAGGCCGGCCGTGCCGTCCACCGTGAGCCCTTCGGCGGCCTGGAAGGCCATCACCGCGGCATGGGTCAGCTTGCCGTAGTCGCCGTCCTCGACGAGCCCGGCCGAGGTGCGGGTGTTGAGCGCGTGCTGCAGCGCCGCGACCTCGGGGCCCCGATCGCCGAGGCTGAGCAGCACCGGCGGCGCCGCCGCCGGCGGTGCGGGGCCGCCGGCCGCGCCGAGCAGGCCGTCGGCATGCCATTTGCGCATCAGCTGGTCGCTGGCCTCGAAATGCATGCCGTCCTCGATCGGGAAGCCGGCGCCCCAGTACCACTGGTGGGCGTTGAAGATGGGCGCGATCTGGGTCAGCCCCTGCTGCACCCGACCGTCGCCGCGCGCATCGAGCACGCCGTCCAGCGTCAGGTCGATGGCCGTGCCCCAGGAATGGTTGCTGATCGCGCTGGTGGAGCCGCGCACGAAGCGGGCGCAGAGCATGCCGGCGGTGCCGAGGGCGGCGAAGACGGCGGGCTGCTGCGCGTTGATGTCGGCCATGACGGCGGCCAGCGAGTCGACCGCCGGGCGCAGCCCGCGCGCCCGGAACGGGCCGACATCCTTCACCGTCACCAGCCCCGCGATGCGCGGGTTGGTCGGCTCCCGGCATTTCTCGTCGTAGGAATCGCGCGGATTGCCGAGCAGGCCCAGCATCGTGGCCTGGCGCGCCCCAGATACCCTGGTTGATGCCGGCCGGAATGCCCGCAAGCGTCGTCAGCGCCATGGCGTTGCCCTCCCCGGGCCAGCTTCGTGCGGCAGAACCGACGCCGGACCATATCGGTGCAACGGCGCTCACCGCCGCTCGCGACAGAGTGATGCCCGGCGGGGCTGCAGGACCAGGGCCACGACCATCTGGCGGCTGCGCTGGACGGCCAGCGTGGCGGAAACCGGCCCACAGGACGAAGCCGCGCTGCTCCAGGATCGGCAGGTAGCGCTCCAGCACGTCCACGGTCGTCGCGCGCGGATGGCCGATCGCGACCGCGTGGCCGGTGCGCCGCGTCCTCGGCGGTGAGCTGGGCCCGGATGGCGGCCGGGTTCGGCTCGTTGTCGAGGAACACGTCGCGCGCGATGGCCGGCACGCCGAGCGCGTTGGCACGCGCCAGCGCGACGCTGTTCTGGATCGTCAGGCTGTCGATGAAGAACAGTCCGCGCGCCTTCAGCTCGCCCATCACCAGGTCCATCAGCGGCACCGACAGCGAGGCGACGCTGCCCTCGTGCTGGTTGAGCCCGACCGCGAGCGGCAGCCGGTCGAGGGCGGCGCGCAGGCGGGCAAGGTTGTCCGCCGGCGTCTGCCAGGTGCGCAGCGCGTCGGGGCCGGGATCGGTGCGGCCGAGCGGCTCCATCGGCATGTGCAGCATGGTCTCGTGCCCGCGGGCGGCCGCGGCGGCGGCCTCGGCGGTGACGTCGCGGGCATAGGACATCCAGGACAGCGTCAGCGGCCCCGGCAGCAGCGCCGCCCGCGCCGACTGGGCGCGGTTGACGCCCATGTCGTCGAGCATGATGCACAGCGTCGGCCGCCCCTGCGGGTCGGCCGGCCGCACCGCCAGCCGCTGCCAGGCAGGCACCGCCTCCTGCGCCCAGACCAGCAGGCCAGCAGGGCGGCACAGGCGGCAAGCAGCGAGCGGCGACCGGGCATCGGCGGAAAATCCGAAACTCCATTGATTTGCGTCCAGTCGCGCATCGCGCAGCCGCGGTCAAACGCGCTGTGCGCACGGCCCATGCGCGGCGTGCGCAGGCGGCGTTTGACCGCGCGGCGGCGCGGCGCCAAGAATGCCGGCATGATCCTCCTGATCGACAACTACGACAGCTTCACCTTCAACCTCGTCCATTTCCTGGGCGACCTCGGCGCGCGCTGCGACGTCTGGCGCAACGACAAGCTGAGCGTGGAGGCGGCGATCGCCCGGGCACCGGAGGCGATCGTGCTGTCGCCCGGCCCGTGCACGCCGAACGAGGCGGGGATCTGCCTGGACCTGATCGCCGCCGCGGCCGGGCGCATCCCGATCCTCGGCGTCTGCCTGGGCCACCAGGCCATCGGCCAGGCCTTCGGGGGCGAGGTGGTGCGCGCGCCGGTCCCCATGCACGGCAAGCTCAGCCCGGTAACCCACGACGATTGCGACATCTTCGCCGGCATCCCTTCGCCGTTCGAGGCCACCCGCTACCACTCGCTGGTGGTCAAGCGCGACACGCTGCCCGATTGCCTGGTGGAGACGGCGCGCACCGGCGAGCTGATCATGGGGCTGCGCCACCGCACGCTGCCGGTGTTCGGCGTGCAGTTCCACCCCGAGAGCATCGCCAGCCAGCACGGCCACCGCATCCTGCGGAACTTCCTGGACATTGCGCGCGGCGCCAATACGCCGGCACGGGCGGCCTGAGCCATGTCAACCAATCTGCGGCCCGTGCTGGCGAAGCTGGCACAGGGCGAGACGCTCTCCGAAGCCGAGTCCGAGGACGCGTTCGGCATCATCATGTCGGGCGAGGCCACCCCCGCCCAGATCGCCGGCCTGCTGATGGCCATGCGCGTCCGGCGCGAGACGGTGGCCGAGCTGACCGGCGCGGTCCGCGCCATGCGCGCGCGCATGACCCGCATCGAGGCGCCCGCCGGCGCAATCGACGTCGTCGGCACCGACGGCGACAATGCCGGCTCGCTCAACATCTCCACCGCCGTGACCTTCGTGCTCGCCGGGCTCGGCCTGGTCGTGGCCAAGCACGGCAACCGCGCGCTCTCCTCGCGCACCGGGGCGGCGGACGTGCTGACCGCCCTCGGCGTCAATGTCGACGTGCCGATGGACCGGATGGCGGGCGTGCTGCGCACCGCCGGCTGCGCCTTCATGTTCGCCCCCCGCCACCACGCGGCCCTGCGCCACGCCGCCGGCCCGCGCGTCGAGCTCGGCACGCGGACCATCTTCAACCTGCTCGGCCCGCTGGCCAACCCGGCCGGCGTCACCCGCCAGCTCACCGGCGTCTTCGACCCAGGCTGGGCGCGGCCGATGGCGGAGACGCTGGCCAATCTCGGCAGCACCGATGTCTGGCTGGTCCACGGCCAGGGGCTGGACGAGCTGACGGTGGCCGGCACCAACCAGGTGGTGGCGCTGAAGGGCGGCGCGATCCGCGAATTCACCATCGAGCCGGAGGAGGCCGGGCTGACCCGTGCCCCGGTCGCCGCGGTGAAGGGCGGCGACGCGGCGTTCAATGCCGCAGCGCTCGAGGCCCTGCTGGGCGGCGCGCCCGGCCCCTATCGCGACACGGTGGTGCTGAACGCGGCGGCCGCGCTGGTCATGGCCGGCCGCGCCGGCGACCTGCGCGAGGGTGCCGAGGCCGCCGCGCGCGGCATCGACCAGGGCGCCGGCATCGCCGCGCCTCTTCGACGCGCTGCGCAAGGCCACCGCATGAGCGCCGCCCCGATGAGCGACGCGCTCGCCCGCATCTGCGCCGACACCGCCGCCGAGGCGGCGCGCCGCAAGGCCGCCACCCCGCTCGCCGCCATCGAGCGCGCCGCCCGCGCCGGCCTCCCGCCCCGCGGCTTCCTCGCGGCAGCGCTCGACGCCAGGGCGGCCGGCGGCTTCGCCCTGATCGCCGAGATCGGGGTTGCGGCCTCGCCCTCCGGCGGGCTGATCCGGCCCGAATTCGACCCTGCCCTCGCCCGCGCCTACCGGGACGGCGGCGCCGCCTGCCTGTCGGTGCTGACCGACGGTCCCTGGTTCCAGGGCGAGATCGCCCATCTCCAGGCCGCCCGCGCCGCGGTGCCACTCCCCGCGATCCGCAAGGACTTCATGCTGGAGCCCTGGCAGATCTTCGAGAGCCGGGCGATCGGCGCCGATTGCGTGCTGCTCATCATGGCAGCCCTGGATGACGCGATGGCGGCCGAGCTGGAGGCAACCGCGCTCGGCCTCGGCATGGACGTGCTGGCCGAGGTCCACGACGCCGCGGAGCTGGCCCGCGCGCTGCGCCTGCGGACCCGGCTGATCGGCATCAACAACCGCAATCTCAAGACCTTGCAGACCGATATCGCGACGACGATCGCGCTCGCGCCGCAGGTGCCGACCGACCGGGTGGTGGTGGGCGAGAGCGGATTGCGCGCGCATGCCGACCTGGCGCGCCTGGCCGCGGTCGGCGTCCGCCGCTTCCTGGTCGGCGAGAGCCTGATGCGCCAGGCCGACGTCGCCGCCGCGACCCGGGCGCTGCTGGAGGCGGCATGAGCGCGCTGACCCATTTCGACGCCGCCGGCAACGCGGTCATGGTCGATGTCGGCGCCAAGGCGGAGACGGCGCGCGAGGCCACCGCCCGGGCACGCGTCGCCATGCGGCCCGAGACGCTGGCCATGATCGAGGCCGGCACCGCGAAGAAGGGCGACGTGCTGGGCGTCGCGCGGCTGGCCGGCATCATGGCCGCCAAGCGCACTGCCGACCTCATCCCGCTGTGCCACCCGCTGCCGATCACCGCGGTCACGGTCGATCTCGCGCCCGACGGTCCCGACGGCGTCGCCATCGAGGCCACCGTGCGCACCACCGGCCGCACCGGCGTGGAGATGGAGGCGCTGACCGCCGCCTCGGTCGCGGCGCTGACCGTCTACGACATGTGCAAGGCGGTCGATCGCGGCATGCGGGTGGACAACCTGCGCGTCGTCGCCAAGTCGGGCGGCAAGTCGGGCGATTTCCGGCAGGAGTGAGCCGATGATCAGCGTTGACGAGGCGCGGACGCGCATCCTGGCCGGGCTGCGGCCGACCGCGGCCGAGACGGTGCCGCTGGCCGATGCCTGGGGCCGGGTCACCGCCCGCCCCGTCGCCGCCCGGCTGACCCAGCCGCCGCAGGACGTCTCGGCCATGGACGGCTACGCGCTGCGCGCCGCCGACGGCGGCCAGGGGGCAACGCTGGACATCGTCGCCAGCGCGCCGGCCGGACATCCCTGGGGCGGCACGGTCGGGCACGGCCAGGCGGTGCGCATCTTCACCGGCAGCTTCGTCCCCGCCGGCGCCGACGCGATCCTGCTGCAGGAGGACGCGACCCGCGACGGCGACCGGGTCACGGTGAACGAGGCGGTGCGCGCCGGCCGCCACATCCGCCGCGCCGGGCAGGATTTCGCCGCCGGCGACGTGCTGGTGCCGGCCGGCCGGCGGATGACCGCGCGCGACGTCGGGCTCGCCGCGGCCGGCAACCATCCCTGGATCGCCATGCACCGCCGGCCGCGCATCGGCCTGCTCGCCACCGGCGACGAGATCGCCCTGCCCGGCGAGCCGATCCCCCCCGGCGGCATCGTCTCCTCCAACGCCCATGCGCTGGCCGCCCTGGTGCGCGCCGCCGGCGGCGACCCGCTGGTGCTGCCGATCGCGCCCGACGACCGCGACGCGATCGCCGGGGCCGCCGCGGCCGCGCGCACCTGCGACATGCTGGTCACCACCGGCGGCGCCAGCGTCGGCGAGCACGACCTGGTGCAGGCGGCGCTGGGCCAGGTGGGGCTGCGTCTCGATTTCTGGAAGATCGCAATGCGGCCCGGCAAGCCGCTGATATTCGGGCAATTGGGCGAGGTTCCGATGCTCGGCCTGCCGGGCAACCCGGTCTCGGCGCTGGTCACGGCCACGCTGTTCCTGCTGCCGGCGCTCGCCGTGCTCGCCGGCCTTCCGGCCGCGCCGCCGCCGGTGAGCCGGGCGGCGCTCGGCGCCGGGCTTGCCGCCAACGACCACCGCGCCGATCACCTGCGCGCGCGCCTCGCCCCCGGCCCGGACGGCATGCCGGTGGCCACCGCCTTCACCCGCCAGGACAGCGCCATGCTCCGGCTGCTGGCCGAATCCGACGCGCTGATCCTGCGCGCACCCCACGCGCCAGCCGCAAATCCGGGTGACTCCGTCGAAATAATCCGACTGGACACGCTCGGGTTGTGATGGGCTGTTGACGCGGCCACGGGAACCTATATAGAACATCGCGTGAGTTTCCGGTTTGTTCCGCACATAACGTGCGGCGGAGCCGTCACGTAGTGCGGCACGGACTTCACGGGAGTTTCCCCGCCATGCTCACGCGCAAGCAGCACGAGCTGCTCAGCTTCATCGATCGCCACCTCAAGACCACGGGCTTCTCGCCGAGCTTCGAGGAGATGAAGGAGGCGCTCAACCTCCGCTCCAAGTCCGGCATCCACCGGCTGATCTCGGCGCTGGAGGAGCGGGGCTTCCTCGGCCGCCGGCACCACCGGGCGCGGGCGCTGGAGGTGCTGCGCCTGCCCGACGACCTTGCGGCCCGCGCCGCCGCGATCGAGGCCGCGCCGGTCGCATCGCCGGCCGGCTTCTCGCCCAACGTGATCCGCGGCGACTTCTCCGGCCGGCTCGCCGGCGTGCGCGCCGCCAACGACGCCACCTCGGTGCAGCTGCCGCTGTACGGCCGCATCGCCGCCGGCATGCCGATCGAGGCGCTGCGCGACAACGGCACCCATGTCGACGTGCCGGTGGCGATGCTGGGCGGCGGCGACCACTACGCGCTGGAAGTCTCCGGCGAATCGATGGTCGATGCCGGCATCCTCGACGGCGACACCGTGATCATCCGCCGCGAGGATGCGGCCGAGAACGGCCAGATCGTCGTCGCCCTGGTCAACGAGGAGGAGGTCACGCTGAAGCGCCTGCGCCGCCGCGGCAACTCGATCGCGCTGGAGCCGGCGAACACCGCCTTCAAGACCCAGATCTACCCCGCCGACAAGGTCCGCGTCCAAGGCCGCCTGATCGGCCTGCTGCGGCGCTACTGAGACAGCCTCCGCGAGGCACAATCAGGGTCGGCAAAGCAAGCAGGGCAAACGAACGAAGAGACGGCGAGGCAGCGAGAAGTGCAGTGAGCGACACCTTGCACTTCCTATTCGCCGTCTCGTTGTTCATCCTGTGCTTGCCAATCCTTCACGTCACCCCTTGATCGCCTGCATCGCCTGCGCGAACGCCGTCTGCAGCACCTCCGTCTCGCTCGAATAGGCCAGCAGCAGCGCCCCCTGCGCCTTCCAGTGGCGCGCCTGTTCCTGGCTCGCGCACAGCATCGCGCAGGTCTTGCCGTGGCGGCGGGCGGCGGCCAGCACCTGGTCGCGCCGCGCGTCGATGGCGGCTGCCTGGCCAGGCGTGCCGAACACGCCGAGATCCTGCGCCAGATCGGCCGGGCCGATCGTCAGCGCGTCGATCCCGTCCATCGCGGCAATCTCCTCGAGGTCGTCGAACGCCGCCCGGGTCTCGAACATCACGGTCACGAACACCTGCGCGTCGGCGAAGTCGCGCCGCGCCGCCGCGGTCATCGACAGGTCGAAATCGGTCCCCGGCGTGTGCCCGGCATTGCCGCGCAGCCCGCGCGGCGCATAGCGGCTGGCCGCCACGATCTCGCGGGCATGGGCCGCGTTCTCCACCTGCGGGCAGTGCAGGTTCCACACCCCGACGTCGAGCAGCCGGGTGATCCACTCCCGGTTCGCCCGCGGCGGGCGCACCGCGATGGGGAAGTCGAGCGCACGGGCCACCAGGGCGAAATCGGCCACCGTCTCGATCGAGGCGGCGGAATGCTCCATGTCGATCCGCGCGTAGTCGAGCCCGGCCGCCTTCAGCAGCGGCAGGATCGCCGGCGTGCGCACCATGTTGATCCAGGTGCCGAGCTGCAGCTCGCCCCGCGCCAGCGCGGCCTTCAGCGGATTTGCCTTCATCGTCCCCTCCCCGTCCCTGTCGCATGCAAGCCCAACCGGCCGGCCCGCACAATCTTGCCCCCCTCGCCCGGCCACGGCACGCTGGCCCCAAGAGCAACGAGGTCCGCCATGCCCCGCCCCGCCCGCCGCCTGCCCACGCCCCGCGCCATGATCGTCGCCCCCCAGCCCGAGGCGGTCGAGGCCGGCACCGAGATCCTCGCCCAGGGCGGCAGCGCGGTCGATGCGGTGCTCGCCACCGCCTTCACCCAGGGCGTGGTCGATCCGCTCATGTGCGGCATCGGCGGCCTCGGCGTCATGCAGGTGTTCGACCCGAAGGACGGCACCCACCTGATCCTCGACGGGCTCTCCACCTGCCCCGCCGCCGCGAGCCCCGGCATGTGGGAAGCCATCTTCGAGCGCGAATGCGCCGACGGCTACGGCTACGTGCTCCAGGGCGCCGTCAACGAGCTGGGCCACCGCGCCGTCACCACCCCCGGCATCCTGCGCGTGTTCGAGGCCGCGCATGCCCGCTTCGGCCGCACCCCATGGGCCGGCCTCTTCGCCCCGGCCATCGCCACCGCCGAGCAGGGCTGGATGATCCGCCCGCACGTCAACGCCATGTTCACCATGAACGAGGCCCCCTACGGCCGCCGCCCCTATGTGGAGAAGCTCGCCCTCACCGCGGACGGCACCCGCCTCTACCTCCGCCCCGACGGCACCCCCAAGCGGGTCGGCGATCCGGTGCGCAACCCGGAGCTGGCCGCCAGCCTGCGGCTGATCGCGCTCGAAGGCCCCGACTGCTTCTTCACCGGCGCGCTGGCGCAGCGCATCGTCGCCGACATGCAGGCGCATGGCGGGCTGCTTTCCGCCGCCGACCTCGCCGGCTTCCGCATCCGCACCCACGCGCCGATGGAGATCGCCTATCGCGGCCGCCGCATCGCCCTGCCGCCGCCGCCGGCCGGCGGCATCGTGGTGGCCGAGATGCTGCGCATCCTCGAACGCTTCGACCTCGCGGCCCTCGGCCACAACAGCCCCGCCTACATCCGCACCGTCGCCGAAGCCATGAAGATCGCCGGCCGCGACAAGGAAGAGCATATCGGCGACCCCGATTTCGTCCCCCCGCCGCTCGACATGCTTCTGTCGGATGCCTACGCCGATGCCTGCGCCGCCCGCATCCAGGCCGGGCAGAAGGCGTCGCTGCCGCGCGCCGGCGGCGACGCGAAGAACACCACCACCATCTCCTGCGTCGATGCCGGCGGCATGGTCGTCTCGCTCACCCACACGCTCGGCACGCCCTCCGGCGTCATCCCGCCCGGCACCGGCTTCATGCTCAACGGCGCGATGAACTGGTACGACCCCCGCCCCGGCCGCGCCGGCTCCATCGCCCCCGGCAAGCGGCGCTTCTCCTCCATGGCCCCCACCATCGTCTTCGAGGATGCCGCCCCCGTGCTCACCGTCAGCTCCCCCGGCGGCGCCTGGATCGGGGTGGCCATCCTCCAGGTCCTGCTCAACGCGCTGGACTGGGGCATGACCATGCAGGAAGCGGTGATGGCGCCCCGCTTCTCCGCCACCACGGATGCCATCGACATCGGCAACCGCATCCCCCGCGCCGTCCAGCGCGGCGTCGAGGCCATGGGCTACGAGGTCAAGCGCCTGGCCCAGACCTTCCCCTTCGCCGCCCCGCACGGCATCACCCTGTGGGACGGCGCGCTCGAGGGCGGTGCGGACCCGCAGCGCGACGGCTATGTCGGCACGGTCGCGTGACCGTCCTCAACCTCACCACGCTCACGCCCTACGCCACGCTCAGCGCCGCCATCGCCGCCTCGGCGCCGGGCGACGCGCTGCGGCTCACCCCCGGCGCCTATGTCGAGGATTTCCCCGACATCACCCACAGCCTCAGCATCGGCGCGGTCGGCGGCATGGCCTCGCTGACCCGGGCGACGCCGCTCACCGAGAGCGGCCGGGCGATCCTCAACGTGCCGCGCGGCCGCGGCGTCGATCTTTCGATCTCGCACCTGGAGATCCACGGCGCCGCCCGCCCGGGGCCGCATCCCAACGGCGCGGCGATCCTGTTCGAATCCGGCAACGGCCTGCTGTCGATCGCCGATTCCTGGATCCACCACAACGAGGACGGCCTCCTCGCCGGCAGCACCGCGCCCGGCAGCCCGGCCACCGGCATGCGGGTCGCCATCACCCGCTCCGAGTTCAGCAGCAACGGCGCGCCGGTCGGCAGCCTCTATGCCGAGAACGGCCACGACCACAACATCTATGTCGGCTACATCGCCAGCCTCTCGGTCACCGACAGCTACATCCATTCCGCCTTCTCGCAGGGCCACGAGATCAAGAGCCGGGCCTTCGCGACCACCATCGCCAACAACCGCATCTTCGACCTGTCTCCCGGCGTCGCCGGCGCGCTCGGCAGCAGCTACCTGATCGACGTGCCCGATGGCGGCGAGGTGCTGATCGAGAACAACCTGCTGGAAAAGGGCGCCCTGTCGGTCAACCGCTTCGCCATCCATTTCGGCGGCGAGGGCACGCATCCGCGCAATTCGCTGCGCGTCTGCGGCAACACGCTGGTCAACAATCGCGACGGCATGACGATGGTGTTCAACCATCTCGACGCGGGCGGCGCCAACATTCCGGCGGTCATCTGCGACAACGTGATCTTCGACATCGGCGGCGGCGCGGCCGTCGCGCAGGACAGCTTCGGCCCGCTGGTCGACCGGCTGAGCGGCAACACCATCGTCGCCACCGGCGCCCCGCCGCTCGACACCACGCCGCTCTTCGCCGTGCCGGAGCCGGCGGGTGCTGCGGTCATGCTGGCGGCGGTGGCCTGCCTCGCGCTTGCCCGCCTCCGCGGTCAGCGCCGCGCGAGGCCGCGGATGAAGCCGGCATTCCAGCGCGCGTAGCCGGGCTGCAGGAAGCCGAGCTTCGCCGCGATCAGCGCATGGGCGTCCCGCAGCCGGTGGAACGGGATGGACGGGTACAGGTGGTGCTCGGCATGGAACGGCATGTCCCACATCAGCAGCCGCACCAGCCGGTTGGTCAGCGTGGTGCGGGTGTTGGTCAGGCCGTTGCGGTCCATCGTGCAGCCGGTGTGCTCGGCCAGCAGGTAGGCGCGCAGGAAGGGCTGGCCGAGCAGCTGGGGGATGATCCAGAACAGGAACGGCGCCTGCCAGCCCCACAGCGCCACCGACAGCGCCACCAGCGCCGCCACCGTCAGCGACATCGCCCGCAGCGACAGGATCACGCCGGGGCGCTGGCGGGCATTGATGAACGGGTAGGCGGACATGTCGCCACGCCAGGCATCGCGGATGGCCGCAGCGCGCGCCGCCCAGTAGCGCAGGCCGAAGATGCGCCTGGCGTATTCCGCCAGGCTCGCCGGCGGCGCCACCATCAGCTCCGGGTCCTCGCCGGGGACGTTGGTGTGGCGGTGGTGCATGTAGTGGAAGGCGGCGTAGAAATGGCTCGCCTGCAGCGCGGGCAGGAAGGCGAGCCAGCCGACGACGAGGTTGGCGCGGCGGGAGGCGAAGGCGGTCTGGTGCATGGTCTCGTGCGCGGGGGCGAACAGCGCCACCTGCACCAGCCCGAGGGCCAGCATCGCCGGCCACACCACCCAGCCCTGCGCGACGGCGACCCACCATCCGGCGGCTGCCAGCAGGGCCAGATGCACCGCGAGCCGGATCGCGCCCGGCCAGTCGGACCGCTCCGAGAGGTCCCGCAGCTCGTCCTGCGACAGGACGCGATCGTCGAACGCGCGCATCGGGACCGCCTTTGCTGTGCTGCACAAAATTCAGCACGGGCCCGGCCGGCGGCGCAACAGCGATCGCGCCGACACCCCCGCCCGGGCCGGTGCGCGAGCCATGTCAATTTTCCTTGACTTGGGCCGAATTTTCAGAATATAGTCCTCGAATGCGCCCTCCGCGTCCCGCCCCGCGCCTGCCCGACCTGCCGGCGCCCCGCGCCGCGCCGGGCTGCGCCGCGCTGCTGGATGCGCTGCTGGCCGCCCACCCGCTGCTGCGCCTGCTCCTCGCCCCGCTCATCGCCGTGCTGCGCGATCCGGCCACGCAGCCGCGCCGCCGGGCGGCCACCGCCCGCCGCGCGGCACCTGAACCGGCCGCCCTGCACGCCGGCCCGCCGGCACCCCGGCCACGCGATACCCTGGCCTGCGACGCCTGCACCCCGCGCCGTCCCCGGCGCGCGCGCCCGCGTCCGGCCTTCCACGCCGCCACGGCAGCGCGCGTCCCCGCTTCCTCTCCTTGCGCGCCCCAAGCCCTCCGTTCCGGCGCGCGCGCGCCGCCCCGTGCCGCCGCACAGGCCCGAACCGCGCCCCTCCGGGCGCGCCAACGCACGCCCTATTCGTTACGATATCATACTGAATCGCCGCCCGCCATCTACGGCGCATGCCCCGCATAATGCGCCACGAACCGCGCCCCGATCTCGGTCAGCTGCTCGACCAGCGCCGCCCCGGTCTCGGGCGCGCACAGCGCGGGATCGCCGGTGCGCACGCCGTTCGGCGCGATCTCGTTGTACTCGACCGGCACCGTGACCTCGACGCCCTCGAAGTCGAGGCTCCCGAACGCCCGCGCCTTCAGCCCCATCACGTCCCGCAGCGGCGCCGCCGGCGGCGTCAGGTCGGGGCGCATGATGCCGGGGAACAAATGCCAGGCCACCGAGGTCAGCGGGTCCGCGCCATGTCCTGCCGCCCGCTTCGCCGTCTCCGCTCCCAGGATGCCGGGCAGCAGGCCATAGCCGATCCGCCACAGGTACAGGCTCGGCACGATCACGCCGGTCCGGCGGTACAGCGCATGGGTCGCCTCGTGGATCGCCTCGCAATTGCCGCCATGCCCGTTGATCACCACCAGCCGCGTCAGCCGGTGGCGCTCCAGGCAGGCCAGCATGTCGGTGATCACCGCCCGCAGCGTCGCCTGCTCCAGCGCGATGCCGCCGGGCATGGCGCCGAAATAGTCGGCGCCGCCGAACGGGATCACGGGGGCCACCAGCGTCTCGGTGCCGGCCGCCGTCGCCCGGGCGGCGATGCGCTCGGCGATGGCGTCCGCGCTCATGTAGTCGCCCATCGGCGCATGCGGTCCCTGGTCCTCCTGGCTGCCCATCGGCAGCAGGATCACCGGCCGCCGGGCGAGGATTTCGCGCGCCTCCCCGCCGGTCAGGTGGTTCAGCCGGAGTTTCGGGCTTGCGGCCATGGGACCTGTTCCGCTGTTGTGTGTCCCGACGCTACTCACCCCGCCCGATCCGGTCCATTGCAGGAGGCTCCATGCTGCTCACCCGCCGCGCCGCCATCGCCGCCGGCCTGATCGCCGCCCTGCCGGGCCAGGCCCGCGCCGCCCGCCAGCCCGGCCAGCTGGTTTTCGGCCTGTCCACCTATCCCCCCAATTTGCAGCCCTGGAGCAACACCGGGGGTGCGGCGGCCACCATCAAGCTGCTGATCTTCCGCGGCCTGCTGTCCTACGACGCCGACGGCAAGCTGCGGGCCGAGCTGGCCGAAAGCTGGACCCGCCTGCCCGACAACGGCTGGGAGTTCCGGCTGCGCGACGCGACCTTCCACAACGGCGCCAAGGTCACCGCGGCCGACGTCGCCTGGACCATCGAGCAGGTCGCGGCCGAGAAATCCACCGCCTATCTGCGCGCCGAATTCCAGGGCGTGGCCAGGGTCGAGACCCCGGATGCGCGGACGGTGCGCATCTTCATGAAGCGGCCCACCGCCACGCTGCCCGGCTGGCTCGCCGGCCCGCACATGCCCGTCGTGGCCCGGGGCTCCACCGACAATGGCGGGCCCGGCATCGGCGCCGGGCCGTTCCGGCTGACCGGCCAGGAGCGCGGCGTGTCGCTGGAGCTCACCGCCTACGACAAGTTCCACCGGCCCGGCCGGCCGAAGCTGAAATCGATCCGCGTCCAGGTCTATGCCGACGAGACCGAGCGCGTCGCCGCACTCGCCACCGGCGACGTCGACCTGATCGAGTTCGTGCCCTGGCAGGCCTTCCAGTCGATCGAAAGCAATCCCAAGCTGAAGCTGGACGCCACCGTCGGCCCGTTCATGAACCTGCTGTTCAACGGCAAGGCCGGGCCGTTCCGGGATGCCCGCATCCGCCGCGCCGTCGCCTACGGCATCCGCCGGCAGGAGATCGTGGATGCGGTGTTCTTCGGCCGCGGCACCACGCTGGGCAGCATCCCCATCGCCCCCGGCTCGGCGTTCCACGACGCGGCCCGGGCGCAGACCTGGCACCACGACGTAGCCCGCGCCAAGGCGCTGCTGGCCGAGGCCGGCGCCGCCGAGGGGTTCGACTGCACGCTGCTCGCCACCGCCCAGTACGGCATGCACAAGGGCACCGCCGAGATCGTCCAGCACCACCTGGCCGAGATCGGCATCCGGGTGAAGCTCACCCTGCCCGACTGGCCGCAGCGCGTGGCACTGGGCAATCGCGGCCAGTACGAGTTCGCCGTCTTCGGCACCACCGCCGACAACAACGACCCGGACGGGCTGGCCACGCTGATGGACGGCGCCCTCGCCCCCTCCTACGCCCGCTCCTTCGGCATGGAGACGCCCGAGCTCTCGGCCCTGTTCGCCGCCGGCCGGGCCGAGTTCGACGAGGCGAAGCGCCGCGCGATCTATGCCGAAATCGAGACGAAATTCCTGGAGACGGCGCCAATGGTCACCCTCGCCTGGCGCGCCCAGGCCTTCGCCATGGCCAGGGACGTCACCGGCTTCCGCAACATCAACGGCATGCTCACCTCCTATTCCGGCATCACCCTGGAGGATGTCGCGGTGGGATAGTTCAGGCCGCCCGCGTCTCCGCCACCAGCCGGGCGGCCTCGGCGCCCCGCACCCTGGCGATGTCGTCCTGGTATTTGAGCAGCACGCCCAGCGTCTCGTCGACCGCCTCCGGGGTCAGCTCGTGCTGGTCGAGATGGGTCAGCGCGCTGGCCCAGTCGATCGTCTCGGCCACGCCCGGCAGCTTGAACAGGTCCTCCTTGCGCAGGCGCTGGACGAAGGCGACCACCTGGGCCGACAGCTTCTCGCCCACGCCCGGCGCCTTGGTGGCCAGGATCTGGCGCTCGCGCCGCGCATCGGGGTAGTCCACCCAGTGATACAGGCAGCGGCGGCGGATCGCGTCATGCACCTCGCGGGTGCGGTTGGAGGTCAATACCACCACCGGCGGCGTGGCCGCATGGATGGTGCCGTATTCGGGCACAGTCAGCTGGAAGTCGGCCAGCAG
>JBGAIK010000076.1:0-19064 GCA_044225615.1 Acetobacteraceae bacterium | reverse complement strand
TTGTTCATGGAGGTATAGCGGCTCGAGAAGCTGACGTCGAAGATGAAGCACTCGTCCTCGTAGGACGTCCCGAGCCACATCGCCACCATCTTGTTCAGGCTCACGTCGCGGCGGCCGGTGGCGCGGAAGGACCAGTTGCCGAGCCTGGTGGCGGCGCCGAGCGTGACCTCGTTGCGCGGCTGGGCGGCGAGCGCGGTGGTGGCCGCGGTGTCGTAGTAGCTGAACGGGTTGGTGACCGAGTAGAGGTAGCCGCCGGTGACCTTGAGCCAGTCGGGCCCGACGGCGGCGGCGGCGTCGATGAAGCGCGGCTTCAGGCTGCGGTTGTCGAAGCGCTGGCGGCTGGTCACGTCGAGCCACGAGGTGGGCGCGAAGCTGATATGGCTGACGATGTCGGAGGCGGTGCGCTCCAGCCCCGAGCCGGGCAGGAAGGCGGGGTCGCGCCGGGCCTTGAAGGCCTGGCCGACCTGGGCATCGACGACGGCGCCGCCGGGCAGGTACCAGGCCGCGTGCAGCGCCACGTTGGCGCGCATGCCGCCCTCCAGCCGGTCGATGCCGGGGAAGCGGTTGAGCGCGAACAGGCTCGCGTCGGTGAACTCCTGGTCCAGGCTGTCCTCGTTGGGGATGCGCACGCTGGCGTAGTTGCTGCCGCGCGGCGCGGCGATGACCTGGACGATCGGCTCGATCAGCTGGCTGCCCCAGGCGCCGGCGTCGCGGATCATCGGGTAGCGCAGCATGACCGCGGCGGTCGGCATGACCTGGCTGCTGGAAATGGTGCCCTTGGGGCCGAAATTGGGCTGCTGGTCGAACTGGTGGGCGACATAGGCGCCGGAAGCGAGCTGGGCCTTGAAGCTCCAGACGTCGCCGAAGCGGCCGGTCAGGCCCCGCTCCCAGCCGATGGTGGCGTTGACCCGCTTGGTGTTGGTGCCGTTGTTGCGCAGCACGTTGAAGGCGCCGAAATCGACGCTGGTGCGCCCGCCGAGCCCGTCGGGCAGGGTGACCAGGCTGTACTGGTAGCGCGGCAGGACGTAGGGCAGCTTCTCCTGGCGGACGTTGCTGGTGAGGCCCTGGTAGGCGCGCATGTCGGCCCGTGTGTAGGCGCCGGCGCCGAAGCCCTCGATCCAGACCTGGCTGGTCAGCAGGGAGGCGCTGTTGGCCACGCGGAAGTCGCGCATGTAGGTCAGCGAGCTGGCGCGCTGGATGTCGAACCCCCAGCGCCAGATCTCGTCGATGGCGAACACGCCCTTGGCGAAGACATGGCCGCCGGCGTTGGAATTGTAGTTGGCGAGCGAGGCGTTGACCGAGACCGTGCCGTTGTTGAAGCGGCGGCGGTACTCGACGTCGATCGCGGGGCCGTTGCGGCCGGCGACCATGGGCGTGATCGTGGCATCCGACTGGCCGTCGATCACCCAGTAGTAGGGCTGGGCGAAGAACCCGCCGAGATGGCGGGAGATGCCGAAATTCGGCACCAGCAGGCCGCTCGCACGCTTCTGCGACGGGTCGGGGTGGGTCAGGTACGGGGTCCAGAACACCGGCACGCCCATGAAATCCACCACCGCGTCGCGGTACTCGATCATGCGGTTGTCGGTGTCCTGCACCGCCTCGCGGGCGCGGATCTGCCACAGCGGCGCGCGGGTCGGATCGTCGGCGCAGAGGTCGCAGGTGGAATAGATCACCCGCGACAGCTCGTTGATGCGCCCGTCGGTGCGCCGCGCGCCGTTGGCGACCAGGCGGCCGTTCTCGGCCAGCAGCGCGCGCATGCCCGCCAGCACGCCCTGCTTCATGCCCTCGCCGAGCTCGGCATAGTCGGCGAACACGGTCTGGCCGTCCGGCTCCAGCAGCACCACGTTGCCCTGCGCGGCGGCGACGCCGGTGGTGCGGTCGTAGGTGACGGTGTCGGCCAGCAGCATACGCTCGTTCTGCCACAGCTCGACATGGCCCTTGAGCGTGACGAGCCCGGCCTCGCGGTCGTACTCGGCGGCGTCGGCCTGGTAGAAGGCGGGCTGGTCGCGCTGGATGGGCGCGACCGGGGCGGCGGGGGCGCGGCGCACCTGCGCTTCGGCGGCGGGGCCGGCCGGCAGGGCGCCGGCCAGCAGGAGGCAGAGACCGGCGAGGCGCAGGCGAAGCGTCATCACCCGTCCTCCAGGTGCAGCAGCAGGGCGACCGAGAACATCAGCCCGGCGGCGGCCGGGGCCCAGGCGGCCAGCAGCGGCGGCAGGGCGCCGGACTGGCCGAACTCCTCGGCGACCTTGGAGACGACGAACAGCGCGAAGCCGGCGGCGACGCCGCTGGCGATCATCTGCGCCACCCCGCCGCGCCGGGCCGGGCGCATCGAGAAGCCGGCGGCGAGCAGCGCCATGGTGCCGGCCAGCAGCGGCAGCGCCAGCAGGGAATGGAACTGCAGCCGGTGGCGGATGGCCGAGAAGCCGGAATGCTCGAGCAGGGCAATGAAGGGCGGCAGCGCCCAGACCGAGAAGGTGTCGGGCGCGGCGAAGCTGTCCTCCACCCGGCCGACCGTCAGGGTGGTGGGCAGGCGCAGCACGCGCGGCGGATCGGGCAGGTGGTCGGGGGTGATGCGCCGCGCGGTGTCGAGCAGCCAGGCATCGCCGTCGAGCATGGCGGATCGCGCCTCCACCCGCTCCAGCAGGCGGTCGCGGGCGTCGAGGCGGAAGACGCTGACCGGGCCGGTGGTGAGGCTGCCGGCGCGCAGCGCCACGCCGCTGGCGTGCAGGATGGCGACGCCCTGGGGATCGAGCTCGCGGTCGGACTGGCGCAGCCAGAGCGCGCCGCCGTTGAGCGCGAGCGGACCGCCGCCGGTGCGCAGGTAGACGTTCTCCAGCCGCTCGGCCCGGCCGCGCAGCACGGCGGAAATCGGGCTGACCGCCAGGGTGGCGAAGGCGCCGAGCAGGATGGCGGCGGCAACCGGGGCGGCGAGGAACTGCCAGGCGGAGACGCCGGCGGCGCGGGCGACGATCAGCTCCGAGGAGCGGGTGAGCCGCCAGAAGGCCATGATGCCGCCCAGCAGCACGGCGAAAGGCAGGATGTGCATCATGATCCACGGCATCCGCATCGCCGCGATCCCGGCGACCACGCCGAAGGTGGCATCGGGCCGGGTTGCGGAGCGGCGCAGCAGCTCGATGAAGTCGAACAGGGAGACCATGCCGGTCAGCGCGGCGAGCATGCCGAGCACCGCGCCGTTGAACACCCGTGCGACGTAGAGCGAGAGCGTGACCGCGATGCGCACGCCTAGGTGACCCCGAGGCGACGCTGCAGGGCGGCCGGCACCAGGTGCAGCTGCGGGCCGAGCAGCATCCAGCCCGCGATGACGGCCGGCAGCGCCGCGTGCAGCCACACCAGCGGAATCAGCGACGGCGCGCGGGCGGCGAGATTGCCCACGGCGAGGCCGCCGGCGACCAGTGCGACCACGACGACGATGGCGATGAACGGGCGCAGCAGGCTGCCATGGCGGCGGAACGTGCCCATCAGCACGGCCACCAGCGCGATCAGGGTGAAGCCGAGCGTGGTGACCGGGCTCGACAGGCGGCGATGCGCCTCCAGCCTCAGCTTGCCGATGTCGCGGGCAAACATGGCGCTGCGCGGATCGAGCAGCTCGGAGATCGACATCTCGGCCGGATCGCGGAACCGCTGCTCCGCCCCCTTGTCGCCGTCGGAAAGCTGCACCGTGTTCTCGGCGAAGGAAAGCATGTTGAGCCGGCCGCTGCGGTGGTCGAGCTCCTGGCGGCTGCCG
Organism: Acetobacteraceae bacterium; assembly: GCA_044225615.1. GTDB lineage: Bacteria > Pseudomonadota > Alphaproteobacteria > Acetobacterales > Acetobacteraceae > CAIYPH01. Next base: position 15,319 of record JBGAIK010000076.1, on the reverse strand, counting down.
TTGACCAGCAGCACCTTGGGGGTGTCGCCGTCGAGCGACAGGCGGCCGGATTCGGCCAGAATGGTGGCGTGGCTGGCCGGATCGCGGGCATCGTCGACCAGGATGCCGCGCAGCGTGCCGTCGGCGTCGCGGGCGCGGACATAGACGGTGAGATTGTCGCTGACCTGGGTGAACACGCCCTCCTGCAGCAGGAAGGCGGCGACCTTGTTGCGGATCTCGAACTGGAACTCGCGGAAGGCGCCGTAGGAGGCGGGGACGATCCACAAATTGAGGCACCAGCCGAGCGCCATCGCCATGGCGGCGAGGATCAGGGCGGGGCGGGCCAGCGCGGCGGGGGAGAGGCCGGCGGCGCGCATCACCGTCAGCTCCCGGTCGCCGGCCAGGCGGTGGTAGACGAAATGCACCACCACGAAGCTGGTGATGGGCAGGATGATGGCGATGAAATTGGGCAGCAGCAGCGAGGTGAGCTGGATGAAGACGCGGAAGGACAGGCCGCGGTTCACCACCAGTTCCACGAAGCGCAGCGACTGGGTGAGCCAGATCAGCAAGGCAAGCCCGACCGTCACCGCCACCAGCCCGACGAGGAGCTGCCGGAGCAGGTAACGGTCGATCCGGGTGGCGCGCGGCAGGCGCCGGGGCGGCGGAGTCGGCATCCGGGCCAGTCTAGAGTATCGGGGGGGCGGCGCCAGTCACCCCTTCTTGGGGTGGCTGGCGGAGGTGCAAGTGGCTGGAAAGCAAGGGCTCCGCCGGCCGTCGTGCGCAGCGCGCATTCGCGCGACGGCCGGAGGCCCTTGGATCCCGGTCACTGCTCGCGGCTGCATCGGTGACCTTCGGTGACTGGCACGAGCTTGCTTGCGCCGCAGGCAATCAAACCGTGCTGCCGCACGAGGCATGGGGGGTGGCACGGGACGAATGCCTGCGGCGCAAGGATGAGAGGCACTGCCAGCCACGCGCATCATCGACCGACGCGAACCGGATGGGCAGATGGCTTCGCCCCCTCACCCCGACCCTCTCCCGCACGCGGGAGAGGGAGCAGGCGGTTCAGTCGCTCCACGGCAGGTATCAGGCGCCGGGCGCTGCGATTGTTCCGCCCTCTACGCGCCATCGCGTTTCGCCAATCACCGAAGGCGGGCGACACATCCGCGAGCACGGACCGGGATCCAAGGCGGCCACTGTCGCGCGAATGCGCGCTGCGCACGACGGCCGGCGGAGCCTTGCTTCCTACCCTGGCAGCACCTTACCCGGATTCATCAACCCTTGCGGATCGAGGGCCTGCTTGATGCGGCGCATGACGTCGAGTTCGGCGCCGCCGCGCCAGTCGGGCATCATGTAGGGCTTGAGCTTGCCGATGCCGTGTTCGGCCGAGAAGCTGCCGCCGAGATCGCGGACGACCTCGCAGACCGTGTCCATGATGGCGTGGTCCTGGGCGAGGAAGGCGGCGCGTCCATGCCCACGGGCTGTTCCAGGTTGAAGTGGATGTTGCCGTCGCCCATGTGGCCGAAGGGCACGGCGCGGATGCCGGGCATCAGCCGTTCGCAGGCTTCGGTGGCGCGGGCGATCAGGGCCGGGACCTTCGAGACGGGCACCGAGACGTCGTTCTTGACGCTGGCGCCTTCGCGTTTCTGCGCCTCGGAGTGTTCCTCGCGCAGGCGCCAGATGGCGGCGCGCTGGGCGGCGCTTTCGGCGATGGCGGCATCTTCCACCACCCCGTCGGCGAGGGCGGCTTCCAGCACCGCCTCGAAGGCGGCGCGCAGGCCGGCATCGGGGCGCGGGGTGGCGAGCTCCACCAGCGCGTAATGGGCGGCGCGGGCGGCGAGCGGCAGGGTGGCGCCGGGGATGTGCGTGAGCACGAAATCCATGCCCAGGCCCGACATGTATTCGAAGGCCTGCACGGCGGCCGGGTCGTGGCGGTGGAAGCGGGTGAAGAGGTCGAGCGCGGCCTCCGGCGAGGGGACGGCGCAGAGGGCGACCTCGATCTCGGTGGGGCGGGGGACGAGCTTGAGCACGGCGGCAGTAATGATACCGAGCGTGCCCTCGGCGCCGACGAAGAGCTGGCGCAGGCAATAGCCGGTGTTGTCCTTGCGCAGGCGGCGCAGGCCGTTCCAGATCTGGCCGTCGGGCAGCACGACTTCCAGGCCGAGCACGAGGTCGCGGGCGTTGCCGTAGCGGACGGTGTTGTTGCCGCCGGCGTTGGTGGCGAGGATGCCGCCCACCTGCGCGGTGCTCTCGGAGCCGATCGAGAGGGGCAGCAGGTAGCCGGCGGCCTCGGCGGCGAGCTGGGCGGCCTTGAGCGTGGCGCCGGCCTCGATGGTCAGGGTCTGGTCGACCGGGTCGACGTCGCGGACGCGGTTCATGCGGGAGAGCGAGAGCACGATCTCGCTGCCGTCCTCGGCGGGGACGGCGCCGCCGACCATGGAGGTGTTGCCGCCCTGGGGCACGATGGGCGTGCCGGCCTGGGCGCAGGCGCGGACGACGGCGGCGAGTTCGTCGGTGGTGGCGGGGCGGACCACGGCCGGGGTGGCGCCGCGGTAGAGACGGCGCCAGTCCTCGGCGTAGGGGGCGGTGTCGGACGGGTCGGTGAGCAGGCCGGCGGGGCCGACGATGGCGCGGATGGTGTCGAGCAGGGTGTCGGGCGGCATGTCGGCATGGGGCGGCCTTCGCGGGTGCGCTCATCCGCCCCGCGCCGCGCGGTCAATATTTCTGCGATAGGCCTCGGCGATGCCGGCATCGGCGGCGTCGGCGTCCACGCCGCTGGTCTGGTCGGCGATGATGCGGCCGAGCGTGGGGAAGCTCTTGCGCTCGATGCGGGTGTCGGGGTCCCACAGCTTCGAGCGGATCAGCGCCTTGGCGCAGTGGTAGAAGGCCTCGGTGACGGTGACGACCAGGCCGGTGACCGGCACCTTGCCCTGGGCCGGCACCTGTTCCAGCAGCGCGGCCTCGGTGACGACGCGGGCGGTGCCGTTGATGCGCACGGTCTCGTCGATGCCGGGGACGAAGAACAGCAGGCCGACGCCGGGGCTGGCGACGACGTTCCTGAGGCTGTCGACGCGGCGGTTGCCGGGGCGGTCGGGCAGCAGCAGCGTGTGGTCGTCGAGCACCTTGACGAAGCCCGGGGCGTCGCCGCGCGGCGAGGCGTCCACGCCGCCCTGGCCGTCGGCGGTGGCGAGCACGCAGAAGGGCGACAGGGCGATGAAGGCGCGGCAGTGGCGGTCCAGGTAGGTGAGCTGCTTGCGCAGGGCGAGGTCGCTGACCGGGCCAAAATGGGCGCGCAGGCTGTCCTGGTCGAGGATGCAATCCATTGTCGGGCTCCTGTGGGGCGAGGGCAGGATGGCGCAGCGCGGGGTTGGCGCAACCTGCGATCGCAGCCCAGGGAGAAGGCATGGAGAAGGGTATCGGCATCGCCGGGATCCGGCGGGCAGGTGGGACGGCTGGTGGCGGAGGAGGCGGGGCGGCTGGGCGCCTGGATCGCCGGCGGGCTGGACCGTCCGGGCATCGGCGGTGCCGGCGGGGTGGCGCTGCTGCCGGACATTGCCGCGCTGGCGGCGGCGAGCGACGGTGATCGAGTTCACCCATGCGAGCAGCAGCAGGCGCATGCGGCGGCGGATGCCCGGCGGCGGGTGCGCCTGAACAACGGGGTACTGACCGGGCTGTCGGCCGAGGACGAGGCGGCGGTGGCCCGCGCGGCCGGCGGGTGGCGGTGGTGCATGCGCCGAACTTCTCGCCCGGGGTGAACTTGCTGTTCGCGCTGGCCGAGCGGATGGCCGCGGCCCTGCCGGCGGAGACCTATGACGCCGAGATCGTGGAGATGCATCACCGGCAGAAGGTGGACGCGCCGTCGGGCACCGCGGTGGGGATGGGGCGCGCGGTGGCGAAGGGCGCGGGGTGAACCTGGCCGAGGTGACCGAGAGCGGGCGCGACGGGCATACCGGGGCGCGCCGGACGGGAGCGATCGGGTTCGCGGCGCTGCGCGGCGGGCAGGTGGTGGGCGAGCACACGCTGGTCTTCGCCGCCGCCAACGAGCATATCTCGCTGACGCACCGCGCCTTCGATCGCCGGGCCTTCGCGACGGGCGCGGTGCAGGCGGCGCGCTGGGTGGCGGGGCGGCGGCCGGGGCTGTATGGCATGATGGACGTGCTGGGCATGGGCTGAGCGGCTGCAGGGGGAGACATCATGCTGTCGGCGATGAAGGCCTGGGGGCTCCGCCGCCTCGCGGCGCTGCCGTTCAACCTGCGCTACGAGCTGTTCTATCAGTCCGCCCGCGCCCTAGGCATCCGCCACTACGAGGTCGCGGGCGCCGCCGGCCAGTTCGTCGCGCCGGTCTACGACCAGGCCGTCGCGCGGATCTATCTGCGCGACCGCCGGTTCTCCCCGGACATCGTCGGCGTGTTCGGCGACTATTTCGTGGCGCACGGCGGCGGCGTCTTCGTGGATGTCGGCGCCAATATCGGCATCCTGACCACGGCGGTGGCGCGCAACCCGGGCGTGCGGGTGATCGCCTTCGAGCCGGACCCGGACAATTTCCGGCTGTTGCGGCTCAATGTCGTCGGCAACGGCATCGAGGATCGCGCGGAGCTGGTCAATGCGGCTGTCGCCGCGGCGCCGGGGGAGATGCGGTTCGCGCGCAGCGACTACAACAGCGGCGACCACCGGCTGTCCGCGACTGGCGAGATCGCAGTGAAGGTGGTGCGGCTGGACGACCTGACGGTTGAGACCGGCGCCCTGGCCGTCAAGATCGATACCCAGGGCGCAGAGCCGCTGATCGTCGCCGGTGGGGCCCGGCTGCTGGCGCGGGCCGGGCTCCTGGTGATGGAGTTCTGGCCATGGGGGATGCGTCGTATGGGGCTGGAGCCGCAGCCGGTGCTCGACCTGGTGGCGGGCTGGCAGGGGGATGGGCACGTGATGGCGCCGGAACATCCGGTCGGACCGCGCCTGTCGGTGGAGGGCATTCTCGCCGCCTTGCGGGAGGTGGTGGCCGACGGCGGCGAGCAGCGCTCGGTCGACCTCGTGCTGCGGCGTGGTCCGGCCGCCTCCTGAGGCTTGACCCTCCGCCCCCTTTCCGTCACACAGCGCCGCTCCTTCGCTGCCCCGCCCTGGGGTGCGGCGCGAAGGTGTTCGGGGCCAATTCTGCCAGCACGGGATCGATCATGCGCGACAAGGGCGAATTCCTGTTCACCTCCGAGTCGGTCTCGGAAGGCCATCCCGACAAGGTGGCCGACCGGCTGAGCGACACGGTGCTGGACGCCTTTCTCGCCGCCGATCCCTATGCGCGCGTCGCCTGCGAGACGCTGGTCACCACCAACCGCATCGTGCTGGCCGGCGAGACCCGCGGGCCCGATTCGGTCACGCATGAGCACCTGGCGCATCTGTGCCGGATGGCAGTGAAGGAGATCGGCTATGACCAGGAGGGGTTCTCCTGGAAGCATGCCGACATCGCCGTGCACCTGCATGCCCAGTCGGCCGACATCGCGGTTGGCGTGGATTCGGCCGGCAACAAGGACGAGGGCGCCGGCGACCAGGGCATCATGTTCGGCTATGCCTGCACCGAGACGCCGAGCCTGATGCCGGCGCCGCTGTACTACGCGCACGAGCTGCTGCGCACCATGCGCGACCGCCGCGTGGCCGGCGACCGGATGGTGGCCGGGCTGCAGCCCGACGCGAAGAGCCAGGTGACGCTGCGCTACGTGGATGGCAAGCCGGTGGCGGCGACCAGCGTGGTGATCTCCACCCAGCATGACGACGGGATGGACCAGACGCAGATCAAGCGCATGCTGATGCCGCTGATCGAGGGCGTGCTTCCCGCCGGCTGGATGCCGGCGGAGAAGGACATCTACATCAACCCGACCGGCAAGTTCGTCATCGGCGGGCCGGACGGCGATTGCGGGCTGACCGGGCGCAAGATCATCGTCGATACCTATGGCGGCGCGGCCCCCGCATGGCGGCGGCGCGTTCAGCGGCAAGGACCCGACCAAGGTGGACCGCTCGGCGGCCTATGTCTGCCGCTACCGCTACCTGGCCAAGAACGTGGTGGCCGCCGGGCTCGCCGAGCGCTGCACGCTGCAGATCAGCTACGCGATCGGCGTGTCCGACCCGCTGTCGCTGTATGTGGAGCTGCACGGCAACCCGTACGAGGTGGACGAGGGCCGGCTGGAGAAGACGCTGCGCGAGCTGGTGAACCTGCGCCCGCGCGGGATCCGCGAGCACCTGCAGATGAACCGGCCGATCTATGCCGAGACCTCCGCCTACGGGCATTTCGGCCGCACGCCGGATGCCGACAAGGGCACCTTCACCTGGGAGCGCACCGACCTGGTGGCGGCGCTGAAATCCGCCTTCGGGCGGTAGAAGATTTGCGCGAGTGATTCAGACCTCCGGCGAAGCCGCCTGCGGTCATCACGCGCGGGCCCTGAAGCCGCCGCCCGACCGGCTCTACGGCCGGCCGCGCACGCATAGCCTGCGGCCGCGCCAGCGCCTGATGCTGGCGCAGACGCTGCCGCGGCTGCGCTTCGACCTGGCCGGCGCCGCCGATCCGCTTGCCGCATTCGCGCCCCGCCCGCGCGAGTTGTGGGTCGAGGTGGGGTTCGGCGGCGGCGAGCATGCGCAGGCCCTGGCCGCGCGGCATCCCGAGGCCGGGCTGATCGCCTGCGAGGTGTTCGAGAACGGCATCTGCTCGCTGCTGGCGCGCCTCGTGCCCGAGGGAGAGGAGGCGACGGCGGCGCTGCCCGGCAATCTGCGCCTGTGGGACGCCGACGCCCGCAGCCTGCTCGCGGCCCTGCCCGGTGAGTCGGTGGCGCGGCTGTTCCTGATGTTCCCCGATCCCTGGCCCAAGGCGCGCCATGCCAAGCGGCGCTTCGTGCATCCGGCGATCGTGCCCGAGCTCGCACGCGTGGTGCGGCCGGGCGGCGAATGGCGGATCGCGAGCGACGACCCGACCTACCAGGGATGGGTGGCCGAGGTGCTGGCGGGGCAGGATTTCTTTGACGCGCCGCCCCCCGCGGCCGCGCGGCCCGCCGGCTGGCCGCCGACCCGCTACGAGGCCAAGGCGCTGGCGGCCGGGCGGGAACCGCAATACTGGTCGTTGCGGCGCACGGGGATCACCCCTTAAAATCGGCCGGCCGCGTTCCTAGATGGATTGGGAATGAAATCCCCATATCAAATCCTCGGTGTGGACCCGGATGCGACGGAGGCGGAAATCCGCTCCGCGTACCGCAAGCTCGCCAAGAAGCACCATCCCGACGTCAACCAGGGCAAGGCGGAGGCCGCCGACCGGTTCAAGGAGATCGGCACCGCCTACGAAATCCTGTCCGACGCGGAGAAGCGCGGCCGGTTCGACCGCGGCGAGATCGACGCGACCGGGGCCGAGCGGCCGCCACAGCGGCCGTTCCATCCCGATTTCGGCGGCGGCACCGGGCGCGGCGGCGGCACGTTCGATCCGGAGGAGCTGGAGGAGCTGCTGGCGGCGTTCCGCGGCGGCGGCGGCCGGCCGCGGCGGGATGCGCGGGGCCAGGATGCGCACTACACGCTGACGGTGTCCTTCCTGGACGCCGCGATCGGCGGGGTGCAGCGGCTGACCCTGCCGGACGGGCGGGTGCTGGACGTGAACATCCCGGCCGGGCATCGCGACGGCCAGTCGCTGCGGCTGCGCGGCCAGGGCATGCCCGGGCGCGGCAGCGGCCAGGCCGGCGACGCAATCATCGAGATCGCGGTGGCGCCGCACCCCTATTTTCGCCGCGAGGGCGACGACATCGTGCTGGACCTGCCGGTGACGCTGCAGGAGGCGGTGCTCGGCGGCAACGTGCAGGTGCCGACGATCCGCGGGCCGATCAGCCTGCGCATCCCGCCGGCCTCGCGCAGCGGCACGCGGCTGCGCCTGCGCGGGCGCGGCATCGGCGACGGCCACCAGTTCGTGGTGCTGCAGGTGGTGCTGCCGCCCGGCGAGGAGCCGGCGCTGGCCGCCTTCCTGCGCGACTGGCAGCCGGAGCGGCCGTTCGACCCGCGCGCCGGCATGTAGCGCGCTACGCCATGGCCGAGATCGCGGCCAGCTCCTCCAGGTCGAGGTCGCGCTCGAGCTCGTGCAGCGTCTCGTCGTCGATCTCGCCGGCGCGGTGCAGGCGGACCAGCTCGCGGCGGCCGGCGGCGACGGCGGCGATGATGACGTTGAAATGCGCCTTGAGATCGACGGTGAGGCGCGCCTCGTCCTCGTGGAAGCGGTCCATCACCGCGACCTTCTGGCGGTAGCGTTCGAGCAGGCGGGGGTGGATCAGCGTGCCGTCCTCGGCATGGGCCAGCGTCTCGACCAGCTTGAGCTGGGCGCGGAACATCGCCGCCTCGGCGCCCGGGATGCCCAGCTTCGCGCCCGCACCCGGGCGTTCGAGCACGCCGAGGCGGCGCACCAGCCAGCCCAGCGTGGTGCCCTGCACCAGCACCGTGGCCAGGATGATGGCGAAGGACGCGACCAGGATGAAATCGCGGCCCGGCATCGCGTCGGGCAGCGACAGCGCGACGGCCAGCGTCACCACGCCGCGCATGCCGGCCCAGCTCATCACCGTGGCGGCGCGCGGGCCGAGCGGCGGGGCCCGGGCCAGCCGCAGACGGTGCAGCACGGCGACCACGGCATCCGAGCCGAAGACCCAGACGAAGCGCACCGCGATCACCGCCAGCACGAGGGCCAGCGCCGGCAGCGCCATCCGGTCGAGCACCACGCCGAAGCCGCCGACTCGCTCGATCACGCCGCGCAGCGAGAAGCCGATCAGGATGAAGACCAGCGCCTCCAGCAGGAAGACCATGACGGTCCAGAACGAGGTGCCGCGCATGCGCACGCTGGCGGTGAACAGCTCGTGCTGGTGCCAGCCGCAGATCAGGCCGGCGGTGACCACCGCGATCACGCCCGAGACATGCAGCATCTCGCCGGCCAGGTAGGCGGCCCAGCAGACCAGGAGCGAGGCGGCGATGACCAGGTAGTCGTCGCGCAGCCGCCGGATCAGCAGCACCCAGATCCAGCCGATCGCCGCACCCACCAGCACGCCGCCGGCCGCCAGCAGCGCGAAGCTCATGACCGCCGCGCCGGCGCTGAAGCTGCCGGTCAAGGTCGCGGCCACCGCGAAGCGGAACAGCACCAGGCCGGTCGCGTCGTTGAGCAGGCTCTCGCCCTCCAGCAGCGCCAGCAGGCGCCGCGGCAGCCGCACCTGCTGCAGCACGGCCCGCGCCGACACCGCATCGGGGGGCGAGACGATGGCACCCAGCGCGGCACAGGCGGCCCAGGGCAGCGACGGCAGCAGCAGATGCGCGACCATGGCGACCCCGACGGTGGTGAACACCACCGCGCCCACGGCCAGCGACAGGATGCCGCGAAGGTTGCGCCTGAATTGCCCCACCGCGGTGAACCACGCGCCGTCCATCAGCAGCGGCGGCAGGAAGATCACCAGCACCAGCTCCGGATCGAGCTCGACCACCGGCAGGCCAGGCACGAAGGCCAGCACGATCCCGCCCGTCAACAGCGCCGCCGCCGGCGGCAACCCAAGCCGATGCGCCGCGTAGTGCAACGCAATGATCGCCAGCATCATGGCAATCACCAGCTCGAACACCGCCACCGCGTGCATGCAGGCCCCCACAGCAGGCAAGAGCAAGGAAGGCCAGGGTCTCTGCCCCTGGACCCCGCTAAGGGCTCAGCCTTTGGAATCCATTCTTTGAATGGTTTTGGGGAGGGGGTGGCGGGGGTCGAGAATGGATTCAAAGGGCAGCGCCGGGAATCGGGGCCGCCTTCCCTACCCTGGCTTGCTGTTGGGATCCGGCCGCAGCGGCAGGGGGACGAAGCGGGGGGAATCGCCCGACTGGACCAGCATCAGCACCGATTTGCGGCTGGCCTTGCGGGCCTTTTCCACGCGGTCGCCGACGTCGGCGGGCGAGTTCACTTCCTCCTGGCCGACCTCGACGATCAGGTCGCCGGGCTTGAGGCCGCGTTCGGCGGCGGTGGAGCTGCTGTCCACGTCGGTGATGACCACGCCCTTGCGGTCGGCGGGGATGCTGAACTTCTGGCGCAGCTCGGGGGTCAGCTCCGAGAGCTTGAGGCCGAGGGCGGAGAGCTCGAGCGTGCGGCTCGGGGCCGGGGTCGGCTTCTTGTCGGGGGTGACGGCGGCCTGCTTCTGGTCGTCCGGCAGTTCGCCGACGGTGACCTGGAGGGTGACTTCCTTGCCGTCGCGCCAGATGATGACGGGCACCGCCTTGCCGATGTCGGTCTGGGCGACGATCAGCGGCAGGTTGCGCATCTCCTTCACCGCCTGGCCGTTGAACTTCAGGATGATGTCGCCGCTCTTCAGCCTGGCCTTGTCGGCCGGGCCGTCGTCGGTGACGCCGGCGATCATCGCGCCCGAGGGGTCGCGCAGGCCGACGCTCTCGGCGATGTCGGGCGAGACCTGCTGGATGCGCACGCCGAGCCAGCCGCGGCGGGCGCGGCCGTAGTCGCGCAGCTGGGCGACCACCTGGCGGGCCATGTTGGCCGGGATCGAGAAGCCGATGCCGATCGAGCCGCCGGAGGGCGAGTAGATCGCCGTGTTGATGCCGATGACCTGGCCGTCCATGTTGAACAGCGGGCCGCCCGAGTTGCCCTTGTTGATCGAGGCGTCGGTCTGGATGAAGTTGTCGTAGGGGCCCTGCTCGATGTTGCGGCCGCGGGCGCTGACGATGCCGGCGGTGACCGAGCCGCCGAGGCCGAACGGGTTGCCGATGGCCAGCACCCAGTCGCCGACGCGGGCGGTGTCGGAATCGCCGAAGGGCACGAAGGGCAGCGGCTTGTCGGATTCCACCTTGAGCACGGCGAGGTCGGTGCGCTCGTCGCGGCCGATCAGCTTCGCCTTCAGGCTGGTGTTGTCGTGCAGGATGACGGTGATCTCGTCGGCGCCCTCGATGACGTGGTTGTTGGTGACCACGAAGCCGGAGGCGTCGATGATGAAGCCGGAGCCGAGGCTCTGCGCGCGGCGCGGCGGCTGCGGGCGCTCGGTGCGCGGCCCCTGGCCGCCCTGGCCGCCGGGGCGGTTGCGCTCCATGAAGTCCTTGAAGAACTGCTCGAAGGGCGAGCCGGGCGGGAACAGCGGCACGTCCGGGCCGCGCCCCTCGCCGCGGGCGGTCACGGTCTGGCTGGAGGAGATGTTGACCACGGCCGGCAGCAGGCGCTCGGCGAGATCGGCGAAGCTGTCCGGGGCGCCGCGGGCATGGGCGGGCGGGGCAAGGATGGGGGCGGCCGGCACCGCCAGCAGCGCCGAGAGGGCGAGGGCGGAGGCACGCAGCGTGCGGGCGGTCAGGCGCATGGGCGGTAACCCCTTGGCAGCGGGTGGGTGGCTATCATGGCGCAGGTTTGGGAGCAGGGGCAGGGGACTGGGCGGCCGGTGGCACGGTGGCGACCGGCGCCTCGCTCAGCAGGCGGAGGAAGCCCTCCCCGGGGGTCAGGACCAGCCGGGCGCCGCCGTTGGCGAAGGTCTCGCGATAGGCCTGCAGCGTGCGCCACACCTCGAAGAAATGCGGGTCGCGCTGGAAGGCATCGGCGTAGATGGCAATGGCCTGCGCCTCGCCCTGGCCGCGCAGCTTGTCGGCCGAGGCGCGCGCCTCGGCGAGCAGGACGGTGCGCTCGCGCTCGGCATCGGCGCGGATGCGGGCGGAGGCCTCGGAACCCTCGGCGCGCGCCTGGCGGGCGACGCGCTCGCGCTCGGACTGCATGCGCGACAGGATCGCGTCGGTGTTCTCGCGCGGCAGGTCGGCGCGGCGGATGCGCACGTCGTCCACGGTCACGCCGAAGCTGCGCATCTCCTCGTTCACCTGGTCGCGGATGAGCCCCATGATGCGGCCGCGGTTGGAGGACAGCACGTTGAGCAGCTGCTCGTTGCCGAGCACGCGGCGCAGCGAGGAGGACACGACCGAGTTCAGCCGGGCGCGGATGCCCTCCTCGGTCGGCCCGACCGACTGGTAGTAGCGCAGCGGATCGGTGATGCGGTAGCGGGTGAAGCTGTCCACGATCAGCCGGCGCTGGTCGCCGAGGATGACTTCCTCCGACTGCACCTCGTAGTCGAGCAGGCGGCGGTCGAAGCTGAAGACCTGCTGGATCCAGGGGATCTTGGCGTGCAGCCCGGGCTCGGTGATCACCCGGCGCGGCTCGCCGCACTGGGTGATCAGCACCTGCTCGGTCTGCTGCACGGTGAACAGCGTGGAGCCGAGGAGGAAGACGAGGACGACGAGCGCGGCGACCGCGGCGGTGGCGGCGCGGCTCATCGCTGGACTCCCTGCGGGGCGGCGGGCGGCGGGGGCAGGCGCGGGGCCGGCGGGCGCGCGGCCTCGTTAAGCGGCAGGAACGGCACCACGCCCTGCAGCCGGTTGTCGACGATGGTGCTCTGCGAGTGGCTGAGTATGTCCTGCATGGTCTCGATGTAGAGCCGCTGCATGGTGACGTCCCTGGCGGCCTCGTAGGCCTGCAGCACGGAGAGGAAGCGCTGCGCCTCGCCGCCGGCCTGGGCGATGGAGGTCTGGCGGGCGCCCTCGGCCTCGGCGATCAGGCGGGCGGCGTCGCCGCGGGCCTTGGGCACGATGTCGTTGCGGTAGCTCTCGGCCTCGTTGCGGATGCGGTCGGCATCGGTGTTGGCGCGCTGGACGTCGCGGAAGCTGTCGATGACGGCGTTGGGCGGATCGACCTTCTGCAGCTGGATCTGGGTGATCTCCACGCCGGTCTTGTACTGGTCGAGGATGGCCTGCACGCCCTTGAGCACCTCGGCCTCGATCCGGGCGCGCGCGTCGGTCAGCGCGGGCTGGATGGGCGTGCGGCCGATCACCTCGCGCATCACGCTCTCGGCGGCGGATTTCACGGTGTAGTCGGGGCGGCGGGTGTTGAAGAGGAAGGCGCCGGCGTCGCGGATGTGCCAGAAGACGGCGAAGTTGATGTCGATGATGTTCTCGTCGCCGGTCAGCATCAGGCTTTCCTCGGCGACGTCGCGGGTGCCGTCGCCGCGGCGCACCTGGGGGGCCAGCTCGGCGGCCGAGCGGTAGCCGACCTCGACCCGGTTGACGCGGGTGACGGCGGGCCTGCGCACGGTCTCGATCGGCCACGGCAGGTGGTAGTTGAGGCCCGGCAGGGTGGTGCGGCTGAAGGCGCCGAAGCGCATCACCACGCCCTGCTCGTCGGGCTGGACGCGGTAGAAGCCGCTGCCGAGCCAGCCGGCCAGCACCAGCGCGCCGACGATGGCCGCCCCGCGGCCACCCGAGAAGCGGCCGGTGGGGCGCCCGCCGCCGCCGCTGAAGCCGGGCGGCAGCATGCCGCGGACATAGCCCTGGGCGCGGGAGATCAGGTCGTCGAGGTCGGGCGGCGGGGGGCCGCCATTGCCGCGCGGGCCGCCGCCCCAGGGGCCCTGCGGGCCGTTCGGCCGCCCGCCGGGCCGATTGCCGCCCGGGTTGCCCCACGGCCCCTGCCCGCCCGAGCCGCCGCCAGACCCCGATGGGCCGCCGGGTTCGCCGTTGTTCCAAGGCATAGTGGAGAGAAGCTCCCAGAAATTCGCGTGTGCGCTACCCGGTTCGGCGCGGCACCGCAATCAGGACAACAACGCAATTGCGGCATCGCCCGATACGGCATTGGCAGAACGCCCCGGCGCGTTCATATCAAACGCCCATGGCACGCCTGCATATTGACCGGCTGTTGAAGGTTTTCAAGCGAATGAGCGACCCGACGCAAGACGATCTCCGCCGCCTGCTGCGCGGCGTGGCCGATCCCGCCTCGGGCCGCGACATCGTGGCCGCCGGGCTGGTGGAGGAAATCCTGGTCAAGGGCGGGCTGGTGCAGGTGAGCCTGCTGACCGACCGCGCGCATGCCGAGGCGATGGAGCCGGTGCGCCGCCAGGTGGAGACGGTGCTTGCCAGGGCGCCGGGGGTGAAGAACGTGTCCGCCGTGCTGACGGCGCACAAGGCGGCCGCCGCGCCGGCGCCGCAGGGCCACGCGCACGGGCATCAGCACGGTCACGCGCACGGCGCCCAGCCGGCCAAGGCGGCGCTGTTGCCCGACGTGACCGCGATCGTGGCCGTGGCCTCGGGCAAGGGCGGCGTGGGCAAGTCGACGGTGGCGGTGAACCTGGCCGTGGCGCTGGCCCGCCAGGGGCTGCGCGTGGGGCTGCTGGACGCCGACATCTACGGCCCCAGCCTGCCGCGCATGCTGGGCCTGTCGCGCAAGCCGGAGGTGGTGGGCGAGAAGATGATCCCGCTGCCGGCCTGGGGGCTGAAGGCGATGTCGATCGGCTTCCTGGTCGAGGAGGAGACGCCGATGATCTGGCGCGGCCCGATGGTGATGGGCGCGCTGGAGCAGATGATGGGCCAGGTGGAATGGGGGCCGCTCGACATCATGATCGTGGACATGCCGCCGGGCACGGGCGACGCGCAGCTGACCATGGCGCAGCGGGTGACGCTGGCGGGGGCGGTGATCGTCTCCACGCCGCAGGACATCGCGCTGCTGGACGCGCGGCGCGGGGTACGGATGTTCGAGCGCACACGGGTGCCGGTGCTGGGGCTGGTGGAGAACATGAGCTTCTTCTGCTGCCCGAACTGCGGCACGCGCAGCGAGATTTTCGGCCATGGCGGAGCGCGCATGGAGGCCGAGCGGCTGGGCAGCGAATTCCTGGGCGAGGTGCCCCTCGTGCTGGAAATCCGCACCAATGCCGATGCCGGCACGCCGATCGTGGCGGCTGCGCCGGACAGCCATCCGGCGCAGGCCTTCGCGGCGATCGCGAAGCGGCTGTGGGAGAAGGTGAACGGCGCGACCGCGAAGCCGGCGGGGCCGCGGATCGTGATCGGGTAGGGCGGCCGGACCGGCGACCGTCCTGCCGCCGTCAGCCCTTCAGGTCGTCGGCCAAGGCCTGGAGCTTCTTGGCCTTGGTCATGATTTCCTTGATGTCATCGGCCAGCGCCTTGCCGGCCTTGGCGTCGGGCTTGGACTTCATCTTCGCGGCCGCCTTGATGGCGTCCTCGATGAGGTCCTTCATCTCGTCGAGCGCGTCCTTCGCGTCCTCGGCCGCTTCCTTCATCTCGTCGTTGTCGTTGCTGTTGCCCGCCATCGTCCGCCTCCCGCTGGTGCTGGCCGGCGCAAGCCGCGGCGGCGCCGGAACGGCGGCAGGCTAGCGGCCCGACAGCCATATCTGCAACATCCGTCTATCCAAGCGCGGCATCCGTCTCCGCCGCCTGCGGCATGCTGCCCTGCGTGCCGGCGCGCGTGCAGGACAGGCCGGCGGCGGCATTGGCGCGGGCCATGGCCACGGCGAGCGGCTGGCCGCGGTCGAGCGCCGCGGCGAGCACGCCGGTGAAGCAG
>JBGAIK010000382.1:0-2345 GCA_044225615.1 Acetobacteraceae bacterium | reverse complement strand
CAGGCGAGCGGCGCCGAGGCGGGCCGGCTGCTGGCCATCACCGGGCTCGGCGCGGCCGGGCTTGCAGAGACCCGGGTGCGCCTGCCCGAACTTCCGACATGAGGACATGCCAATGAGCGATTCCGACATCATCCGCCTCGAGGTGGACCAGCACATCGCGGTGGTCACGCTGAACCGCCCGCCGGTGAACGCGCTGAACCGCCCGATGCGCGACCGCATCGTCGCCATCTTCGACGAGATTTCCGAGCGCGAGGACGTGCGCGTGGCCGTGCTGTGCTCCTCGGGCAAGGCGTTCTGCGCCGGTGCCGACCTGCGCGCCCGGCCCGACCTGTCCAAGCTCGGCGCCTTCCACGACCACAACCGCATCACGCGCGAGACCTCGAACGCCATCCGCGAGTGCTTCAAGCCGGTCATCGCCGCCGTGAACGGCGCGGCCCTCGGTGCCGGCCTCGGCCTGATGGCGGCCAGCGACATCTTCTTCTGCTCCGACGACGCCGTGGTCGGCATGCCGGAAATCGACGTCGGCCTGGCCGGCGGGGCGGCGATGCTGCACCGGCTGTTCGGCCAGTCCACCCAGCGGCGCATGATGTACACCGGCCTGCGCCTGACCGCCGCCGACCTCTACCGGATGAACATCATCGAGGCGGTGACCACCCGCGAGCAGCTGCTGCCGACCGCGATGAAGGTGGCCGAGGAGATCGCGGGCAAGAGCCCGCTCGGCATCCGCTACGCCAAGCAGTCCTGCAACATGGTCGAGCTGATGCCCGAGAAGGACGCCTACCGGCTGGAGCAGAACTACACCATGGCGCTGGCCCATACCGAGGACGCGCTGGAGGCCCGCACCGCGGTGCTGGAGAAGCGCAAGCCCGTCTTCAAGGGGCGCTGAGATCATGCGGCTCGGCGAGGGGCTGGAGGCGATCTTCCGGCCCCGCTCCATCGCGATCCTCGGCGCCTCGCAGGACCCGACCAAGATCGGCGGGCGGCCGGTGCAGTTCCTGCGCAGCTACGGCTTCACGGGCGCCATCTATCCGGTGAACCCGCGCGCGGCCGAGGTGCAGGGCCTGCCCGCCTATGCCAGCGTCGCCGACCTGCCGGAGGCGCCTGACCTCGCCATCGTCGCGGTCGGCGCCGAGCAGGTGCCCGACACCATCGCCGCCTGCGCGGCCAAGGGCGTGAAGGGCGCGGTGGTGTTTTCCTCCGGCTTCTCCGAAATGGGCGCGGCCGGGGAGGCGTTGCAGCAGCGCATCCGCGACGTGGCGGCGGCGACCGGCATCCGCGTGCTGGGGCCGAACTGCCTGGGCACGGCCAGCATTGCCGAGCGCGCGATCGCGACCTTCTCGATCGTGCTGGAAAGCGCCATGCCGCCCGCCGGCCCGCTCGGCATCGTCTCGCAGAGCGGCAATCTGGGCAGCTACGCCATGCTGCTGGTGGGCGAGCGCGGCACCGGCGTCAGCCGCTTCATGACCACCGGCAACGAATGCGACGTGGACGCCGCCGACGGCATCGCCTACCTGGCCCGCGACCCGGCGACCCGGGTGATCCTGTGCGTGCTGGAAACCTGCCGCGATCCGGCCCGGCTGATCGCGGCCCTCGCCGAGGCACGCCAGGCCGGCAAGCCGGTCGTGGCGCTCAAGATCGGTGCCAGCGCCGCCGGCCAGGCCGCGGCGGCAAGCCACACCGGCGCGCTCGCCGGCTCCGACCAGGTCTTCGACGCCGTGTTCGCGCGTGCCGGCGTCTGGCGCGTGCGCAGCATCGAGGCGCTGGTGGACATGGGCCAGGCGCTCGCCGCGGTCGGCACGCGGCTCCCGCCGGGCAACCGCGTGGCGATCCTGGTCGCCTCGGGCGGCTTCGGCGTGCTGCTGGCCGATGCGGCCAGCGCCTGCGGCCTCGCCCTGCCGCAGCCGAAGCCGGCGACCCAGGCGCGGATCACCGCCGCGGTTCCCTACGCCTCGCCGCGCAACCCGATCGACGCCACGGCGCAGATGTCGAGCCGGCCGGAGATATTGCAGGAAATCCTGTTCGCCGCGCTGGAGGACGGCTCGTTCGACACGCTGATCGTGCTGGTCTCCTCGGCGCTCTACCTGCCCCGCCTGCGCGGCGTCTACATGGCCGCGCTGTCGGCGGCGCGCGCGCGATTCCCCGACCGCGTCATCGCCCTGTGCGTGCACGGCCCGCAGGACGCGGTGGCGGAGCTGGGCGCGATGGGCTTCCCGGCGACCGACGGCGTCGATGCCTGCTGCGCCGTGGTCGCCGGCCTCACCGGCCTGCGCGCCGCGCTCGCGGCACCGGCCCCGCCCGCCGTCGCGCAGCAGACCCTGCCCGCCCTGCCATCCGATCTGCGCACC
>JBGAIK010000075.1:0-20183 GCA_044225615.1 Acetobacteraceae bacterium | reverse complement strand
GTAGAGGCCGGTGAGGCCGAAGGCACCGCCGTCGCCGCCGATCGCGGCGTTTCCGACGAGGCTGACGCCGCTCAGGCTGACGTTGGCCGCCGATCCCACGAACAGGCCGCCGCCGAGCCCGGCCCCGCCGCCGCCCGCGTAGACGCCGCTGCCCCCGGCGCCGCCGGAAGCGCGCATATGGGCGATGGTGAGGTTGCTGACGTCCACCGTGCCGGCCTGGACGAACAGGCCGCGCACCGCGCCGCCGCCGTCGATCACGTGGTGGCCGCCATGAAGGGACAGGGTCGCGCCGGCGGGCAGGTTGATCGCCGGCAGGTCGGCGGCGAAGCTCACTATGTCGGCGTCGAGGGTGATGTGATAGGCGGCGCCGGGGGCGGCATCGATGCCGCCGACGCTGATCATCCGGATCGCGGCGGCGAACTGGTCCGCCGTGGTGACGCTGAACTGGGTCTCCGCCAGGGCGACCGTGCTGCCGGCCAGGGCGCTGGGCGCGACGTTGAAGCTGCGGCCGACCATGCTGGTGCTGAGGTTCAGCACCGCCTCGCCGCCGCCGACGAGCGGCAGGCGAAGCAGGTTGTCGCCGCCTACCGTCACGGTGCCGGGGATCGCGTCCACCATGGCGAGGGTGATCTGGTCGTAGGGCGAGTAGATGCCGATCGGCACGATGGGCACTTCGGCGCCGAAGACCTGGAGCGTGCCGGGGGCGCCGGCGAAGTCGAACTCGATGCTGCGGCTGCTGGGCAGGTCGCCGAACAGGGTCAGCGTGCCGCCTTCGATGACGGTGGCGCCGGTGTACTGGAAGGCGGTGCCGGTGGGGTCGAACAAGGAGACGCTGCCGGCGCCGGTGGAACGGATGGCGAGGTCTCCGGCGCCGTCGACGGTGCTGCCGAAGTTCAGCGCCGTCGTGCCGGCGTCGATGCGCAGCACGCCGTTGTCGTGCACGGCGCCCGCGAGGCTCGCGCTGGGCAGCAGGTTCAGCGTGCCGCCGTTGATGACGGTGGCGCCGGAATGGTTGAGCGGTCCGGAGAAGGTGGTGGTGCCGGTGCCGTCGACGGTAACATTGCCCGTGCCGGCGGTGGCGCCGTTGTACTGGCCGATGCCGGAGAAGATCACCGAGGTGAGGACGTTGATGGTGCCGGTGAGTGCCGAGATGTCGCCGGACAGGACGAGTTCGCTGCCGGAGACGGAGGTGTCGCCGGTGTAGCTGAGGCTGCCCGAGAGGGTGAGCTGGCCGCCACCGGTGAGATGGAGGCCGCCGCTGCCGGAGATGTCGGCGGTGAGGGTGGCGTCGGCGGGGCCGCCGGGCAGCGCGGGGGCGAGGATCAGCGTGCCGTCGTTGGCGATGGCGCCGAGGCTGGTGTTGACGCCGACGAAGCGCGCGATGGCGCCGCCGGCGACGGCGAGCGTGCCGGGGAGGTAGAACTGGCCGTCGATCGAGAGATCGCCGCCGGTGAGGTCGACCCCGCCGGTGCCGGTGATGCGGCCCTGGAGGCTGCCGCCGTCGGTGATGGCGAGCGTGCCGGTGCCCAGCGCGATGGTGCCGGTGGCGGTGGTGTCGATCAGGCCGACCGTCTGGTCCTGGTCGCCGAGGGCGAAGACGCCGCCGGTGACGAAGAGATGGCTGGCGGCGGCGAGGGTGACGCCCGCGCCCATGAGGAACGTGCCGTTGCTGACCTCGACCCCACCCGTGTTGCCCGGCGTGGCGGCGAGGGTCAGCGTGCCGGCGCCGTAGGAGAGCAGCACGCCGCTGCCGGTGACCGGGGCGGCGAAGCTGGTGTCGCCGGCGGCGCTGAGCGCCAAGGTGGAGTCGTTGACGATGGCGGTGGTGGTGGCGAGCGCGTCGCCGGCCAGGACCATGGTGCCTGCGGCGATGGTGATGGTGCCGCCGAGCGTGATGGCGCCCGAGAAGGTCAGCGGGCCGCCGTCGTCGGGGTTGAACAGCAGGTCGCCGCTGCCGGACAGCGCGCCGCCGTAGCTGCCGTAATCGGCGTGGCCGATGACCAGCAGCGCGTCGTCCCGGATGGCGCCGGTCAGGTCGAGGCCGATGGCGAGAACCAGCGTGCCCTGTTGGATGGTCGTGGTGCCGTCGAGCGACAGGGCGGCGCCGAAGGCGACCGTGCCGTCGCCGGTCTTGACCAGCGCACCGGGGCCGTCGAGCGCGACGGCGATGGTCTGCAGGCCGGCGCCGCCGAGGGTGAGCGTGGCGCCGCCGAGCAGGATGGCGCCCGAGGTGGCGTCGAGCGCGGAGAAGGCATGGTCGTTGCCGTCGAGGTCGAGCGTGCCGCCCTGGACCAGCACCGCGGTGTCGGCCGCAAGCGCGCCGCCGGTGCCGAGGCGCAGCGTGCCGCCGTCGAGCGTGGTGCCGCCGGTGAAGGCCTGCGCGGCGAGCAGGGTCAGCACCGCGGAGCCGGCCTGGCGGACGCCGCCCGCGCCGCTGATGGCGCCGGCGAAGCTGCTGTCGGCCGCCTGGTCGAAGACCAGCAGCGTGGCGTCTTCGATCGCGCCGATACTGCTGGTGTTGCCGGTCAGGCGCAGGGCGCCGCTGGCCACCACGAGCGTGCCGGCGAGGCCGACCGTGCCGGACAGGGTCAGCGTGCCGGCGCCGGCCTGGGTGACGTCGCCGGTGCCGGAGAGGTTGCCGGCGAAGGACGCGTCGCCCGCCTGGTCGAAGCGCAGGCTGCCGGCGACCTGGGCGTTGCCGCCGAGCAGGGAGGTGTCGCCGGTCAGGCGCAGGGTGCCGGACTGCACGTCGGTCAGGCCGGAATAGGTGTTGTCGCCCGAGAGGCTCAGCGTGCCGCCGCCGATGCGGGCCAGGCTGCCGGCCCCGGAAACGTCGCCGGCGAAGCTGCCGTCGGCGCCGAGGGCGAAGACGAGCGCTGCGTTGTTGGCGATGTCGCCGCCGAGGAGCGCGACGTCGCCGGAGAGCACGAGCTGGCCGGACTTGTTCTCGGTCAGGCCGGAATAGCTGTTGTCGCCCGACAGGGTCAGCGCGCCGCCGTCATGGGTCAGGCTGCCGGTGCCGGAAATGGCGCCGGCATGGCTGGCCGCGCCGGGCTGGGCGAAGAGCAGGGACGCGTCGTTGAGGATGGCGCCGAGGCCGGACGTCTCGCCGGTCAGTGCCAGGGTGCCGGCCTCGATCGTGGTCGTGCCAGTGAGGCCCAGCGTGCCCGACAGGGTCAGGGTGCCGGCGCCGGTCTTGGTCAGGCTGCCGCTGCCGGCGATGTCGCCGGCATAGGAGGCGTCGCCGGGCCGGGCGAAGATCAGCGCCGCATCGTCCTGGATGTCGCCGCCGAGCAGCGAGATGTCGCCGGTCAGCCTGAGCGCGCCGGACTGGATCGTGGTGAGGCCGCCATAGGTATTGTCGCCGGACAGGGTCAGCGTGCCGCCGCCGGCCTGGACCAGCCTGCCGCTGCCGGAAATGGTGCCGGCATAGGAAGCGTCGCCGGCCTGGGCAAAGAGCAGGGTGGCGCCGTCCTGGATGTCGCTGTCCAGGAGCGAAGTGTCGCCGGTCAGCTTCAGCGTGCCGGAATTGATGAAGGTGGTGCCGGAATAGGTGTTGTCGCCCGACAGGGTCAACGTGCCGCCGCCGGCGTCGATGACGCTGCCGGTGCCGGAGATGACGCCGGCGAAGCTGCGGTCGGGGCCGCCGGCGAAATTGAGCGTGCCGTCATTGGCGATGTCGCCGCCGAGCCCGGCGGCCTCGCCGAGCAGGACCAGCATGCCGGCGCGGATCTCGGTGAGGCCCGCATAGGTGTTGTCGCCCCACAGCACCAGCGTGCCGCCGCCATCGACGGCGAGGCCGCCGGTGCCGGTGATCTGGTTCCAGAACAGCGTGTCGCCGGTGGGCGTGAAGACGAGGGACGCATCGGTCTCGATGCTGCCGCCGAGCCCGGAGACGTCGCCCGACAGGACCAGCGTGCCGGACTGGACCCGCGTCATGCCCGAATAGGTGTTGGCGGCGGAGAGGGTGAGCGTGCCGGTGCCGGCCTGGGTGACACTGCCGGCCCCCGAGATGGTGCCGGCGAAGCTGCCGCCGGCCGGCTGGTCGAAGCGCAGCGCCGCGCCGTTCTGGATGCCGCCGCCGAGCTGGGACGTGTCACCGGTCAGGCGCAGCGTGCCGGCCAGGATGCTGGTGGGGCCGGCATGGGTATTGGTGCCGGACAGGGTCAGCGTGCCGGCGCCCTGCTTGGTCAGGCCGCCGGCGCCGGTGATCGTGCCGCCGAATTCGCCGTCGAGCGCGGTGCCGGTGGTGAGCGTGCCGGTGCCGAGCAGCACGGTGCCCCAGCCGGTGAGCGTGCCGATGGTCTGGTCCTGGCTGCCGAGATCGAGCGTGCCGAGCACGTCCACGGCGCCGGCCAGCGAGGCGCCGGCGCGCCGAGGCGCAGCGTGCCGTTCTCGATGCGGGTCAGGCCGGTATAGGTCTCGGCCGCGTTCAGGGTCAGCACATGGGCGCCGGCATGGGTCAGGCCGCCGGTGCCGGAAATGGTGCCGTCGAGCGCGCTGTCGGCGCCCTGGTCGAGCAGCAGCAGCCCGTCGTTGGCGATGGCGTGCAGGGCCGCGGTGTCGCTGGTGATGCGCAGCGTGCCGGCCTGGATGGTGGTGCTGCCGCCGTAGGTCAGCGCACCGGAGAGCGTGAGCTGGCCGGTGCCCTGTTTCACCAGCGCGCCGCTGCCGGCGATGGCGCCGCCGAAGCCGATATCGGCCGTGCCGCCGAGGGTGAGGGTGGCGCCGCCGAGCAGGACGGTGCCCGCGCCGTTGAGGTCGGCGTAGCTCTGGCTGGTGCCGTCGAGGTCCAGCGTGGCGCCGTCGACGCGCACCGCGCCGCCGGACGGCAGGCTGCCGCTGGAGAGTTTCAGCGTGCCGCCGAGAATGGAGGTGCCGCCCGTGTGGCTGGAGTTGGCCTTCAGGGTCAGCGTGCCGGCGCCCTGCTTGACCAGCCTGCCGCTGCCGCTGACCGGCACCGCCAGGTCCGCATCGGCGGCCTGGTTCAGGATCAGCGTGCCGTTGTTGGTGATCGGGTTGCCGAGGCCGGCGGTGCTGGCGGCAAGGGTCAGCGTACCGGTGTTGATGGCGATGGTGCCGGCAAAGAGAAGCGAGCCGGTGAGGGTGAGGGCGATATTGCTGTCGAGCACCAGCCTGCCGTCGCCGGAGATCCCGCCGCCGAAGCTGGTGCTGGCGGCCTGGGCGAAGACCACCGTGCCGTTGTTGATGAGGTTGCCGGCAAGCCCCGCCGTGCTGCCGGTGAGCCGCAGCGTGCTGGCAGTGACGCGGGTGGGCGCGATGTAGGTGTTGGCGGCCGACAGCGTCACCGTGCCGCCGCCCTGCACCGTGACACCGCCGGCGCCGCTGATCGCGGCGGCGAAGGTGACGGTGCCCGACTGGTCGAGCACCAGCATGCCGTTGTTGGCGAAGGCGCCGGTGAGGCCGCCGAGGCCGCCGGTCAGGCGCAGCGTGTCGGCGATGGTGGTGGTGCCGGTGTAGCTCAGCGCGCCGGACAGGGTCAGCGTGCCCAAGCCGGCCTGGCGCAGCGCGCCGGTGCCGGAAATGGCCTGGGCGAAGCTGTCGGTGCCGGACTGGATGACCAGCACGCCGTTATCGGTGATAGCGCCGCCGAGCCCGGCGAGGCTGCCGGTGAGGGTCAGCGTGCCGGCGGAGATGGTGGTGGCGCCGGCATAGGTGTTGGCGGCCGACAGGGTCAGGGCGACGTTGCTGGCCAGCGTCAGGCTGCCGGCGCCGGAAATCAGCTGGCCGAAGCTGCCGCCGGTGCCGGGGGCGAGGATCAGGCCGCCATCGTTCTCGATCGCGCCGCCGAGCCCGGCGAGGCTGCCGGTGAGGCGCAGCGTGCCGGACGTGATCTTGGTGATGCCGCCGTAGGTGTTGGCGGCGGACAGGCTCAGCGTGCCGGACCCGGCCTGGGTGACCGCGCCGGCGCCGGAAATGGTGCCGGCGAAA
Organism: Acetobacteraceae bacterium; assembly: GCA_044225615.1. Classification (GTDB taxonomy): domain Bacteria; phylum Pseudomonadota; class Alphaproteobacteria; order Acetobacterales; family Acetobacteraceae; genus CAIYPH01. The sequence goes on along the minus strand of JBGAIK010000075.1, from coordinate 14,231 downwards.
CTGCTGTCGGCCGATTGGGCGAAGACCAGGCTGCCGGCATCGGCGATGTTGCCGCCAAGCCCCGCGGTGCTGGCGGTAAGCTTCAGCGCACCCGATTCGATGGCGATGCCGCCGGAAGTGGTGATGCTGCCCGACAGGGTCAGCGTGCCGGCGCCGGCCTGGGCGAGGCTGCCGGTGCCGGAGATCGCGCCGGCATAGCTGGCGTCGCCGGCCTGGGCGAAACGCAACGCGGCGTTGTCGAGGATCGGGGCGGTGGCGGCATCGACGTTGCCGGTCAGTGCAAGGACGCCGGCGGTGACGCGCAGCGAGCCGGTCAGGCTGGTGCTGCCGGACAGGGTCAGCGTGCCCGAGCCCGATTGCGTCAGCGTGCCGGACCCTGACACGGCGCCGCCGAAGCCGGTATCGGCGGTCTGGGCGAAGACGACCTGCGCGTCGTCGATCAGCGGGCCGGTCAGGCCGGCGGTGTCCCCGGTCAGGCGCAGCAGGCCGGCGCTGACCCGGGTCGCGCCGTAGCCGTTGGCGCCCGAGAGCTCCAGCGTGCCGGCGCCCTGCTTGACGAGCCCGCCGGCGCCGGTGACGAGGCCGGCGAAGCTGCCGCTCGACAGCGTCAGCGTGCCGGTGCCCAGCACCACTGTCCCGGCGCCGGACAGGCTGCCGATCGTCTCGTCCTGGCCGCCGATGTCGAAGGTCGCACCCGCGGCGACGGTGACCGCGGCGGCGACGGCCAGCGACGCGCCGGTGGCCAGCCGCAGCGTGCCGGCATTGATCGAGGTGGCGCCGGTATAGGTCTCGGCCGCGCCCAGGGTGAGCATGGCGCTGCCGGACTTGGTCAGGCTGCCGGTGCCGGAAATGGTGCCGGTGACGGTGCTGTCCACCGTCGGGGCGAAGCTCAGCGCGCCGCTGCTGGCGATCGGGCCGGCAATGCTCTCGATGGCCCCGGTGAAGGCGAGCAGCCCGGCATTGCTCACCGGCCCGTCCAGCGTGCCGGAATCGCCGGCCAGGATCAGCCCGCCGGCGGTGATGGTGGTTCCCCCGGTCCAGGCATTCTGCGGCGAGGCGAGGGTGACGGTGCCGCTGCCCTGCTTGACCAGCGCGCCGCTGCCGGTGACGGCGGCGTTGACGGTGGCGGATGCGCTGGTGCCGAAGGTGAGCGTGCCGCCGTTCAGCACCACGCCGCCACCGGTGCCGGACAGGTCGCCGATGGTCAGGCTGCCATCGGCCTGCAGGGTGCCGCTCCCGTCGAGGGTGACGGCGCTGGTGGATTTCAGGCTCGCGCCGCTGGCCAGCGACAGCGTGCCGGCACCGATGCGGGTGCCGCCGCCATAGGTCTGCGCGCCGGTCAGCCGCACCACGCCGCCGCCCTGGACGGAGACGTAGCCGGTGCCGGAGATCACGCCGCCGTAGAAGGTGCTGCCGGGCTGGAGCAGGAACAGCCCGCCATTGTCGGCGATGTTGCCGCCGAGGCCCGACATGTCGCCGAGCAGCATCAGGATGCCGGCACCGATCGTGACCGATCCGGCGGTGGCGAGCGGGCCGCCGAGCGTCAGCGCCCAGGGGCCGGCCTTCAAGACAGCGCCCGTGCCGGCGATCGCGCCACCGAAGCTCGCATCGCTGGCGAGGTCGAAGACCAGCGTGCCCGCGGTGGCGATGCTGCCCCCGAGCCCGGCGACGCTGCCGGTCAGCGCCAATGCGCCCGACTCGACCGATATGCCGCCGGTGGTGGACAGGCTGCCGGACAGGGTCAGCGTGCCGCTGCCCTGCTGCACCAGGCTGCCGGTGCCGGCGATCCCGCCGGCGAAGGACGCGTTGCCGGTCTGGGCGAAGATCAGCGTGCCGCTGTCGGCGATGTTGCCGCCGATGCCGCTGGTGTTCTTGGTGAACCGCACCGCGCCGGAGGCGATCGTCAGGCCGCCGCCGAAGCTCGGCGTGCCGGTCAGGCTCAGCGTGCCGCCGCCCTGCTGGATGACGGCGCCGCTGCCGGAAATTGCGCCGGCGAAGCCGACCGCGCCGGGGCGGGCGAAGACCAGGGTGGCGTTGTCGGTCACGTCGCCGGCGATGGTGCCGGTCAGGACCAGCGTGCCGGCGTTGATGGCGGTGCCGCCGGCATAGGTGTTGGTGCCGCCCAGCGTGAGCGTGCCGGCGCCGTTCATGACCAGGTTGCCGGTGCCGAAGCTGCCGCCGGAGCCCAGCTGGTCGGCGATCGCGTCTTCCACCGTCAGGCTCTGGCCGGCGGCGGGGGCGAAGGTGATGGCGCCGGCGCCGGCGTTGTAGTTCTGGATGAAGATGCCGCCGCCGAAGGCGCTGCCGGAAGGTGCCCGGCGTGGCGCCGCCGCCGCCCGCGCCGCCCGCAGCCGTGCCGCCGGACGGGCCGCCGGCCGTGATGGTGAGCTGGCCGCCCTGCTGGACGAAGATCGCGCCACCGGCGCCGAGGCCGCCGCCGCCGCCGGAACTGCTGGTCCCGTTGGCGGAAACGCCGCCGGTGCCGGCGCCGAAACCGGCGGCCCCGCGGCGCGGCGAAGCCGCTGGCGCACCGCCGCCGCCGCCGAACCCGCCGCTGCCGCCGGTGCCGGTGCCGCCGCCGGAATTGCCGAAGCCGCCGCCGCCGCCGCCGAAGCCGCCATCGGACCCTCGGCCGCCGCCGCCGCCGCCGAACCCGCCATCGCCGGCAACCGCCGGATTGCCGCCCGAGCCGGGCTGGCCGTAGATGCCGCCGCCGCCCGGGCTGGCGCCGCCGCCGCCGCCCCCGCCGCCGGCGCCGCCGGCATAGGTGTAGCTGGCCGAGAACGAGCCCGCCCCGGCGCCCGGCGCTCCCGGCACCGCGCCGGCGCCGCCGGCCTGGCCGGAGGAAACGCCGCCCACCGCCGCCTTGCCGATACCGCCGCCGCCGCCGCCGCCGCTGGCGCTGCCGAGCCCGTGCGGCGAGGGGCCGGTCACGCCGTCGCCGCCATCGCCGCCCAGCCCGCCGCCGCCGCCGCTGGCCCTGGCATAGGCGCCGTCGCTGCCGGTGCCGCCGCCGCCGCCGAGCGCCGCATCGCCGGCGAAATAGACGCCGTTCAGCGTCACGCTGCCGCTCGTGCCGATGAACAGCCCGCCGCCTGCGCCCATGCCGCCGCCGCCGCCATAGCGGCCGTCGCCACCCTGGCCGCCGCGGGCGACGGCGTTCTGGATGGTCATCTGGTTCACGGTGACGCTGCCCGCCAGCACCATCAGCCCGCGCGTGCCGGAGCCCGGGGAGCCGGCGGAATAGCCGCCATCCAGCGTGACCGCGTTGCCGTTGATGGTCAGCGAGCTGCCGGATTTGAGGTTGATGGCGTTGAGGTCGCCGGTGAGCGACAGCACGCCGCCGGGGGCGGCGACGTCGATCGTGTAGGCGGTGTTGGCGTAGCCGTCGGCGCCGCCCTGGCCGATGAAGGCCAGGACCTGGCTGAGGTCGCTGGCGGTGGTGACCGAGAAGCTGGTGATGGTGCCGGCGGGCTGGGTGATCAGCGTACCGCCGGCGCCGTCCGGCGACAGCAGGAACGGTGTGGGCGCGTAGCTGCCGGCGAGCTGGAGCGCGACGGTGCCGGTGCTCGTGGCGACCAGCAGGCGGTTCGATGCGTCGAGCACCGCATACTGGTTCACCGCCTGCACGCCGCGCAGGTCGATCGCGTCGCCGGCGTTGAAGCCGGCGATGGTGCTGGCCAGGGTGCCGGCATTCAGCACCAGCGTGCCGTCATTCCCGGTGGCGAAGGTGATGGTGCCGGTGCCGGCGACCGCGCCGGACGCCAGTTCCAGCGTGGAGCCGGCGGAGATGGTGGTGCCGCCGCCATAGGTATTGGCGGAAGAGCCGAGCACCACCTTGCCGCCGCCATTGACCACAAGGCGCACGGCGCTGTCGCCGCCGCCGCTGCCGCCGGCCGAGCCCGGCTGGTCCGCGATCGCATCCGAGACGGTCAGGAGCTGGCCGACCGGGGGGGCGAGGGTCAGGGTCGGATTGAGCCCGATCTGGTCCTGGATGAAGATGCCGCCGCCGAAGCCCGACCCGTTCTGGCCGGGATTGGTGCCGCTGCCGCCGGCCCCGCCCTGCGCCGCGCCGCCCGACAGCGTGCCGGTGGTGATGGTCAGGTGCCCGCCCTCCTCCACGAACACGTCGCCGCCGGCGCCGAGCCCGCCGCCGCCGCCGGCCGAGCCGCCGCTGCCGGGCAGGCCGCCCTTGCCGGCGCCGAAGCCGTTGGAGGTGGACACGTTGCCGGTCCCGCCACCGCCGCCGCCGCCCCAGCCGCCGAAATTGGCGCCCCCGCCGCCGCCGCCGAAGCCGCCGGTGCCGCCGTTGTTGCCGCCGCCGCCGCCGCCCCAGCCGCCGGCGCCGCCGGTCTGGCTCAGGTTGCCGTCATGCCCGCCGATGCCGCCGCCGCCCGGATAGCGGCTGCCGCCGCCGCCGCCGCCGGCATCGCCGCCCGGGGCGGCACTGTAGAAGCTGAACCCGGCGGCGGACTCGCCGCCGCCATTGGCGCCGAGCACGATGCCGGAGCCGCCGGCATGGTAGCCGCCGCCCTGTCCGCCGAAGGCGCCGGCGCCGATGCCGCCGCCGCCGCCGTTGTAGAAATTGCCCGAGGAATGTCCGCCGGTGTTGGTGCTGGCCCCCGCGCCGCCCAGGCCGCCGCCGCCGCCCGCGGCATTGGTGCCGTCGCCGTTGCCGCCGGCCCCGCCGATCGCCCGGTTGCCGGCGAAGGCGACGTTCTGCAGCGTGGCCGAGCCAAGGCTGCTGACGAACAGCCCGCCGCCAAGCCCCGCCCCGCCGCCGCCGCCCGACCCGCCATTGCCGCCGGCCCCGCCGCGCGCCACCGCGTTCTGGATCGTCAGGTCCTGGAAGGTGACGCTGCCCTGGTAGACGAAGAAGCCGCGCGTGCCGGAGCCGGGGCTGCCGGCGCTGTAGCCGCCGTCGATCGTGGCGCCATTGCCGACGATGGTCAGCGTGGAGCCGAATTCCAGGTTGATCGCGTAGAGCTCGCCGGTCAGCGCGATGCTGCCGCTGTTGATGACGATCGTGTAGGCGGTGTCCTGCGCCGCACTCGCGCCGCCCTGGTCGATCGCCGAGATCGCGGCGTTGAGGTCGGTGAGGTTGGTGACGGTGAAGCTGGTGTCGCCCGGCGAGCGCACCGTGACCCGGGTGCCGCCGCCGCTGTCGGGCGCCAGCGCGATGGCCGGGCGCGGCGACTGCGCGGTGAGCTGCAGCGTGACGGTGCCGCTGGCGGTGGGGATGCTCAGCACGCCGTCGTCGTCGACCAGGCCGGCGGCGCCGCTGGCCGTGATGCCGGCGAGCACGATGGCGTCGCCGACGCCGAACCCGTCGATCACGTTGGCCGGCATCACGGTGCCGGTGATGCGCAGGGTGTCGGCCGCGCCCTGCATGGCGATGGTGCCGGCGCCGGCACCCTGGCCGCCGATCTCGAGCGTGGTGCCGGCGCCGATCGTGGTGCCGCCGGAGAAGCTGTTGGTGCCGGTGAGCGACACCTTGCCGCCGCCCTGGACGACGAGCCGTGCGGTCGCGGTGGAGGCGACGACGGCGCCGTGCTGGTCGGCGATGGCGTCGGCGATGGTCAGGGTCTGGCCGGGATTGGCCTGGAGCGTGGCCAGCCCGCTGCCGGCCAGGAACAGGCCGCTGGCGAAGGCGCCGCCGGCGCTGCCGCCATTGGTGCCGGCGCCGGCGGAAACGCTGCCGCCGCTGACGCCGCCGCCCAGGATGGTCAGCGCGCCGGCATCCTGGACGAAGATGGCGCCGCCGGCGCCGAGCCCGCCGCCGCCGCCGCGCAGGCCGGAGCCCGGGCTGCCGCTGCCGCCGGTGCCGCCGCCGAAGCCAGCGAACTGCGCGAGGCTCGCCCCGCCCGCGCTGCCGCCGCCGAACCCGCCATAGCCGCCGCCCGCGCCGCCGCCGAACCCGCCCGCCCCGCCGGTGCCGGACGCGCCGCCGCCGCCGCCGCCGCCGAAGCCGCCCGCGCCGCTGTTGGCCCCCGCCGCGCCGCCAGCCACGCCGCCGCCGCCGGTGACGGCCACGCCGCCCGCGCCGCCGCCGCCGGACGTGCCGCCATGCAGGGTGGTCGATCCCGGCCCGGTGGCCGATCCGCCGGGGCTGGTGCCGAGCAGGATGCCGGCGCCGCCCTCGGCCTGGCCGGTGGTGCCGCCATCGGCGCCCGAGCCCACGCCGCCGCCGCCGCCCGAGGCGGTGCCGGTGCCGGCCGCCCCGCCATCGCCGCCCATGCCGCCGCCGCCGCCCGCGCCGCTGCCGCCGCTGTTGGCGCCCCCGGCGCCGCCGATCGCCGCGGCGTTCTGGAAGAACACGCGGTCGAGCGCCACCTGCGCGCCGGCCGCGACGAACAGCCCGCCGCCGCCGAGCCCCGCGCCACCACCGCCGCCGCTGGCCGCCCCCGCCCCGCCCGCGCCGCCGCGCGCCACGGTGTTGCGGATCGTCATGTCCTGGAAGGTGACGCTGCCGCCATGGACCAGGAAGCCGCGCGTGCCGCTGCCCGGCACGCCGGCATTGTAGCCGCCGTCGATGATGTTGCCGTTGCCCTGGATCAGCAGGGTCGAGCCGCCCATCAGGTTGATGGCGTTGAGGTCGCCGGTGAGCGACAGCACGTTGCCCGGCACGTTGGCCAGCGTGATGGTGTAGGCGGTGCTGCCGCGGGCGCCGGCGCCGCCGATATCGATGAAGTTCAGCGCCGCGTTGAGGTCGGCCTGGTTGCTGACCGTGAAGCTGGTGGTGCCGGAGGACAGCAGCGTCAGGTTGGTGCCGCCGGCGCCGTCGCTGGTCTGCTGGAAGACGGTGCGGGAATCGAGGCCCGACGTCAGGAGTTGCACGGTGCCCGCGGCGGTGACGACCGACAGCGTGCCGCCGGCATTGACCGCGGCGAACGATCCGCCCGGCGCGCGGCCGGCGAGGTCGATCGTGTCGCCGGCCACGAAGCCGGCCAGCGTGGCGCCGAGACTGGCGCCGTTGGCCACCACCAGCTTCGCCGCATTGCCGGCGAAGGTGACCTGGCCGGCGAGCGTGCCGGCGGCGCCCAGGCGCAGCGTGCCGCCGGCCTGCAAGGTGACGCCGCCACTGCCGCCGGTGCCGAGGACCTCCAGCGTGGCCCCGGCCTGCACCACCGCGCCGCCGGTGCCGGGCAGCGTGGCCGCGGCGCCGATGGTGAGCGTGGCGCCCGATCTGACCGTGATGCCGCCGGTAAAGGTGTTGGCGCCACCGAGCGTGACGTGCCCGCCGCCGACCAGCACGCTGACCTTGCTCGCGGTGTTGCCGGACACCGATCCGTTCTGGTCGGCCACGCCGCCCGCCACCATGAGCGTGCCGGCGGTGGGCGATAGGGTGAGCACGCCGCTACCGGCGACGAAGATGCCGCTGCCCAGCGCCATGCCGGCATTGCCGCTGGAGGCACCGGCCAGCGCCACCCCCGACGCGAGCGTGCCGGTGCCGATGACCAACGACCCGCCGGCAGCGACGAACACGTTGCCGCCGGCGCCGAGCCCGCCGCCCCCCGCGCCCTCCGTGCCGGCACCGGCGCCGAACCCGCCGCCACCGGCCGTGTTGCCCGCACCGCCGCCGCCACCGAACCCGCCGGCGCCGCCGACCAGCGGCCCGCCGCCGCCGCCGCCGCCGAACCCGCCCGCGCCGCCGCGGGTCTGGCCGCTGGTGTCGCCCGCCCCGCCGCCGCCGCCGCCATAGCCGCCGATGCCGGCATAGACCGAGACGGTGTCGGTCTTGGAGTCCGACGGCCAGCCGACATAGCTGCGGCCGTTCTGCCCGGCCGTGCCGCCGATGCCGCCGCCGCCGCCCGCAGCACTCTTGCCGCCGCCGCCGCCACCGCCGCCGGCCGCGCCACCGCCGCCGCCATAGGCGGTCCAGCGGTTGGTGACGATGGGAATGCCGGAGACCAGGCGGATGGACTGGTAGTATTGCTGCCCGCCGGTGCCGCCGGCGGCCTGCCCGGCGGCGATGCCGCCGCCCCCGGCCCCGCCATTGGTGCCGTGCGGCACGCTGGCGGCGTTCCGCTCGGTGATGCCGCCCGTGCCGCCGGTCGCGCCATTGCCGATGCCGCCGCCGCCGCCGCCCTCGCCGCCAAGCGTGTTGCCCGACCCGCCCAGCCCGCCGCCGCCGCCGCTGCCGGTCTGCCCCGCAACCTGGCCCAGCGAGGTGCTGCCGTTGCCGCCCCGGGCAGTGTTGTCGGTGAAATCGACGTTGTTGAGCGTGACGGTGCCGGCCGCACCGACGAACAGCGCGCCGCCGAGGCCGGCCCCGCCGCCACCGCCCATCTTGCCCACCCCGCCCGCGCCGCCGGATGCGATGGTATGGATGATGCCGAGATCGTTCAGCGTGACCGTGCCGGCCATCACGAACAGGCCGCGCGAGCCGCCCGCGCCGTCGATCGCATGTCCCGCGCCCGCGATCGTCAGCGACGCGCCGCCGGCAAGATTGATCAGCGGCAGGTCGGTGCCGAGCGCGATGTCCTGGCTGAGCGTGATGGTATAGCTGGACGCACCGGCATTCGCACCGCCGACGTCGATCGACGCGATGGCGTCGCGAAGTTGTTGCGAATCAGCAACTAAAAAACTGGTCTGGGGCACTGTCCCGACGTCCTTCCCAAGCCAGCTGCCGTTCACGGATTCGTGTTTGATTGACTATATGAGCAGATTGGCGAGGGTCAAGGAAATGGCGCCCGGGCGGGAAAGTTGTGATCGGATCGCGCGTCGCGCCGGTCGGTCCATCGTGCGCGCCGCACTGGGCGGCGTCCGGCGCCGATGCCGGATGTTGCGGGCGCCGCCCTGCCCGGCGGCCGCTGGACCGGGTGGTTCAGGGGCATAGACTGACGGGAGACAGGCGAGGCAGGCGAACGATGGACACTCTTGTGGGCAGAACGGCGCTGATCACCGGCGGCGCGAGCGGCATCGGGCTGGGCATGGCCCGTGCGTTCGTCGCGGCGGGACTGAAGGTTGCCATCGCCGACATCAGCGAACCGGCGCTGGACGCTGCCCGGGCGGCCGTGCCGGGCCTGGGGATGGCGGTGAAGCTGGATGTCACCCGCGCGGCCGACTGGGAGCGCGCGGTGGCCGAGGTGGAAGCTGCGCTCGGCGGGGTGGACATCCTGTGCAACAACGCCGGGGTGGGGCAGGGGCGCTTTGCCGACGGGCGGGAAATCATGCTCGCCGAGATGCCGGAAGCGCTCTGGCGGATGGTGCTGGAGATCAACGCGACCGGAACCTTCCTGGGCGTGCGCGCCGTCGTGCCGCGGATGCTCGCCCGCGGCGCGCGGGGCCATATCGTCAACACCGCATCCACCGGCGGCCTCATGGCACCGGGCGGCATCGCGGCCTACTGCGCCTCGAAATTCGCGGTCGTCGGCCTGTCGGAGTCGCTGCGGGCCGAATTGTCGCCGGCTGGCATCGGCGTCAGCGTGCTGTGCCCCGGCGGGGTGCGCAGCAATCTGTTCGCCAGCTCGGTTGCGGTGCGGGCAGGCGTGCCGGGGGCATCGGAAGGCATGGCGACCGTCGGCTCGGAGGCGCTGCGCATCGAGCAGGCCCGGCGCATGGACCCGGTGCGGGTCGGCGAGATGGTGCTGCGCGCGATTGCCGGGAACTGGCTGTATGTCATTCCGCATCCCGAGTACCGAGGTCATGTCGAGGAACGGCACGCCGCGCTGGCGGCCGCGTTCGGGGAGCCGGCGCAGCCCGGCTACAGGGACACCGATCTGACGTTCGAGCGGTTCCGCAATCCGGAATACGTGCGCGCAGCGCGGCATTGAAGCGGCGGATGCGCGCTTCCATGGACGCGAACAGCCGGCCGAGGAAGCCGGCCGCCTTTCGTCACACCGAGAAATACTTGGCCCGCGGATTGAGCACCACGATCGCGCTGGTCGATTGCTCGGGGTGGATCTGCCATTCGTCCGACAGCGACACGCCGATGCGCTCGGCGCCGAGCAGCGTCATGATCGGCGCCTGGTCCTCCAGCCGCGGGCAGGCGGGGTAGCCGAAGGAGTAGCGGCTGCCGCGGTAGCCTTGCTGGAGCATCTTCTCGATGTCGCGGTCGTCCTCGGCCGCGAAGCCGCATTCGGCGCGGATGCGCTTGTGGGTGTATTCGGCCATCGCCTCGGCCATCTCCACCGACAGGCCGTGGAGATAGAGGTAGTCCTGGTAGCGGTTCTCCTCGAACCACACCCGCGCGGTGTCGGAGGCCTTCTGGCCGACGGTGACCACTTGCAGCCCGATCACATCACGATGCGCATCGTCCACGTCGCGGAAGAAGTCGGCGATGCACTCGCCGTCCTCCTTGGGCTGGCGCGGCAAAGTGAAGCGCGCGGCCTCGGTGGTGCCGTCAGCCTCGAACAGGATCAGGTCGTTGCCCTGGCCGGCGGCCTTCCAGTAGCCGTAGCTCGCTTGCGGCTTCAGGATGTCCTGCTCCTCGCAGATCGTCAGCATGCGGCGCATCACCGGCCGCAGCTCCTGCCGCGCCCAGCCGAGGAAATCCTCGAAGCTGCGGCCCTGCTTCCGGTAGCCCCACTGGAACTGGTACAGGCTGCGCTCGTTGACGAATGGAATGATCGCCTTGGGCGGCGCCTCGACAATGCGCGCGCCCCAGAACGGCGGCTCGAATGCGGGGACGTCCTGCGTCAGGCGGCGGCGGCGCTGCTGCACGCTGGCCACGTCCACCGGGCGGAAGGCGCGGGCATCGGCCTGGCCCAGCGTGCGGGCGGTGTTGCGGGCCTTGCCGGATCGCTTGGCCTGCACCGCTGCCAGGTAGTCGTCGAATCCGTTGCCGGTCACCCGGTCCATCATGTGCAGCCCGTCGAACGCGTCGCGCGCATAGGCGACACGGCCGCAGGCATAGGCCTGCACACAGGTGTCCTCGACGTAGTTGCGGGTCAGCGCGGCGCCGCCCAGCAGCACCGGGATGTCCAATCCCTGGCGCGACATCTCCTCCAGGTTCTCCCGCATCACCACGGTGGATTTCACCAGCAGGCCGGACATGCCGATGGCATGCGCCCGATTCTCCTTCACCGCCGCCACCATGTCGGCCAGCGGCACCTTGATGCCGAGATTCACCACCCGGTAGCCGTTGTTGGTCAGGATGATGTCCACCAGGTTCTTGCCGATGTCGTGCACGTCGCCCTTCACGGTGGCCAGCACGATGGTGCCCTTCTCCTGGCCCTCGACGCGCTCCATGTGGGGTTCGAGATGCGCGACGGCAGCCTTCATCGTCTCGGCCGATTGCAGCACGAAAGGCAGCTGCATCTTGCCGGCGCCGAACAGCTCGCCCACCACCTTCATGCCGTCGAGCAGAATGTTGTTGATGATATCGAGCGGCTTGGTGGTCAGCAGCGCGTCATCCAGCTCCGCGGCGAGGCCCTTGCGGTCGCCGTCCACGATGCGGTCCTTCAGCCGACCCTCGACTGTTTCCGCCCTCTTCTTCTTCACCGCGTCGGCCGCCTTGCGGTCGGCGAAAATCTCCAGCAGGCGCTGGAGCGGGTCGTAGCCCTCGGCGCGGCGGTCGTAGATCAGGTCCTCGCAGACCTTCACCTCTTCGGGGTCGATCTGGTGCAGCGGGCGGATCTTGGAGACGTGGACGATGGCGCCGGTCATGCCGGCCTTCACCGCGTGGTCGAGGAACACGCTGTTCAGCACCGCGCGGGCGGCGGGGTTCAGGCCGAAGCTGATATTGGACAGGCCGAGGATGATCTGGATGTCGGGGAAGCGCTCGCGGATCATGCGAATGCCTTCGAGCGTCCACTGGCCGAGCTTGCGGTCGTCCTCGTTGCCGGTGGCGATGGTGAAGGTCAGCGGGTCGATCATCAGGTCCGACTGCGGCAGGCCGTGCCGGGTGCAGGCGAAGTCCACCAGGCGGGTGGCGATCTCCAGCTTGCTCTCCGGCGTCTTGGCCATGCCGGTCTCGTCGATGGTCAGCGCGATCACCGCGGCGCCGAAGCGGCGGGCGAGGACCATGCGGTCCTCGGCGGCGTGCTCGCCATCCTCGAAATTGATCGAGTTGATGATCGGCTTGCCGCCGTGGAGCTTCAGCGCCGCCTCCAGCACCGGGGTCTCGGTGCTGTCGATGACCAGGGGGGAGTTCACCGAGGCGGTGAAGCGGCGGATCACCTCGCTCATCTCGGCGATCTCGTCGCGGCCGACGAAGGCGGTGCAGACGTCGAGGCTGTTGGAGCCCTCGCCGATCTGCTCGCGGCCCATGGCCACACAGCCGTCCCAGTCGCCCTTTTCCTGGAGCTCGCGCCATTTCTTGCTGCCGTTGGCGTTGCAGCGCTCGCCGATGGCGAAGAAGGCGTTCTCCTGCCGCAATGCGACCGGCTGGTAGAGGCTCGCCACGGACGGCATCCAGACCGGCTTGCGCAGCACCGGGGCCGGGCGCGGCTCGCCGCGACGGCGGAGCATGGCATCCAGCGCGGAGACATGCGCGGCGGTGGAGCCGCAGCAGCCGCCGATCAGGTTCACCCCGTCCTCGGCGACGAAACGCTCCAGCCAGCTCGCCATCTCGGCAGGCGCCAGCGGGTAGTGGGTGCGGCCATCGACCAGCTCGGGCAGGCCGGCATTGGGCATCACCGCGAGCATCCCCGGCCAGTTGGCCGAGAGCCAGCGCATGTGCTCGGCCATTTCCTGCGGGCCGGTGCCGCAGTTCATGCCCATGACCGGGATGTCGAGCGCGTGGACGACGGTGGCGGCGGCCGAGATGTCGGGGCCGACCAGCAGGGTGCCGGTGGTCTCCACGGTGACGTTGACGAAGATGGGCACGTCGCGGCGGGCCGCCGCCCGGGCGCGCTTGGCGCCGTTGACGGCGGCCTTGATCTGCAAGGGGTCCTGGCAGGTCTCGATCAGGATCGCGTCCACCTGGCCGTCGATCAGGCCACGGCACTGCTCGAACAGGGCGGATTCCAGCTCGTCATAGGTAATATTGCCGAGGCTCGGCAGCTTGGTGCCGGGGCCGACGCTGCCCAGCACCCAGCGGGGGCGGCCGTCGGCGAACTGATCGGCGGCCTCGCGCGCCAGCTCGCCGGACCGCCGGTTGATCTCGTAGGCGCGGTCGGTGAGGTCGAACTCGCCCAGCGTGATCGGCGAGGCGCCGAAGCTGTTGGTTTCCACCATGTCGGCGCCGGCGGCGAAGTAGCCGCGATGCAGGTCGCGCACGATGTCCGGGCGCGACAGGCAGAGTATGTCGGTGCAGTTCTCGCGGCCCCAGTAGTCGGCATCGGTATCCAGGGCCACCGCCTGGAAATGGCTGCCGGTGCCGCCGTCGGCAAGCAGCACGCGGTCGCGCAGGGCGTCGAGCAGATGGGGTCGGGTCATGCGCGTGCGGCTTCCAGGGCGAGATCGGGAGGAACGGGATGACCGGCATGGCCGGCGGACCAGAGGCGGACGTCGAGCGGGCCGGGCACGGTCTGGCCGGCATGGATGGTGAGCCCGGCGCCGGCCAGCAGGGCCAGCATGCGGCCGTCGGAGAAGCCGGGCCAGCGATGGGCGAGCCGCGTCATCGGCTCGGGATCGGCATGGGGGGCGAGGTCCACCACCACCAGCCGGCCGCCGGGGCGCAGCACGCGGGCGGCCTCGGCCAGCGCGGCCGCCGGGTCCTCGGCGTAGTGCAGCACCATCTGCAGCACCACCAGGTCGAAGCTGCCGTCCTGCAAGGGCAGGCGGTACATGTCGGCCTGGCGGACGGTGCAGTGCTCCAGCTCCGGACGCGACAGGCGGGCGCGGGCCAGGGCCAGCATCTGGCGGCTGGCATCGACGCCGAGGCCCGAGCTGATGCGCGGGGCGAGCAGCTCCAGCAGGGTGCCGGTGCCGGTGCCGATATCGAGCATGCGGCCGATGGCGGCGGGGGGCAGCAGGTCGAGCAGGGCGCGCTCGACGGCGCGGGCGGGCAGGTTCAGCGCCCGCATCTCGTCCCAGTCGGCGCCTGTGCGCTGGAAGCTCTCGGAGGCGGCGCGGGCGCGCTCGGCCAGCACGCGGGCGGCCTGGCGGCGGTAGGCGGCGATCACCGGATCGGCTTCGGGCAGGCGCTCCAGCAGGGAGCGCACCAGGCCGCCGGCCTGGGTGGCGGCGGCGGGCAGGGCGAACCAGACATTGGCGCCCTCGCGGTCGCGCTCGAGCAGCCCGGCCTCGCACAGCAGGCGCAGGTGGCGCGACAGGCGGGGTTGCGACTGGCCGAGGATCTCGGAGAATTCCATCACGCAGAACGGGCCGCGCGCGGCCAGCGC
>JBGAIK010000074.1:0-20070 GCA_044225615.1 Acetobacteraceae bacterium | reverse complement strand
GTCCACCTCGAAGCGCAGGCCGGCGCCGGCCCCCGTCACCCGCCCCGGCAGCAGGTTCGCCGCGCCGACGAAATCGGCCACGAACCCGCTGCGCGGCCGGTCATAGACCTCCTGCGGCGTGCCCTCCTGCTCGATCCGCCCGGCATTCATCACCACCACCCGGTCGGAGATCGCCAGCGCCTCCTCCTGGTCGTGGGTCACGTAGACCGCGGTGAACGCCAGCCGCCGCTGCAGCTCCCGCAGTTCCACGCGCATCTCCGCACGCAGCTTGGCATCCAGGTTGGACAGCGGCTCGTCGAACAGCACCACCTCGGGCGAGAAGGCGATCGCGCGCGCCACCGCCACGCGCTGCTGCTGCCCGCCCGACAGCATCGTCGCCGGCCGGTCGGCGAAGGCGCGCATCTGCACCAGGTCCAGCGCCCGCTCCACCTGCGCCGCCACCTCCGCCTTCGCCACCCGGCGCACCCGCAGCCCGTAGGCCACGTTGTCGAACACGCTCATATGCGGCCAGATCGCGTAGGACTGGAACACCATCGACACGCCGCGCTCTTCCGCCGGCAGGTTGCGCCGCTCGGCCGCCGAATAGACCGTGCCGCCGCCCAGCGCGATCCGCCCGCCCGACGGCGTCTCCAGCCCCGCCACCGCCCGCAGCGTCGTCGTCTTGCCGCAGCCGGACGGCCCCAGCAGCGTCACCAGCTCCCCCTTCGCCACCGCAAGGCTCACGCCGGCCACCGCCGTCACCTCGCCGTAGCGCACCACCAGGTCCTCGATGGCGATAACCTTCACAACCGCACCCCCAGCGTGCGCCGGGCCAGCATGAACAGCAGCCCCACCGCGATGAACACCGTCCCGGTCTGCAGCAGCGCCATCGCCGCCGACAGCTCGCTGCTGCTGTTCAGCCAGGAGTTCACGATCGCCGGCGCCACCACCTTGGCATTCGGCCCCATCAGGAAGATCGACACGCCAAGCTCGCGCACCCCGGCGATGAAGATCAGCAGCCAGGCCGCCACCATGCCCGGCCGCAGCAGCGGCAGCGTCACCGTGCGCATCTGGTGCCACCAGCTGGCACCGCAGACGCGGGCGCATTCCTCGAGCCCGCGATCCACCTGCAGCACCACGCCCGCCATGGTGCGCAGGCCCAGCGGCAGGAACACCGTGACATAGGCGATGCCCAGCAGCCACAGCGTGCCATAGATCGGGATCGGCGCCAGCAGCCAGGCCCACAGCAGGCCCAGGCCGAACACCAGCCGCGGCACCGATTGCGGAAACATCACCAGCCCCTCCACCACCCGCCCGCCCGGCAGGTTGCCGCGGTAGATCAGCCACACCAGCAGGCTGACCAGCGGCACCACCACGGCCGCCACCGCGACGCCCAGCACCAGCGAATTGATCAGCGCCGAGCCCAGCGCGCCCATGTTCAGCGCGTTGCGGTAGTTCTCCAGCGTGTAGACGCTCTGCGACAGGATCACGGTGGCGAAGCGCTGGAAGCTGGTCAGCAGCAGCGCGCCCAGCGGCAGGAACACCGACAGCGCCACGTACAGCCAGCAGACGCCCGCGAGCACATAGCGCAGCCCGCCCACCTGCAACGGCCGCGGCCGGAACGCCTTGCCGGTGATCGTGGCATGGCCCCCCTTGCGCAGCACCAGCCGCGACAGGCCCAGCATCAGCAGCATCACCAGGAACAGCGACAGCCCCATCGCCGCCGCCCGGCCGTATTCCGGCGGGTAGCTCAGCGTCGACTGCCAGATCGCCGTGGTCACCACGTAAAACCGCCCCGGCACGCCGAGCACGAAGGCGGCGGCAAAGCTGCCCAGCATCTCGGCAAAGACGAAGATCGTCGCGCTCACCACGCCGGGAGCCACCATCGGCAGGGTGATGCGCAACGCCGTCTGCAGCTTGCCCGCCCCCATCACGCGGGAGCTTTCCTCCAGCGACGGGTCCATCGACTTCATCGCCGCCGAGATCATCACGAACGCCACCGTGCCCTCGAACAGCGCCATCACCCAGGCGATGCCGTAGGGGCCATAGACGTCCAACACCTCGTTGCCGAGGCCGAGTGCGGCCGTGATCTGGTTGGCAAATCCGGTCTTGGGCCCGGCGATGATGCCCCAGGCCATCGCGCCCACCAGCGGCGTCATGTAGTACGGCAGCTGCAGCAGCCGCTCCAGCAGGTCGCGATGCGGGATCTCGGTGCGGGTCAGGATCCAGGCCAGCGCAAAGCCGAACGCCACCGCCATGACGGTGGAAAGCCCCTCCACCAAAGCCGTGTTGGCCAGGATCCGCGTGTCCTCGTACAGGTTCAGGAAGTTGTCGAACCCGACCGCCTCGGGCGGAAAGACGCCGGGCTCGCCGATGTTGAAGGCTTCCGTCACCAGGAACACGACGGGGTAGAGCACCAGCCCGCCGCAGACGAGCAGCACCGGCAGCGTGATCCAGCCTCTCACCTGCCGGCGCTCCCGTCGCGTCGGGTCAGCGCAGCCCCACCATCTTGTCCCACTCCTGGGCGAAGGCGGCGCGGGTGGTGATGAAATGCGCCCAGTCCTTGGGGAAGATCAGCTTCAGGTCCTTCACCGACACGCCCCCGGGCGGCGGCGGCACGTCGTCGCGCGGCGAGTTCAGGTGCAGCGCGTGGCCGATGGCGACCTGCCCGGGCACGCCCAGCAGCCAGTCGAGGAACAGCTGCGCGGCGGCGGGATGCGGCGCCTCCTTGATCAGGCCCCAGGTCTCCGGCCCGGCCGGCAGCCCGTCGGGCGGATAGACGAACTCCACCGGCGCGCCCTTGGCCTTGAACTCCAGGTAGCCGGAATACTGCGCGGTATGGATCACCTTGTCCTGCCCGTTGACCATGCGGTCGAACTGCTGGACGTAGGAGTCGAAGGCCTTGGGCTCCAGCGCGGCGAACTTGGCCCAGTACTCGTCGCCGTAGATGCGCCGCAGCTCATACCAGCCGACATGCTGCAGGCCCGAGTTGGAAACCTTGACGCTGACCGCGCCCTTCCACTTCGGGTCGAGCATGTCCTTCCAGTCCTTCGGCGCCTCGGCCGCCGTGACCAGCTTCGGATTGTAGGCGATGCCGGCCATGATGATGGTGCCCCAGGTCCAGTAGCCCTCGGGCTGGCTCTTGTAATCGGGCTTGTAGGCGGCCATCTCCGGCGAGACATAGGCCATGTAGCCGTCGCGCTTCTGCAGGTCGAGCACGAAGCCCAGGTCGGAAATCTGGAAGGCGTCCACCAGATACGATCCGGCGCGGCGCTCGGCCATCAGCTTCGCATAGAGCGCGCCGGCCTGCAGGCGCACGAAGCTGGTCTTGATCTCGGGAAACAGCTTGGTGAAGGCGGCCAGCAGCTCGGCGGTGCCGCGCTCGGGGTCGGTCGAGTAGACCACCAGCGCGCCTTCCTGCTTGGCCTTGGCCACGTCGGCGCAGGTCTTGAAGCCGGCCATCTGCTGCGGATTGGCGCAGAGCTTCTGCGCATGGGCGGGCAGCGCCCCCAGCACGCCCAGCGCCAGCGCGGCGGCGCCGGCAACAATGGATCGCCTCATGTACATTTCTCCCCCGTCCCTTTTGCCTGGTCTTCGCCAGGTCCTCGCGGAAGCCTAACAGCAGGGCGGCGCAGGATGCCAGCCCCGCTTTCGGTCACGACAGCGGGGCAAGCACACGTGATGCAGCTGCGGCACTATCCCTTGCCGACGTTCCAGAAGATCGGGAACCCTTTCAGCATGCCGTCCAGCTCCGCCTTGTACGCGGTGGGCTGGAACATCTGGCCCAGCGTCCAGAACGGCACCTCGTCCATGCAGGCGAGCTGGATGTCGGCCGCGATCTTCTGCTGGGCGGCAAGGTCGGGCGCCTCCAGCCAGGCCTGCCGCAGCGATTCCAGCCGCGGCATGGTCGGCCAGCCGAACCAGCCCTGCCGGCCGTTGCCGCGCAGCGCGGCGGCAACCGCCGGGCTGAACAGGTCGAGCCCGCCCCAATAGGTGAAGAACACGCTCCACCCGCCCTGCGCCGGCGGGTCCATCTTCGCCCGCCGCTGCACCATCGCGCCGGCATCCATCGCCTGGTAGTCCACGTTCAGCCCGGCGCGGCGCAGCAGGTCGGCGCCGACATCGGCGATCGCCTTCACGATCGGGATGTCGTTCACCCCCAGCACCACCACCGTCTCGCCCTTGTAGCCGGCGGCGGCAACCGCCTGCTTCACCGCCTCGATGCCGATCGGCAGCTTGAGCCCGGCGGTGCTGGCGAAGGGCGAGGCGGGACAGAACACGCCCACCCCGTCGCGCCACATGGCGGTGTCGGCGCCGGCGGCGGCGGTCATGAAGTCCGACTGCACCACGGCGCGGGCCAGCGCGCGGCGGACCTCGACGTTGTCGAACGGCGGATGCAGGTGGTTCGGCCGCATCAGCCCGATCATGCCGGTGGGGTCGAGGGTCGCGACGCGCAGCTTGTCGTTGCGCCGCAGCACCGGCACCAAATCGTGCAGCGCAAGCTCCCACCAGTCCACCTCGCCCGCCTGCAGCGCCGCGGCGGCAGTGGCCGGGTCGGGCAGGACCACCCATTCGACGCGGTCGAGCAGCACCCGCTTCGGCCCGGCGGTGAAGCCCGGCGTGCCCTCGGCGCGCGGCACGTAGCCGTCGAACTTCTCATAGACCACGCGCGTCCCGGCCACCCGCTCGTCGGCCTTGAAGCGGAACGGCCCGCTGCCGACCATCTCCGTCACCTGCTTGAACGGATCGGTCTCGGCCAGGCGCTGCGGCATGATCACCGGCAGGTTGGCGCCGGGCTTGCCGAGTGCGGCCGGCAGCAGCGGAAAGGGCTGCCTCAGCCGGAAGCGGATGGTCTTGTCGTCGGGGGCGGACAGCTCGTCGGTCGCCGCGAACAGCGCCTGGCCGAACGTGTCCCGCTTCCCCCACCGCGCCAGGCTCGCCACGCAGTCGCGCGCCAGCACGGGCGTGCCGTCATGGAACCTGAGGCCGTCGCGCAAGGTCAGGTTCCACACCTTGCCGTCCGCCTCGGTGACATGGCCCGCCACCATCTGCGGCTGAACGGCGTAGCTCGCATCCTGGCCGTACAGCGTGTCGAACACCATGAAGGCATGGTTGCGGGTGACGAACGCCGTGGTCCAGACCGGGTCGAGCACGGTGAGATCGGATTGCGGGACAAACCTGAGCACCCGGCTGCCCGCCGCGCGGCCAAGGCTGGGCGCGGCCAGGGCGAAGCCGGAGGCAAGCAGAGAGCGGCGCTTCATGGGCGGGCGGGTTCCGTGCGGGGCGTTGCCCGCAAGCTAGCCGAAGCCGCGAGCCGGTCCTAGCTGGTCGCACCCTTGTCATGCAGCGCGAAGCGCTCGACCAAGGTGGCGCTGGCGGCGTTGAGCCCCAGCACCTCCACCGCATGGCCGCGCCGGCGCGCCTTCAGCACCACCCGGTCGAGCGCGCCGATGGCTGAGATGTCCCAGAAATGCGCCTCCGAGACGTCGATCACGATGCGCTCCACGTCCTCCAGCACGTCCATCGACTCGGCGAAGAAGCCGGCGGAGGCGAAGAAGATCTGGCCGCTCACCCGGTAGGTCCGCGTCCGCCCGTCCTCCGACAGCGCGGAGGTGACGCGGCTCAGGCGCGAAACCTTGCCGGCAAAGAACACGCCCGAGAGGATGACACCGACCAGCACGCCCTTGGACAGGTCCGTGGTGAGCACCACCGTCGCCACCGTCGCCAGCATCACCACCGAGGACGGCACCGGGTTGGTGCGCAGCCGGCCGAGCGAGCGCCAGGAGAAGGTATTGATCGAGACCATGATCATGACCGCGGTCAGCGCCGCCACCGGCACGATGGCGAGCAGATCCTGCAGCAGCACCAGCAGCACCAGCAGGAACACGCCGGCGGTCAGCGTGGACAGCCGGGTGCGCCCGCCCGAGGTGACGTTGATGCCCGACTGCCCGATCATCGCGCATCCGCCCATGCCGCCGAACAGGGCAGAGGCGATGTTGGCCACGCCCTGGCCCAGGCATTCGCGGTTCTTGTCGCTCGCCGTGTCGGTCAGGTCGTCGACGATCTGCGCCGTCAGCAGCGATTCCAGCAGCCCGACCGCGGCCAGGGTCAGCGACACCGGCGCGATGATGCGCAGCGTCTCCCAGGTCCAGGGCACGTCCGGATAGGTCAGGCTCGGCAGCGTCGTCGGCAGCTGCCCGAGCTCCGCCACCGTGCGCACGTCGAGCCTGAACACCACGGTGACGATGGTCAGCACCACGATCGCGACCAGCGGCGCCGGCACCAGGCGGGTCACGTAGGGGAACAGGTAGATGATCGCGAGCCCCGCCGCGATCATCCAGTAGGTTGCCGGGGTGACGCCCACCAGCTGCGGCAACTGGGCGAGGAAGATCAGGATCGCCAGCGCGTTGACAAAGCCGGTCATCACCGATTGCGACACGAAGCGCATCAGCCGGCCGAGCCTGAGCAGCCCGGCGATGAGCTGGAACACGCCCATCAGGATCGTCGCCGCGAACAGGTACTGCACGCCGTGGTCGCGCACGAGGCCGGTCATCAGCACCGCGGTCGCCGCCGTCGCCGCCGAGATCATCGCCGGGCGGCCGCCGGTGAAGGCGATGACGATCGCGATCACCACCGAGGCATAGAGCCCCAGCTTGGGATCGACGCCGGCGATGACCGAGCCGATCGCCTCCGGGATCAGCGCCAGCGCAACGACGATGCCCGACAATATGTCGGCGCGCGGGCTGGCGAGCCACTCGCGGTGGAATTTCGATGTCATCAGGGAAGGTTCCGCAGGCAGGCGCGAAGCGCCATGCGTTGTCCGGCGGATTGGCGGCCGGAAGAGCCACCCGGGGTTTCACCGGGTCCGGGGCGAATGGCCAAAGCCTAGCGGCGCAAAAACATTCAACCAAATGGTTGACAGAAAATCCGCGCGCCGGCATATTCAACCACATGGTTGAATTACAGACAGCGCAGCTCGACAGCGTCTTCCACGCCCTCGGCGACGCCACCCGCCGCCGGATGCTGCATGCGCTCGCGGGCGGCGAGCGCACGGTGGGGCAGCTCGCCGAGCCCTTCGCCATCTCGCTCGCCGCCGCTTCCAAGCACATCAAGGTGCTGGAGACGTCCGGCCTGATCCGGCGCGAGGTACGCGGGCGCACCCACCATTGCCGGCTCGCCCCCGACGCGCTCGCCAGCGCCCATCGCTGGCTCAGCTTCTACGAGCGCCTCTGGACCAGCCGGCTCGACACCCTCGACCGCCTCCTCCGTGAGGCGGACGCGAAGGCTTCCAAACCCGAAGGAGAGAAGAAATGAACGACATGTCCATGCCGGACAGCTATGGCGCCCTGGTGGAACCCGCCACGCTGCGCATCCAGCGCATCCTGCCCGGCCCGCTCGACCGCGCCTGGCGCTACCTGACCGAAAGCGACCTGCGCCGGCAGTGGCTCGCGGCGGGCGAGATGCCCCTGACCGTGGGTGCCGAGTTCGAGCTGGTCTGGCGCAACGGCAGCCTGTCCGACACGCCCGAGCCGCGGCCGGAGGGCTTTTCCGAGGAGCACCGGCTGACCTGCACCATTCTGGCAGTGGACGCACCGCACAGCCTGTCCTTCACCTTCGGCACCGCGGGCGAGGTGCATTTCGAGCTCGAGGCGAAAGGCGACAAGGTGCTGCTGACCCTCGTCCACACCCGCCTGCCGAACCGCGACACCACGCTGAAGGTCAGCGCCGGCTGGCATGCCCATCTGGACGTGATGATCGCCCGGCTGACCGGCCAGGCGGTGCCGACGTTCTGGAAGAGCTGGCAGCTTCTGAAGGGAGAGTACGAGCGGCGGTTGCCGATCGCGTAAGGCAAGGCGAAGGGCGTCCGGCGGGCAGGGCGGCCTCCGGCGTCAAGTTCTGCAATGTGTGATGTCAGCGGCGTGACGGAGTCTGGGTTTTCTTTGTGCCTTCTGGAGATCGTCCACGCGATGTATCGATGCGCCTCGAGCCAGTTTTCGTGGGTCTCGACGGCGAGGGCGTATGAGACGACAGCATGATGCCGCGTTGGGAAAGATGCGGACGACGTGGTGCGTCGTCTGATCCGTTGAGCATCATGTTGGTGCTCTTGAGGTGCATGGTGTTGTCGGGGGAGGCGATAGAAGGTGAGCTCGATGTTTCCCGGCCCAGGCGACGAGGGCGGGATATCGGTTATTTGGCGATCGGCGGCGAGGTCGCGGCGGAATTCCTGTCGACCGTGCGGCGGTCGTAGAGCCAGCGCAGTTCCTGCGGGCAGGTCGTCGTCGGCCTTGCGCGGCAGGTCCAGCGCGTTGCGCAGGAAGTGCACGTAGCTTGGAAGGCCTGGCTTCGCGGATGGCGGCGCGCGCAGGCCTGGTGATCATCGGCGACGATGAGTTCGACGCCGTTGCCGGCGGAAGTCCTTCCAGGACGAGCGGCTCTCGCGGTTGGCCATCTCGACGGCGAGGATCTGACGCCGTCCGTCCCGTCGATCCCGACCGCGACCATGACGGCCTGGCTGCCGAGTGCGCACTTCTCGTAGCGGGCGTCGAGGATGAGGTAGGCGCAACGGGCGATTGGCGAAGGCGGCACATCGAGGCGCGTGTTGATGGCGGAGATGGCGGAGGCCAGACGGCGTGTCCGCACAGCCCTCGAAGCGCGCCTGGACATACATCTCGGCCAGGGTGGCCGCCAGCGCCTGCCAGCGCTGGTAGCGCTCGAGCGGTGGAGAAGCGGCCGTCGCGGTCCTGTGCAGGCCGCAGGTGACGAGGGTTCGCGTAATGGCCGGAGCGGTAGGCGGCACGGTGGGGTGCGCTCGCCCTTGCCGGCGCCGATCGCGTCGTCATCTCGGCTTCCAGTATCTCCTGCATCACCGCGCGAACCACGTCGCGCAGTTGATCGGGTTGGCCGCGGTCTTTGACCGCGGCGATGGCGAGCAAGTTCGGTCCTGGTCATGGTGGGTCTCCTGCTGGAGTTGGTGCCGTTGAACATCCCAGCCTGCCGACCGCCAGCATCAAGGCGTTCAAGCGCCGCGTCGTCCTGGGGCGCTGGCCTTCGGCTGACGCTGTCGGTCCCTTGCGTCGCGTGGTAGGCAGGGGTTTCGATGCGGCCGCGTTCGAGGATGATGGCGTGGTCGGTCATGCCCAGCGCGATGCCGCCGTGCGCGGCGATATCGCCGAGGTCCATCGGCGCCTGGACACCGGGCGTGAGCTGTTCTGGTCGACGATGATGGCCGACACGCAACAGGGTGGCGCGTCGGTCGCCAGGGCGACCAGGATGATGGCGTGGCAAGGGCGGCGAGCAGCTCGGAGACGATGATCGGGGCGAGGCCTTCGGTCGGCTCGTCGAGCAGCAGCAGCCTCGGGTTCAGCACCAAAGCGCGGCCGATGGCGAGCATCTGCTGTTCGCCGCCGGAAAGCTGGCTGCCCAGGTTGCGGCGGCGTTCCGCCAGGCGCGGGAAGAGCGACCAGATGCGGGCGGGCGTCCACGGGCCGGGGCGGGCGATGGCGGTGAGATTCTCCTCCACCGTCAGCGAGCGGAAGATGTTGCGCTCCTGCGGGACCCAGCCGATGCCGGCCCGCGCCCGGCGTTCGGGCGGCAGGCGGGCGAGGTCGGTGGCGCCGAAGCGGATGCTGCCGGCGTGGCGGGCGAGGCCGAGCAGGGCGGCGAGCAGGGTGGTCTTGCCCATGCCGTTGCGGCCGAGCAAGGCGAGGGACCGGCCCTCGGCCAGCGTGAAGCCGATGCCGGACAGGACGGTGGCGGCACCGTAGCCGGCCGAGAGGTTCTCGACGGCGAGCAGGTCAGCCATCGGCGGGACCCAGATAGACGTCGCGCACGCGGGGATCGGCGGCGATGGCGTCGGGCGGGCCCTCGGCGAGGATGCTGCCGGCGACCAGGACGGTGACGCTCTGGGCGAAGCGGAAGACCAGGTCCATGTCGTGCTCGATGAGCAGGACGCAGACGTCGTTGGGCAGCGCGGCGATGCCGGCGAGGATGCCGTCGCGCTCGCCTTCGGGGACGCCGGCGGCGGGCTCGTCGAGCAGCAGCACGCGCGGGCCGCAGGCGATGGCGGTGGCGATTTCCAGCAGGCGCTGGCGGCCGTAGGCGAGGGTGCGCACCGGGGCATCGGCCTCGGCGTGCAGGCCGAAGCGGGCGAGAACGGCGGCGGTCTCGTCGGCGAGGGCGCCGCCGGGCCGGCGCCAGGGATTGCCATCCAGGCCCCGGCGGCGGGCCACGGCAAGGGCAACCGTCTCGCGCGGGGTGAAGTCGGCGAAGAGCTGGTTGATCTGGAACGTGCGGACCAGGCCGCGTTGCACCCGGCGGTCGGCGCGCAGGCGGGTGATGTCGGCGCCATCGAGCAGGATGCGGCCGGCGCTTGGGGCGAGCACGCCGGTGAGCAGGTTGATCAGCGTGGTCTTGCCGGCGCCGTTGGGGCCGATCAGTGCGTGGCGGGCGCCGCGCGCGAGCCGCAGCGACACGTCCGACGTGGCGACCAGGCCACCAAAGCGGCGCGTCAGCCCCGCGGTTTCCAGCGCCCAGCTCACGACCGCATTCTCGCCAGCAATGCCTGCGGCAGGCCGAACACCCGTTCGCGCCCGGCCACCACCAGCAGCACGAAGACCAGCCCGAGCCAGAACTGCCAGTATTCCGGCGTGAGGTCCGAGAGGTAGGACTGCGCCACGCGGAACAGGATGGCCCCGATCACGCCGCCATACAGGTAGCCGGTGCCGCCGATCACCAGGGCCAGCATCACGTCGGCCGAGCGGTGGAAGGCCAGCACGTCGAGCGAGACGAACTGCGTGGTCTGCGCCAGCAGCGCGCCGGCGGCGCCGGCATAGGCGGCGGCCAGCGTGTAGATCGCCACCAGACGCGCGTTGACCGGAATGCCGATCGCCGCGGCCCTGAGCGCGTTGGCCTTCACGGCGCGCACCGACAGGCCGAAATGCGAGCCCACGACGATGCGGGCGGCGAGGAACAGCACGAACAGCACGGCCAGGCTGTAGCCGTAGGCGACGGAGCCGAAGATGTCGAACTCGAACCGGCCGAGCACGGCGCCGACCGTCATGCCCTGCAGCCCGTCCGCCCCGCCGGTCAGCGCCGGCAGGCGGTTGGCGAGCTCGAACAGCACCATCGCCACCGACAGCGTCACCATCAGCCGCGTGAGGTCGGAGCCGCGCAGGACCAGGAAGCTGGTGGCGAAGCCGAGTGCCGCGGCAACCAGCGCCGCGACGGCGAGACCGAGCAGCGGGTCGCCGTGGCCGTTCACCGCCAGGATGCCCGCCGCATAGGCCCCGGCGCCGAAGAAGGCGGCATGGCCGAGCGAGACGATGCCGGCATAGCCGAGCACCAGATCGAGCGACAGCGCGAACAGCGCCAGGATCGCGACCTCGTTCAGCAGCAGATGCTGTCCCGGCAGCAGGAGCCAGCTCGCCACCGCGGCCAGCCAGAACAGGGCCTCGGCGGCGGCCTTCATCGCCCGAACAGCCCCTGCGGCCGCACCAGCAGCACCACGATCATCACCGTGTAGATGACGAAGGCGCCGAGGCTGGGCACGTAGTATTTGCCCGCCACATCGGCGATGCCGAGCAGCAGGGCGGCGCAGAACGGCCCGGTGATGCCGGCGCTGCCGCCGACGGTGACCACGATCAGGAAATAGACCATGAACTTGAGCGGGAAGGTGGGGTCCAGCCCGAGGATCTCCGCACCCAAGGCACCGCCGAGCCCGGCGAGACCCGAGCCTGCCGCGAAGGTGACCATGAACAGCAGCGAGACGTCGATGCCGAGGCCGCGCGCCACCACCGGGTCGTCCACCGCCGCACGCAGCCTTGCGCCGAAGCGGGTGCGCGCCAGCACCGCCTGCAGCGCAAGGGCAAGCACGCCGCAGACCACGATGATGAACAGCCGGTAGGCGCCGATCGAGGCGCCCAGCACCTCGTAGCGCGCCCGCAGGAACTCCGGCAGCCGGATGAAGGTCTGCTGCGCGCCGAGCGACCAGGAGGTGATCGCGACCGACATGAACACCAGGCCGATGGTGAACAGCACCTGGTCGAGATGGCTCTTGCGGTAGACATGGACGTAGAGCGTGCGTTCGAGCACGAGTCCGAGTGCCGCGCTGGCCAGTGCCGCGAGCGGCAGGGCGGCGAGGAACGGCACCCCCCAGCGGTTCACCAGCACGGCGGCTGCATAGCCGCCGGCCATGGCGAAGCTGCCGTGGGCGAGGTTGATGACGTTCATCACGCCGAGCGTCACCGACAGGCCGACCGCCAGCACGAACAGCAGCATGCCGTAGGCGATGCCGTCGAACAGGATGGTCAGCATGGGCGCGAAAAAGAATATGATGAACAAAGAGACGGCGAGGCAGCGAGAAGGAATGAAGGAAGCTGGCCGATCCTTCCTTCTCGCTGCCTCGCCGTCTCTTTGTTCAATTCTGCCTTCCTTACGGCTTCGCCGGGTCCTTCATCATGGCGATCTTGTCGAACTCGACGTTGTAGAGCTCGCCGTCCACCTTCTCCACCTTGCGGATGTAGATGTTGTGGACCACATCGCGCGTCGCCGGGTCGATCAGGATCGGGCCGCGCGGGCTTTCCCAGGTCAGGCCCTTCATCGCCTCCACCAGGGCGGTGCCGTCGGTGTTGCCGTTGGTCTTCTTCAGCGCCGCGTAGATCGCGTGCATGCCGTCATAGCCGGCCACCGCCATGAAGTTCGGCCGCATGCCCGGATTGGCCGCCTTGAAGCCGCTGACGAAGGCCTTGTTCTCCGGCGAGGGATGCGCGGCCGAGTAGTGCAGCGCGGTGACCACGCCGATCATCGCATCGCCCATGCCGTTCAGCTGGTCGTCGTCGGTCACGTCGCCGGTTCCGATGAGCTTGATGCCGGACTTGTCGAGCCCGCGCTCCACGAACTGCTTGGCCACCGCCGCCCCCTGGCCGGACGGCACGAAGACGAACATCGCCTGCGGCTTGGCATCGGCCGCGCGCTGCAGCGCGGGGGCGAAGTCGGGGCTCGCCAGCGGCGTGCGCAGGCTCTCGATCACCGTGCCGCCGGCGGCCTTGAACCGCTCGGTGAACCATTTCTCGGCATCGAGCCCCGGCGCGTAGTCGGTCACCAGCGTCACCACGCTCCTGATCCCGTTCGCCGCCGCCCACTGCGCCATCGCGGAGGAGGTCTGGGGTATCACCTGCGAGGTGCGGACGATGTAGGGCGAGCGCTCGGTGATGATCGAGGTCGCCGCCGCCACCACCAGCATCGGCACCTTGGCCTGGGTCGCCAGCGGCGCGGTGGCGAGCGCGAGCGGCGTCAGGCCGAAGCCCATCAGCGCGCCCACCTTGTCCTTCACGATCAGCTCCTGCGCCAGCCGCTTGGTGGTGTCGGCCACGCCCGCGTCGTCGCGCAGGATCACCTCGACCTTGTGGCCGGCCGCGCTGTCGCCGTTGCTGGCCATGTAGAGCTTCACCGCCGCCTCGATCTGCTTGCCGGTCGATTGCGACTGGCCGGTCATCGGCAGGATCAGGCCGACGCGGAACGGATCGGCGGCGCTGGCGCGGGTGGCGAAGCCGGCGCCGATGGCGGCTGCAAGAATGGCGCGACGCGTGGTCATTGCGATCCCTCCCCCGGTTTGGCGATGTTCATGGCATCGGCCCGGACGGGAGGCAAGGCAAACCGCCGCGCCGCGATCGTTGCTTGACAGAAAATCGATTCTGCCACCCGCTTGTGCCAGGATCGCAGATGCGGCCAGCAAGGGGAGACAAACGGACATGACCGGCATCACACGCCGCCAGCTCGGCGGGCTCGGCCTCGCCGCGGCGCTGCCCGCCCCCCTCGTCGCCGGCGCCGCCCGCGCCCAGGGCGCGCCGCTGCGCATCGGCTTCTCGCAGTCGCTGTCGGGCGGGCTGGCCGGCAACGGCCGCGCCGCCCTGGTCGCCCAGCAGATCTGGGCGGACGACGTCAACGCCAGGGGCGGCCTGCTCGGCCGCAAGGTGGAGCTGGTCACCTACGACGACCAGAGCAACGGCGCCACCGTGCCGGGCATCTACACCAAGCTGCTCGACGTGGACAAAGTTGAGCTTGTGATCTCCGGCTACGCGACCGCGATGATCGCGCCGGCCATGCCGGTGGTGATGCAGAAGGGGATGGCCTTCGTCACCCTGCTCGGCTCCGGCGTGAACGGCAGCTTCAAGTATGAGCGGCATTTCAACATCTCCCCCTCCGGGGCCAAGGTGAAGGAGACCTTCGCCAAGGGGTTCTTCGACATCGCCGCGAAGCTGCCCGCCAAGCCCGCCACGGTCGCCATCGCCGCACTCGATTCCGACTTCCTGCAGCGCGCCGCCGAAAGCGCCCGCTACATCGCCGGCCAGCGCGGCATCAAGGTGGTCTACGACCGCTCCTACCCGCCCGGCACGGTCGATTTCTCGCCCATCATCCGCGCCATCGTCGCAGCGAAGCCCGACCTGGTGTTCATCGCCTCCTACCCGCCCGACTCGAACGGCATGCTGCGCGCGGCCGGTGAGGCGAAGATCCAGGCCCAGCTGTTCGGCGGCGCGATGATCGGGCCGCAGATCTCCGCCCTGAAGGCGCAGTTCGGCCCGCTGCTGAACAACCTGGTGTGCTGGGACGTCTACGCGCCGGAGCCGACCATGAACTTCCCCGGCGCCGAGGCCCTCATCAAGCGCTACCGCGAGATCGCCGCCCGCGAGAAGACCGACGCGCTCGGCCTCTACGTGCCCCCGCTCGCCTATGCCCAGATGCAGGTGCTGGAACAGGCGGTGAAACGCGTCGGCAGCCTCGACCAGGCGGCCATCGCCACCGACATGCACAAGAACCAGTTCGACACCGTGATCGGCCCCCTGCGCTTCGACGAGGAGGGCGAATGGGTGGAGGAGCGCAACCTGTGGGTCCAGTACCAAGGCGTGCAGGGCCATGACCTGGAACAGTTCACCAGGCCCGGCACGCAGGTGATCCTGTATCCCGAGCGCTACCGCTCGGGCACGCTGCGCCAGCCCTATGTGGCCACGCCGGGCTGACGGCGGCGGATGGAATTCGACGCCGTCCTGCTGCTGAACGCCGTGGTGTCGGGCCTGCTGCTCGGCGGGCTCTATGCCGCCGCCGCCGGCGGGCTCGCCATCTCCTTCGGCATGCTCGACGTGGTCAACATTGCCCATCCGGCGCTGATGGTGGCCGGCGCCTTCGCGGTGGTGGTGCTCAACGGCGCCACCGGACTCGACGCGCTGCTGCTGGCGCTGCTGCTGATGCCGCCGTTCCACCTGCTGGGATCGCTGTTCTTCGGCGCCTATCACCGCTTCTTCGAGCGGCGCGGCGACGAGGGCATCCAGGGCCTCGCCTTCTTCTTCGGCATCATGTTCATCCTGGAAGTCGGCATGGCCATGCGCTTCGGCCCGGAGCAGCGCTTCGTGGAGCCGGCCTATGCCGCCATCACCTGGCCGCTCGGCTCCATCGATCTGCCGCTGCGCATGTTGCTGCCGGCCGCGCTATCGCTCGCGGTGCTGGGGGGGCTCGGGCTGTGGCTGCGGCGCAGCTTCACCGGCCGCGCCATCCTGGCCGTGGCACAGGACCGCGAGGCGCTGCGCCTGCTGGCCATCGACCCCGTCCGCATCCGCCGCACCGCCTTCGGCCTGTCGGTGGCCCTCGCCGGGCTGGCCGGCGGGGCGCTGGCGGTGGTGCAGGCGGTCGATCCCTGGTCGGGCGAAGTGTTCATCGGCCGCGTCTTCGCCATCGTCATCATGGGCGGCATGGCGAGCCTGGGCGGCACGGTGGCCGCGGCGCTGATCTTCGGCGTGATCGAGAACGTCACCGCCACCCTGTTCGGCCGTCCTGGTCGCCCGCGGTCGCGTTCGGACTGCTGCTGGCGGTGCTGGCGGTGCGGCCACAAGGACTGTTCGGGCGGGCGGCATGAGAAGGCAGTGCTCCGCCGGCCAAGGGCCATTGGCCCTTGGATCCCATCCCTGCTCGCGGCTGCATCGACGGCCTTCGGTCGTTGGCCGAAATGCCGGGCGGGCTTCAGCTCACCTTCGCTCTTCCTTGCGCCGCAGGCATTCAAGTTTCGCCTCCGCACAATGCCAAGCACGGAGGCGGGATTTTTTGCCTGCGGCGCAAGAAAGCAGGCCGTGCCACTCACCGAAGACCAGCGCCCCAGCCGCCAGCAGGATCGGGATCCAAGGGCCTGCGGCCCTTGGCCGGCGGAGCCTTGCTTCCCGCGTGTCCACATGAAGCCGTTCTGGCCGGTCTCGATCGCGCTGGCGGTCCTGCTGCTGGTCGCGTTGCGCTGGCTCGGCATCGGCTACGCCTATTTTGCCGGCTATGCGGTGCTGCAATACGTGGTTCTGGCCACTGCCTGGAACCTGCTGGGCGGCTATGCCGGCTACGTCAATTTCGGTTCCGCCGCCTTCTTCGCCGCCGGCGCCTATGCGGCGGTGGCGCTGCGCACCGCGACCGGGTTGGGCATCTGGGCCGCGCTGCCGGCCGGCGCCCTCGTGGGCGGGCTGCTCGGACTGGGCATGGGCGCGCTGACGCTGCGGCTGCGCGGCGTGTATTTCTCCATCGCCACGCTGTCGCTGGCCGTGGTGCTGCACACGCTGGTGGTCAACTGGCGCTATGTCGGCGGCTCGCGCGGCGCCTATGTGGTGCTGCGCAACCCCGGCTGGCCGTTCGCCTCCACCGGCGAGATGGTGTTCACGGTCATGCTCGGCCTTGCCCTGCTCGCCGTCGGCATCGCGCGCCACATCGAAGGCGCTCGGCTTGGGCGCGGGCTTGCGGCGCTGCGCGACGACCATCGCGCCGCGGAGGCGGCCGGCGTGCCCACGCTGCGGCTGAAGCTGATCGTCACCACGCTCAGCGGCGCGCTGATGGCGCTGGCGGGCGTGCCGCTGCCCTACTACAGCGGCTACCTGAACCCGGATGCCGCCTTCGGGCTCGCCTATGCGGTCAACGCCATGGCCATGCCGCTGATCGGCGGCACCGCCCACTGGTCAGGGCCGGTGATCGGCGCCGTCCTGCTCGCCTCGCTCCAGCAGGCGGCGACGGTGACCATCTCGTCCTCGGCCAACCTGCTCATCGTCGGCGTGCTGCTGGTCGGCTTCGTGGCGCTCGCGCCGCACGGCCTGATCGGCCTGTTCCGGCGGCGGCCGTGAGCCCGCTGCTCGCCACCGCCGGGCTCGGCAAGCGGTTCGGCGGCTTCGCGGCGCTGGAGGCCGTCGATCTGCAGGTGCGGGCCGGGGAGCGGCTCGGCCTGATCGGGCCCAACGGCTCGGGCAAGAGCACGTTCGTCAACTGCCTGGCCGGCGATCTGCCCGACCACGACGGCAGCATCGCCTTCGACGGCCGGCCGCTCGGCCGCCTGCCGCCGCATCGCCGCACGGCGCTGGGGCTTGCCCGCACGTTCCAGCTGCCGCGCCCGTTCGCCTCGATGACGGTGCTGGAAAACGTCGCCCTGCCGCTGCTCTACGCCCCCGCCCGGCCGCCCGCCGCCCGCGCCATGGAGTGCCTGGCCATGGTCGGCCTCGCCGATCGCGCCCAGGCGCAGCCCCGCGCCCTCACCCAGGTGGATCTCCGCCGGCTGGAACTCGCCCGCGCCATCGCGACCCGCCCGCGCCTGCTGCTCGCCGACGAGACCATGGCCGGGCTGTCGCCGGGCGAGGTGGACGAGATGCTGGCCCTGCTGCTGCGGCTCAACGCCGAGGGCATGGCGATCGTGATGATCGAGCACATCATGCGCGCCGTCACCGCCTTCGCGGAGCGGCTGGTCGTGCTGCTCGCCGGCCGCGTGATCGCCGCGGGCGCGCCGCGCGACGTGCTGGCCCGGCCCGACGTGCAGGAGGCCTATCTTGGGCGCTAGCCTGCGCGTGGAGGGGCTGGAGGCCGGCTATGGCACGGTGCGCGTGCTGCATGGCGTCTCGCTCGCGGTCGGCGCCGGCGAGACGGCGGTGCTGCTCGGCACCAACGGCAACGGCAAGTCCACGCTGATGCGCTGCATCATGGGGCTGGTCCGCCCCGGCGCCGGCCGCATCGCCGCCGAGATCGACGGCACCGCCCACGACCTGGTCGGCCGCGCGCCGGAGGAGATCGTCGATCTCGGCATCGTCCTGGTGCCCGAGGGCCGCCGCCTGTTCCCACGCCTGACGGTGGAGGAGAATCTCGTCCTCGGCGCCTTCCGCCCCCAGGCGCGCCGCGCCTGCAAGGCCAATCTCGCGCTGTGCTACGAGCTGTTCCCGCGCCTGCGCGAGCGCCGCGCCCAGCCGGTGCAGAGCATGAGCGGCGGCGAGCAGCAGATGGTGGCCCTCGCGCGGGCGATCATGTCCGCCCCGCGCATCCTGCTGGTGGACGAGCCTTCGGTCGGCCTCGCCCCGGTGCTGGTGGGGCGCACCATCGACAGCATCGACGCGCTGAAGCGCCGGCTGGGCCTGACCGTGCTGATGGCCGAGCAGAACCTGCACCAGGGCGATCCGGATCGCCGATCGCGGCTGCGTGCTGGTGCATGGCGAGGTGGCGTTCACCGGCAACACCGCCGCCGAGCTCGATGGCAGCCCGCTGGTGCAGAGCCAGCTGTATTTCGGCGCGTGAGCCCGGAGCGTGATCGCTTGAGGCCGAAGGCCGGAAAGCGTGAATCACGCGAGCAAGCAAAGCGTGATCGCTTGAGGCCGAAGGCCGGAAAGCGTGAATCACGCGATCAAACAAAGACTTGCCAGATCATGATTGGTTCGACCTGAACCAATCATGATCTAGGCCCGTCCGGCCGTCCCCGACAGCATCAGCGGATCGACATGCAGCACCGCCAGCGCCCGGCGCCACTTGGTGTCGTGCTCCGAATCGAAGATCACGCTCAGATCGGCCGGCGCCGACAGCCAGGCGTTCTGGATCATCTCGTTGTCCAGCTGCCCCGGTCCCCAGCCGGCATAGCCCAGCGCCAGGATGCCCTGCGACGGGCCGCCGCCGGTGGCGATCGCCTTCAATATGTCCAGGCTCGCGGTCAGTGCCAGCGTGCCGTCCACCTTCAGGCTCGCCGGGTCGGTCCAGTCGGTGGTGTGGAGCACGAAGCCGCGCGCATTCTCCACCGGCCCGCCGGCGCAGAGCCGGATGCTCCGAGCCGGCGGCACCGGATCGATCTTGAGCTGCTTCAGCAGGTCCTCGAACGACGGCTGGGCCAGCGGGCGGTTCACCACGATGCCCATCGCCCCTTCCTTCGAATGGGCGCAGATATAGATCACCGAATGGGCGAAGCGCGGATCGCCCATGGCCGGCATGGCGATCAGCACCTGGCCGGCCAGCGAGGTCTCGCGCGAATGCACCGGCGGCGGCGGCGCGAAGGCGGGCAGCGCGTCGTCGTCATCGTCATCAGGCTGGGTGGCAGGCGGGGCGGATTTGCGGGCCATGCCCCCTATCTTGGCGGTGTTGCGCCGCGGCGCAAGCATGGCGCGGTGCGGCGGGCGGATTTGTCTGCCGCGGCGATTCCGCTCTAAATGCGACATGCAGCCACATCCGGCCCGGGCTGCTTCCGGCCGGAGCAACCCGAGGAAGCGAGTACCCATGAGCCAGATCAAGGTTGGCGATGCCATCCCGTCCATGAAGCTGATGAAGGCCACCGCGGAGGGGCCCAAGGAGGTCTCCACCGACGACATCTTCAAGGGCAAGAAGGTGGTGCTGTTCGCGGTGCCGGGCGCCTTCACCCCCACCTGCTCGGCCAAGCATCTGCCCGGCTTCGTGCAGAACGCCGCCGCCCTGAAGGCCAAGGGCGTGGACACCGTCGTCTGCATGGCCGTCAACGACGCCTTCGTCATGGGCGCGTGGGGCAAGGACCAGGGCGTGGGCGAGGATATCCTGATGCTCTCCGACGGCTCGGCCGCGCTGACCAAGGCGATGGGGCTCGAGCTCGACCTGGTACCGCGCAACATGGGCGTGCGCAGCCAGCGCTTCGCCCTCGTGGCCGAAGACGGCAAGGTGACCCACCTCGCCATCGAGGCTCCCGGCGGCTTCGACGTCAGCCGCGCAGAGGCGGTGCTGGCCGCGCTCTGACCTGGTCGGGCCCGGGGCGCCGCGCCCCGGGCCTTGACCCCGCCCGGCGCCTGGCCAAGACTGGCGCCGTGAGCC
>JBGAIK010000073.1:0-19140 GCA_044225615.1 Acetobacteraceae bacterium | reverse complement strand
TCAAGGATGGCCAGTTCCGCGCCGTCTCCGATCCAGCCGCGCAGGGTCGCGGCGTCGATCCGCTTCATGCCCGGTTCGCCGTCGGCTTCATGAAATTGGCGTTGTAGGGGATCGCCTCCCCGGTTTTCGGATCATAGGCCATCCGGTTGTCGAGCTTCTCCAGCGCCAGGCCGTACATGTGCAAATGGCGGGTGGGACGGGTGCCGGTGGTGTGGATGGAGTGGATGTCGTCGGCCAGGAAGGCGATGGCGGTGCCGGGCTCGACCATGTACTCGTGGTCGATCTCCATGCCGGCGGGCGTGCGGCGGTAGACCTTGTTGAGCTCCTGCCCCTCGACGCCGGCGATGCAGGCCCAGGTGGTGTGGTCGTGCGGCTTGGTCTCGTTGCCGGGGTTGAGCGCGTTCATGTAGAGCGCGAAGCGGTTGTCGGCGTCCTCCTGGAGGAGGTAGCGGCGGCTGCCCTTCTCGCCGTTGGGGGGTGGCGGGAACTCGCTGGTCGGGAACAGATGCTCCTGGGCGGCGAGGGCAAGCATCTCGGCGCGGATGGCGGCGAGCGACGGGCGGCTGATGCCCTGGCTGCGCTCGATGCCGCGGATGCGCTCGATCGTGGCGGAAACGGCGGCCGTGCGGGCGGCGGCGATGTCCGATGCGTTCATTGCGGGACCCTTCCTCAAAGCGATGGCGCAGTTTACCCCCGCGCGCCGCTTGGCAGCAACGCCGGCCGGAGGCACATGGGGGTGATGGATAGCCAGCACGTCTTCGACCGCCGCGCCGTACGCCGGCACCGTGACCGGGCGGCCGCAACGCGCGGATCCGTCGCCGACATCCTGGACGACGTGGCGGAGCGGCTGCTGGACCGGCTGGACGACACGACGCGGCGGTTCAGCCGCGCGCTCGACATGGGGGGGCGCGGCGCCGTCGCGCCGAGGCTGCGCGCGCGCGGCATCGAGGTCGTCAGCACCGACCTGTCCCCCGCCATGGCCGCCGCCGCCGGCGGCCCGGCCGTGGCCGCTGACGAGGAGTTCCTGCCCTTTGCGCCGGCCAGCTTCGACCTGATCGTGGCCAATCTGGCGCTGCACTGGGTCAACGACCTGCCGGGCGCGCTGATCCAGCTGCGGATGGCGCTGGCCCCCGACGGGATGTTCCTGGCCAGCCTGCCGGCGCTCGGCACGCTCGACGCGCTTCGCCACGCGCTGACCGCGGCCGAGGCGGCGCTGACGGGCGGGGCGTAGCCCCCCGGCTCGCCCTTCCCCGACCTGCGGGACTGCGCCGGGCTGCTCCAGCGCGCCGGGTTCGCGCTGCCGGTGGCCGATGCCGAGGACGTCACGCTGGCCTATGCCGATCCGCTCGCCCTGCTGCGCGACCTGCGTGCCGCCGGCGAGACCAATGCGGTGGCCGAGCGCGATCGCCGCATTCCGCCGCGCGCCCTGTTCCCGATGGCGCTGGCGGGGCTGCCGGAGGCGGAAGGGCGCTATCCGGTGACGCTGCGGCTCGCCATGCTGACCGGATGGGCGCCGGCGCCCGGGCAGCCGAAGCCGCTGCCGCGGGGATCGGGGCAGGTCAGCCTTGCCGAAGCCCTGAAGCGGGAGAACCCGTGAGGGGCAGCCGCACGCTTCAGGCCGGCACCTGCATCAGCCGCTTCTCCGCGGCGACCGCCGCGGCGAAGGCGTCCAGCGTGTGCTTCACGTCGTCCGCCGTGTGCGCGGTGGAGACGTAGAACTTGCTGTCGCCCTTGAGCACGCCGTGCTCGCGCAGCACCTGGTTGAAGCGCCGCAGGCGTGCCGCGTCGCCGCGCTGGACGCCGCGGTAGTCGCGGATCTCGCCTTCGGCGAAGACGACGTCGAACATCACCGGAATGCCGATCACCTGGCCGGGGATGCCGGCGTCCTCGAGCTGGGCCTGCATGCCATCCATCAGCGCCTGGCCGGTGGCGAAGACGCGCTCGTAGGTGCCGGGGCGGCGCAGCACCTCGAGCGAGGCGAGGCCGGCGACGGCGGCAACCGGATTGCCGGACAGGGTGCCGACCTGGGTCATGAAGCGCTCGTCGCCCACCTTGGCGCGGTCGAACTGGGCCATGATGTCGGCGCGGCCGGCAATGGCCGACAGCGGGAAGCCGCCGCCGACGATCTTGCCCAGCGTGCACAGGTCGGGGACCACGCCATACAGCTCCTGCGCGCCGCCATAGGCGAAGCGGAAGCCGGTGACGACCTCGTCGAAGATGAGCGGGATGCCGAGCGCGCGGGTCACGTCGCGCAGGGCCTGGAGGAAGCCCGGCACGGGCGGGATCAGGCGCTGGAACGGCTCGACGATGACGCCGGCCAGCTCGTCGGCGTGCTCGCGGATCATGCTGACGGCGAGGTCGGCGTCGTTGAACGGGGCGACCAGCACCTCGTTCTGCAGGGCGCGCGGGATGCCGGGGGAGTCGGGGACGGGCACCGGGAAGTTGGCCAGCCGCTTGGGGGCCAGGCTCATCAGCGCCCAGTCGCTCATGCCGTGGTAGCCGCCCTCGAATTTCAGGATCTTCTCGCGGCCGCGGAAGGCGCGGACCAGGCGCATGGCGTAGGCGTCGGCCTCGGTGCCGGAGGAGCAGAAGCGCACCTGGTCGGCGCAGGCCATCGCGTCCACGATCGCCTCGGCGAGCAGGATGCCGTGCTCGTTGTTGGCGAAGAAGGTGAGGCCGCGGGCAATCTGCGCCTGCACGGCGGCGGTGACGTCGGGGTGGCAGTGGCCGAGGAACATCGGGCCGGAGCCGAGCAGGAAGTCCACATATTCGTTGCCGCTGACGTCCCGCACCCGGCCGCCGCTGCCCTCGCGGATGACGATCTCGGTCGAGACGTTGCCGAAGCCGCCGGCGGGCAGCACGCGGTGGGCGATCTCCCGCAGCTCGAGCTCACGGGCGCTGGTCCTGGGGTCGGGCATGGCGGCTCTCCTGTTGGCGGCCGGCGAAGGACAGCACCCGCCCCAGGCAGGTGCAAGCCCGGCCGGGCGGTGTTGCGCCAGATCAATGAGTGCGATGGTGTGAGCGGCCATGCTCGTCGCCGGTCTTGTCCCCGCGGGAGCTGCGTTCATGGCGACGAAGGTCTGGAACACCGGATACGGCGTGTGGAACGTCGGCACCAACTGGGCCGGCGGGGTTGCGCCCGGCGGCGGCGACACCGCGCTGATCAATTCGGCGACCGCCGAGCCCGATCTGTCGGGCATGCCGATCTCCAACGTGACGATCGACTACCAGGACGCGTTCAAGCTCGACCTGGGCACCACGCAGCTGATGGTGGACACGCGCGTGATCTTCAACAATGCCGGCACGGCGACGCTGGCCGCGTTCGGCACGGTGACCAACTACGGCACCATGGCCACCGGCAGCGGCACCGGCGAGGTGGACATCTATCTGGTCGGCGGCGTGGGGGCGGCGTTCGAGAACCCGGGGGTGATGGACCTCTCCGCCCCGCTGCGCATCCTGGGCGGCAGCGGCTTCACCAACGCCAACCTGCTGCGGCTGCATGCCGCCGGCAGCACCCCGTCGCTGACCGCCTTCGGCTCGATCGCCAATTTCGGCACGATCGCGCTCGACGGCGCCACCGCGAGCCTCGGCGGGGTGACGGGCACGGGCACGATCACGCTCAGCTTCGCCACGCTGGCGATGACCGGCGAGGTGGGCGCGGGGCAGACGGTCGCCTTCCTGAACAGCCACGGCGCCATGGCGCTGGACCTGGCGAGCCACGGGTTCGGCGGCGTCATCGCCGGGTTCCGGCCGGGCGACAGCATCGATCTCGGCCTCCCTTCGGTCGACAGCGTGACCTTCACGCCCGGCAGCCCCGGCAATCCGGGCACGCTGACCCTGTTCCAGGTGAACGTTCCGCTTGCCACGCTGCTGCTGCAGGGCGACTACCAGTCCGCCGATTTCGCGGTGGCACTGAACGGGCAGGGCCACGAGGTGCTGACCACCGCGGCAGCCCCCTGCTTCGCCACCGGCAGCCGGCTGCTCACCGCCGCCGGCGAGGTCGCGGTGGAGGCGCTGCGGGTGGGCGACCGGCTGCCGACCCGGTCCGGCCGGCTTGCCGCGATTGTCTGGATCGGCCACCGCACGCTGGATTGCCGGCGGCATGCCCGGCCGCAGGACGTGCTGCCGGTGCGCGTGACGCAAGACGCCTTCGGCCCCGGCGCCCCGCATCGCGACCTGCTGCTGAGCCCCGACCATGCGGTGCATCTCGAGCCGGGAATCCTGGTGCCGGTGCGCTACCTGGTGAACGGGGCCACGATCCGGCAGGAGCCGGCCGGGCGCATCACCTACTGGCATGTCGAGCTCGACCGGCATGACGTGGTCATGGCCGAAGGGCTGGCGGTGGAGACCTACCTCGACACCGGCAACCGCGGCGCCTTCGCCAATGGCGGCGGGGCGGCGCAGCTGCATCCCGATTTCGCCCGCGGCATGTGGGAGGCCGCCGGCTGCGCGCCGCTGGTGGTGGCCGGGCCGGCGCTGGCGGCGGCGCGGGCGGCGCTGCTGGACCGGGCCGAGGCGCTGGGCCATGGAAGCAGCCCGGATGCCGCGCCGTGCCTGCTGGTGGATGGGCGGCCGGTGGCGGGCCGGGCGGCAGGCGGCGGGCTGGAATTCGATCTGCCGGCCGGGGCGCGGCGCGCGCTGCTGCGCTCGCGCACTGCCTGTCCGGCCCAGATCGCGCCGGAGGCGGCGGATCACCGGCGGCTGGGCGTCGCGGTCGCCGCGGTTGCGCTGGACGGGACGGCGCTGGCGCTGGACGACGCCCGGCTGGATGCCGGCTGGCACGCGCCGGAGCCGGGGTTGCGCTGGACCGGCGGCGCGGCGGCGATCGACGTGCGGGGCGGGCGGGTGCTGGCGCTGCGCCTGCTGCCGCTGCTGCGCTACCGGGTCACGGCACCGCGCGGCGGCCGGAGCGCCAGCGCAGCTCCCTGAGCCGGCGCGGCAGCATGTCCCAGAAGGGGCGGAGCCAGGCGGCGACCAGGCCGGGATGGGGCTGGGGGAGGTCGGGGGCAACGCCGTAGGTCAGCTGCTGGCGCGAATCCGGCAGATACAGCGTGCCGAACATCCAGTCCCAGACGGCGAGCAGGCCGCCCATGTTCTTGTCCCAGTGGCGGCGCTCGATGCTGTGGTGGATCTGGTGCGTGGCGGGGCTGACGACGATGCGGTTCAGCCGGTCGCCCCAGGAGATCGGCACGTGGGCGTGGAGCAGCTGGTTGCCGGCGAAGGCGAAGAACATCGCGACGAGGCTGACGCCGAACACGGTCAGCGTGTGGCCCTCCGAGACGAAGAAGTAGAGGGCGGGGCCGGCCACCAGGCCCGAGGCGGCGCCGCGGAAGATCGGCAGCAGGATCGCCTCCACCGGATGCAGGCGGCCGGCGACCAGCGGGGTCAGCACCTCGGCCGAATGGTGCACCTTGTGGAAGGCCCACAGTGCGGGGACGGTGTGGGCGAGGTAGTGGAACACCCAGTAGCCGAAATCGTCGGCGATCATGAACAGGATCGAGAAGGCCAGCAGGGTCCAGACAGTCCAGTCCGCCGCGTGCGGCGCAGGGCCGAACGCGGCCGCCATCAGCGCCGCCACCTGCACCGCGAACCACGCCGCGGTGAAGCGCCATCCGACATTGACGAAGGGCGAGATCAGGTAGTTGGCGAGGTTGAGCTTGAGGTCGGTCCAGGTCGAGGGATGGCTGAAGAAGCCGCGCGGCACGACGAAGCGGAGGAACCCCTCCCGCCCCCAGCGGGCGCGCCAGTCGGGCCGGAGCGCATAGGCGATGGCGAGCACGATCAGCGCCGCGACGCCGGTGGGCCAGAAGTAGCGGCCGCCCGGTTCGAGCAGCATGGTGTCGACGAAGGCGACGAGGCGAACGGCCGCGGCGGCGAGCCACGGGTGATCGGGCAGCAGCGCCGATTGCAGGCCGGACTGGAGGCTGTCGACTGCCTGTCTGATCATGCCCCAGCCTACCTGTCCGGCGGGCCAACTGTCCATCAGCGCGACGAATCCGCGCCGTGGCGGCCGTCGAGCGCGACCCGCAGGTCGGCGGCCAGGCGGGTGGCCACCTCGGTCCATGCCATCGCCGGATCGGGGGCGGCATCCTGGCGCGGGGGATCGGCGACGAGGCTGCGCAGCGCGTCGGCCAGGCTGTCGGCGTCCGGCTCGCACAGCCGGGCGAGGGGCTCGGCCGCGAGCTGCTCGGCAATGCCGCCGACGCGGGTGGCGACGACCCAGCGGCGGGCGGCGATGGCGGCGGCGGCGACGCCGGACTGGCTGGCCTCCCGGTGGGAGAGGACCAGCGCGTCGGACCAGGCGAGGATGGCGCCGACCTCGGCCTCCGGCACCCAGCGGTTTTCGACCTGCACGTTGGGCAGGGCGCGCAGGCGGTCGAGTTCCGGCGATTCGGGGCCGCTGCCGACCACGCGGAGCTCGATGTCGTCGCGCGGGCCGATCCGGTCCATGGCGTCGGCGAGCAGGTCGATGCCCTTGTAGGGCAGCAGGCGGCCGAAGCTGAGCAGGCGGAGGCGGCCGCCATGGGCGCGGGGCGGCGGCGGCGGGGCGCCGAACTCGAAGGGAGGCAGGCGGGTCATGACCAGCGCGCGGGGGCCGACCTGGTCGAGCGCGCGGAGGCGGTCGGCGACATGGCCGGTCATGGCCATGAGGCCGAAGGCATGGCGGATCAGGGCGCGTTGCAGCGGCATCTGCAGCGGTATGCCGTCGCCGGGATGGGGGTCGGCATCGTGGACGACGACGAAATAGGGCACGCCGATGCGGGCGAGGGCCACGGCCATGGCGAGGTCGAGGGCGGCGGGCATGGCGCAGATGGCGACGTCGGGCGCGAGGCGCCGCAGCTGCCGCGAGAGCAGCGCGACGCGGATCGGCAGACCGGGCAGCCGCAGCAGCAGGCTGAGCAGGCCGGTATAGGTGGAGAAGGGCAGCACGCATTCGGGCGGGGCGGCCGTGCCCAGCAGCTCCGCCTGGGCGGACAGCGAGAGCATTGCGGTGACCCCGGGCAGGCGACCGAGGTTGCGCGCAAGGTCGGCGGCGTAGCGCGGCCCGGCCCCGCGCCGGCCCCATTGCCAGACCAGCACCTTCATGCGGCGAGCCCGATCCCGGCGAGCGCATCGCGCACCGGGGCGAGGCCCAGCCGGCGCCGTGCCGTTGCCCGGCCGTTTGCGCCGAGGCCGGCGCGCGCGGCCGGATCATCGGCGAGGCGCACCAGCTGCGCGGCGGCGGCGGCGATGTCGGGCTCCGCCCAGTGCGCGCCCTCGGCCTCGAACACGCCGCGCGGGTCGCGGGCCGGGACCAGGGTGTACGGCACCAGGGCTGCGCTGTCGGCATCCATGAAATCCATGTTGCCCGACCAGCCGGTGGCGACCACCGGCACGCCCAGCAGCATCGCCTCGGCTGGCACGAGGCCGAACCCCTCGGACCGGTGCAGCGACAACACGATGTCGGCGCAGGCGGTGAGCGCGTGGGCATCGGCGGCGGGGAAGGCGCGCGTCTCCAGCCGGATGTTCGGCGCGCCGGCCACCGCCGCCTCGATCGCGGCGAAATCGGCCGGGAAATGGCCCGGATTGCCGACTTTCAGCACCAGCAGCCGGTCCGCCCGCGTGCCGAAGGCGGCGCGGAAGGCGGCGATCGCGCCGAGCGGGTTCTTGCGCACGAAGCTGGAGGCGAGGCTGAACGAGGCCAGGACCACCACCGGCCCCTCCGGCAGGCCGAAATCGGCGCGGCGCAGGGCGGACGGCACCGGGGTTGCCAGCGGAATCGGCACCACGCGCAGCTTCATGCCGGGCGGCAGGATGGTCGCGATCGCGGCGCCGGTGAACTGCGACAGCGCCCAGACCTCATGCACGAAGCCCGGCCCCGCGCGCCATGCCGGCGGCACGGTGGGCAGTTCCCAGGCCCAGTAGCCGATCACCCGGCGCCCGCGCAGCAGCCGGCGCGGGAGCGCAGCAGCGCGAAGGGCAGCACCGGCGGGTTCACGTGCACCAGCAGTGCCGCGCCGGGCGGAAGGTCGGGCACCTCGCCGGTCTCGGTATCGACGCCCCAGTTGCGCACGCCCAGCGCGTCGAAGGCGCCGCGCATCTGCCGCGCCGCCTCGCCCAGGCCGGAGGGCCGCGACAGCTCGCCCACCACGGCGATACCGGCCTGCACCGGCGGCGGCGGCCGGTCGGGCCGCGGGGCCAGCAGGGCGGTGGTGCGCGCGAACAGGCGCCGCCGCCGCTCGGCGGGCAGCAGCCGCCAGAGCCGATGCAGCGGCGAGAGCGTGGGGCGCGCCGTGGAAGCGTTCATCGGCGCCGAACCTGCCGGGATGGCGGCTGGCGGGCAAGAGGGCGCTGGTGTCCTGCCCCCGAAGTTCGCCATACTTAGATGGCGAACGTAGGGGATAGGCAGGTCACTGAAACCAAGGCGCTCGTGTCCTGAATCTGAGGTTCGCGTCCTACGGCGAGCTTCAGATTCAGGACACTAGCCGCCGCCGGCGGCCTTCGGGGCGGTCAGCGTGTTCCAGGACGCGGCCGGCGGCGGAGGCCCCTCGCTCGGATTCCAGTGGCCGGATTTGCGCAGCGCCTCGGCCACCTCCTTCGGCATGTAGGTCTCGTCGTGCTTGGCCAGCACCTCGGAGGCGGTGAACCCGCCATCGGGCCGCATCGTGCCGAGCGCCACCACGCCCTGCCCTTCGCGGAACAGGTCGGGCAGGATGCCGGCATAGGTGACAGTGACGGCAGCGCCGCCGTCGGTGACGCGGAAGCGGGCGGCGGGCTTGCCGTCCACCCGCTCGCGGGTGACGCTGCCGGCCTCCACCAGCCCGCCGAGGCGGAAGCTGCGGCCGGGCGGCGGGGCCTTGGCGGCAAGATCGGACGGTGCGAGGAAGAAGACGATGCTGTCGCTGAGCGCCGACAGCACGAGGCCGGCCGCAGCGGCAAGGCAGGCGCCCGCGGCGAGCAGCACGATCAGGCGGCGGCGCTTGCGGGTCATGTCTCCTCACGGGCTGCACGCGGGTCGATTTCAGCCAGCCGGCGGCGGGCGCGGCCGAGGCGGCGCCAGGCGTCCAGCGCGAAGGCCAGCGCCAGGGCCACGGCAAGGCCGTAGGCGGCCATGATATAGGTCAAATGCGTCATCCGGCGGCCTGGGCGCGCGCCAACAGCAGGCCGCGGATGCGCCGCTCCATCACCGCCGCCCGCAGCCGCGCCGTCACGATCGCGCCGGCCCCCAGGCTCATGCCCAG
Organism: Acetobacteraceae bacterium; assembly: GCA_044225615.1. Lineage (GTDB taxonomy): Bacteria > Pseudomonadota > Alphaproteobacteria > Acetobacterales > Acetobacteraceae > CAIYPH01. The sequence continues at coordinate 9,919 of JBGAIK010000073.1, read as the reverse complement.
CGCCGCCAGCAGCAGGGGCCACAGCATGCCGGCATACATGGTCGGCGCCGCGGTAAAGCTGATGCTGGCCGGCTGGTGCAGCGTGTTCCACCAGTCCACGGAGAACTTGATCACCGGCAGGTCGACGATGCCGATCAGGGCCAGGATCGCGGCGGCGCGGTAGCCGCGCTCCGGGCTGTCGAAGGCGCGGATCAGGGCGATGTGGCCGAGATAGAGGAACAGCAGCACCAGCATGCTGGTCAGCCGCGCGTCCCACACCCACCATGCACCCCACATCGGCTTGCCCCACAGGCTGCCGGTGGCGAGGCACAGCGCGGCGCAGCCGGCGCCGACCGGGCCGAGCTCCGCCGCCGCGAGGTCGGCCAGCGGGTGGCGCCAGACCAGGGACAGGACCGAGCACACGGCCAGCCCGGCATAGAGCGCCGAGGCGAGCCAGGCCGCTGGGACATGGACGTAGATGATGCGCACCGCATCGCCCTGCTGCCAGTCGGCCGGCGCCAGGAGCAGGCCCCAGCCCAGCCCGATGAGCGTCAGCAACAGCCCGGGCAGGGCCAGGAACGGCAGCACGCGTGCGGACAGCCGCAGGAAGCGGCCCGGATTGGCGAAGCGGTGCAGGCTGCGGCTGGCGTCCAACGCAACGTCCTGTAGAAGATGGCGAGATTTATCCCACCGGGCCGGATTTGGCCAACATCGCGAGGGGCACATGAACCGTTGGCTGGTAAAATCGGAGCCCGACGCCTTTTCCTGGGAGCAGCAGGTCGCCAACAAGGTCGAGCCCTGGACCGGAGTGCGCAACCACATGGCCCGCAACTACCTGAAGGCCATGAAGAAGGGTGACCGGGCATTCTTCTACCACTCCAACATCGGCAAGGAGGTGGTGGGCGTGGTGGAGGTGGTAAGGGAAGCCTATCCCGACCCGACCGTGGAGGAGGGCGAGAAGGGCGAGTGGGTGTGCGTGGACATGAAGGCGGTGGCGCCGCTGAAGACGCCGGTGACGCTGGCGGCGCTGAAGGCGGATGCCCGCTTCGCCGAGCTCGCGCTCATCCGGCAATCGCGGCTGTCGGTGATGCCGGTGAGCGAGGAGCACTGGAAGCTGATTGCGGGGATGGGCGGGTATAAGGGGAAGTAAGGGTGTTCTTTTTTGAAAAAAAGAACCAAAAAACTTTGGTCCGTTTGGGGCGGCGGCACCCCGGCGCCACGGAACGAATAACGGACAAAAGTCTTTTTGCTTCTTTTTCTACAGAAAAAGAAGACCCTTGACTCTTCGTCTTCTCTGCCCCGTTGAAGATATCCCCGACGGCGGCGCCAAGGGCTTCCCGCCCCGGGCGGCTTCATCGGCCTGTTCGCGGTGCGCCAGGGCGACGCCGTGCGCGTCTACGTCAATTCCTGCCCGCATATCGGCGTGCCGCTCGACTGGGCGCCCGACCGGTTCCTGTCGCATGACCGGCAGCGCATCATCTGCGCCATGCACGGCGCCGAGTTCCGCATCACGGACGGGGTGTGCACGGCCGGCCCGTGCCTTGGCGACCGGCTGGAAGCGGTTATGATCGAGATCAAGGACGGCGCGCTTACGGCCTCAAGACGCCGGGCTTTAGCGTCCAGGAGAGCACAAGCAATGACCGACACCCTTTTCCCGGTGACGCCGGAGATCGCCGCCGCGGCGCTGGTCAACGCCGGGCAGCATGCGGCGATGACCGAGGAGGCCGCGCGCGATCCCGATGCGTTCTGGAAGCGCGAGAGCAACCGCATCACCTGGATGACGGCGCCGACCAAGATGCGCTCCGGCGGGTTCGACGGCGAGGTGAAGGTGGGTGGTTCGAGGACGGGGTGCTCAATGCCTCCGCCAACTGCCTGGACCGCCACCTCGTCGCCGGCCGCGGCGACATGACCGCGATCATCTGGGAGGGCGACGATCCCAACCAGTCCAGGCACGTGACCTATCGCGCCCTGCACGAGATGGTCTGCCGCATGTCCAACGTGCTGAAATCGCTGGGCGTGAAGAAGGGCGACCGGGTCTGCATCTACCTGCCGATGGTGGTGGAGGCGGCGGTGGCCATGCTGTCCTGCGCGCGGATCGGCGCAGTCCACACGGTGGTGTTCGGCGGCTTCTCCCCGGACAGCCTGGCCCAGCGCATCCAGGATGCCGGCGTGAAGGTGGTGATCACCGCTGACGAAGGCCGCCGCGGCGGGCGCAAGGTGCCGCTGAAGACCAACCTGGACGCGGCGCTGAAGCACTGCCCGGACGTCGCGCATGTGCTGGTGGTGAAGGTGACCGGCGGCGACGTGCCGATGCAGGCGGGGCGCGACCACGATGCGGGGGCGCTGTGCGCGGCGGCCTCCGCCGACTGCGCGCCGGAGCCGATGAACGCGGAGGACCCGCTGTTCATCCTGTATACGTCGGGATCGACCGGAAAGCCGAAGGGCGCGCTGCACACCACGGGCGGCTACATGGTGTGGGCGGCCTACACCCATCGGCTGGTGTTCGACTACAAGGACGGCGAGGTCTACTGGTGCACCGCCGATGTCGGCTGGGTGACGGGGCACGGCTACATCGTCTACGGGCCGCTGGCCAACGGCGCCATTACCCGCAGATGTTCGAGGGCGTGCCCACCTATCCCGATGCCAGCCGGTTCTGGCAGGTGGTGGACAAGCACAAGGTCAACATCTTCTACACCGCGCCGACCGCCATCCGCAGCCTGATGCGCGAGGGCGAGGCGCGGGTGATCGACCCTCGGGCCAGCCTGCGGCTGCTCGGCAGCGTCGGCGAGCCGATCAACCCCGAGGCCTGGCTTTGGTACCACCGCGTGGTCGGCGACGGGCGCTGCCCGATCGTGGACACCTGGTGGCAGACCGAGACGGGCGGCATCCTGATCTCGCCGCTGATCGGCGCGATCGCCCAGAAGCCGGGTTCGGCGACCAGGCCGCTGCCGGGCGTGTTCCCGCTGATCGTCGATGCCGAGGGCAGGGAGCTGACCGGCGCCGCCGAGGGGATGCTGTGCCTGCGCCAGCCCTGGCCGGGGATCATGCGTACCGTGTTCGGCGACCATGAGCGGTTCGTGCAGACCTATTTCTCGACGTTCAAGGGGCTGTATTTCACCGGCGACGGGGCGCGGCGGGATGCGGACGGCTACTACTGGATCTCCGGGCGGGTGGACGACGTGATCAACGTGTCCGGCCACAGGATGGGCATGGTGAGGTGGGAAAGCTTGTTGCGGCTCCACCCAGGTGGCGAGGCGGCGGTGGGCTTCCCGCACGACATCAAGGGCCAGGGCATCTACGCCTACGTGACGCTGAAGCTGGGCGAGGAGCCGACCGATGCCCTGCGCAAGGAGCTGGTGGGCTGGGTGCGCAAGGAGATCGGGCCGATCGCCGCGCCCGACGCGATCCAGTGGGCGCCGGGCTGCCCAAGACGCGGTCGGGCAAGATCATGCGCCGCATCCTGCGCAAGATCGCCGCCAACGAGACCGACAGCCTGGGCGACACCTCGACGCTGGCCGATCCCGCCGTGGTGACCGACCTGGTGGCGAACCGGGTCGGATGATCCTGCGTCCGGCGACGGCGGCCGACGCGGCTGCGGTCGCCGAGATCGACCTGTCGGCGCGCGCCGCGGCGCTGCCGCTTGTCCGCTGGGCGCACCCGCCGCACGAGGTGCGGGCGTGGATCGCCGGCACGCTGATCCCGGCGGCGGCGCGTGACGGTGGCCGAGGATGCGGGTGCGCTGCGCGGCTACATGGCGCTGCACGACGACTGGGTGGCGCAGCTCTACATCCGGCCCGGGCACTGGCGGCAGGGCGTCGGCACCGCGCTGCTCGCCCACGCCAAGGGCGCTTGCCCGGCGGGCCTGCGGCTGTGAAGCTCCAGCGCAACAATCGCGCCCGGGCCTTCTACGAGCGGCATGGGTTCCGCGTGGCGCGGATGACCGATGGCGCGGACAACGAGGAGCGCGAGCCGGACATCCTCTATGTGTGGGGCGGGAAGGGCTGAGCGGAGGGAGGCGCGGAGGGCCTTCATTTTGTGTTGCGCGCGATCTTGTACGGCGACGTCAGCGCCGGGCAAGATCGGGCCATGCTCGAAGGAAAGCGTGTCACCGTCGTCCTGCCGGCCTACAACGCGGCGCGCACGCTGGAGCGCACCTATGCCGACCTGCCGCGGCAGCTGGTGGACGACGTGATCCTGACCGACGACGCCAGCTCCGACGGCACGGTCGCGCTCGCCCGCAAGCTCGGCATCCACACGCTGCGGCACGACCGCAACCGCGGCTACGGCGGCAACCAGAAAACCTGCTACGCGGCGGCGCTGGCCCGCGGCGCCGACATCGTGGTGATGCTCCACCCCGACTACCAGTACTCGCCGAAGCTGGTGCCGGCCATGGCCTCGATGATCGCCTCCGAGGAGTTCGACGTGGTGCTGGGCTCGCGCATCCTCGGCCGCGGCGCGCTGGCCGGCGGGATGCCGGTGTGGAAATACGTCGCCAACCGGGGGCTGACGCTGGTGCAGAACCTGCTGATGCGCCAGAAGCTGTCCGAGCACCACACCGGCTATCGCGCGTGGAGCCGCGCCGTGCTCACCCGGCTGCCGCTGCTGGCCTGCTCGGAGGATTTCGTCTTCGACAACCAGATGCTGGCCCAGGCGGCGTATTTCGGCATGCGGATCGGCGAGATCTCGTGCCCGACGCGCTACTTCCCGGAGGCGTCGAGCATCAATTTCCGCCGCAGCGTGACCTACGGACTGGGCGTGCTCGCCACCTCGGCGCTGGTGCCGCTGGCGCGGGCGGGGCTGGCGCGGCCGGCGATCTTCACCGAGGAACAGGCCGCCCGCCTGCCCGCGGAGGCGGCGCCGATTGGCAGCTGAGCGGCGGACCGGCCTGCCCGACCTGCTGATCACCGGCGCCTTCGCGGCGCTGTTCGTGGCCAACATCGCGCATCACGCGATGTGGCGCGACGAGATCCTGGCCTGGGCGATCGCCCAGGAGGCGCGCACGCCGCTGCATTTCATCCTGGAGTCGCAGCGTTACGACGGGCATCCGGCGCTGTGGCACACGCTGCTGTGGCTGGCGGGCCTGGTGGTCGCAAGCCCGGTCGCGATCAAGCTCGTGCACGGGGCGATCGGGCTGGCGCTGATCGGGCTGGTCGGCCTCGCCTCCCCCTTCTCGCGGCTCGAGCGGGCGCTGCTGCTGGGCGGGTATTTCATGGTCTTCGAATACACGGTGATCAGCCGCAACTACGGCATCGCCGTGCTGCTGGCATTGCTCTACGCCCGGTGCCGGGTGTCCCGGCCGGAGGCGGTGATCGGCAATGCCGTACTGCTGGCGCTGCTCGCCAACACCAATGTCTACGCCAGCATCCTGTCGGGGGCACTGGCGCTGGAGTATCTGGCGGACCGCCTGGGCCGGCCGGGCCGGCGGCGCCTCGCGGCAGGTGCCGCGATCTACGCCGCGAGCCTCGCGCTGGTTGCCATCACCGTCTGGCCTGCGCCCGACCAGAGCCGCGAGATCACCAGGCCGCTGGAGCTGGCGCTGAGCCCGGGGCATCTGCTCAAGACCTTCCTGCGCTCCCTGGATGCCGGGCTGATCCCGGTGCGCATTCCGGGGGGGTTCTTCGCCTTCTACGTGCGCGAGGGGGCGACCCTGACCGAGCTGCTGCCGCGTCTGCTGGTGGCGACGGCACTGCTCGGCGCGCTGGGATGGATCTTCCGGCGCGACCTGCGGCTGCCGGCGTCTTCGCACTGACGCTGGCCGGCGCCGTCGCGGTCGGCCATCTCGTCCATCTGTCGCGATCCGCCACTGGGGATCGTGTGGGTGGCGTTCGTGTGCTGCCGCGCGGCTGGCGCGCGCGCGCCAGCCGGCGGCGACCGGTGCGCTGCCCACGCTCGCACTGCTTGCGCTCGGCGCCGTGGCCGGCGCGCAGTCGCTGGCGATGCAATGGGACCGCCAGTTCTCGATGACGCAGGCGACAGCGGACTGGATCGCGCGGTCGGAGTACCGCGACCTGCCGCTGATCGCCAGCCCCGACTTCTCGGCCGGCATGGTGGCGGTGCTGCTGGGGCGCGAGGTCACCATGCCCGACTGCCGCTGCACCGCGCACCGCCCGGTGTTCTCCACCGCGCGCGACGGCTTCACCCCCGCAGCGCTGCCGGAGGCGCTGGCGACGATGGCGCCGCAGGGGCGCCCGGCGCTGCTGGTCCTGGGATGGCCGCTCGACTCCTGGCACGCGGCCGCCATCGAGGCTGCCGGCGTCGGCGTGCTGCCGGTCCGAGCCTTCACCGGCGCGATGACGGACGACGAACTTCACTTTACCGCGCTGCGGCCGGCCCTGCCCTGGTGGCGCGGGCCTGCTGGCCTTCGGCCTCCAGCGATCCTTCGGCCTCCGGCGATCGCGCTCCGGTCACGCCAGCGCCTTGGACGCCTTTTCGTAGCTCAGTCGGCTCAGGCCCGGCAGGGCCAGGATGCGCTCCAGCTCGGCCCGCATCAGCGCGCCGCGGGCGGCATCCTGCCGGCGCCAGGCGCCGAGCGGGTCGAGCATGCGCGCCGCCGTCTGGCCGTTCTGCGGGTCGAGCGCGAGCAGCACGTCGGCCAGCAGGCGGTAGCCGGCGCCCGAGGCGTCGTGGAAGCGCACCGGATTGCCGGCAGCGAAGGCGCCGACCAGGGCGCGCACGCGGTTGGGGTTGCGCAGGTCGAAATCCGGGTGCCGCATCAGGCGGCGCACCTCGTCCAGCGTCTGCGGCCGGCGCGACGTGGCCTGGATGCTGAACCATTTGTCGAGCACCAGCGCCTCGTCTTTCCACCGCGCGTGGAAGGCGGCGAGTGCTGCCTCCCGCGCCGGCAGGTCGGTGGCGGCGAGCTCGGCCAGCGCCGCCAGGCTGTCGGTCATGTTGCCGGCGGATTCGAACTGGGCGGCGGCGAGCCCGGTGTCGCCCGCGGCGCACAGATAGGACAGGCAGGCATTGCGCAAGGCCGGCGGCCGATCGCCGCGCCATCGATGCGGTACAGGCCGGATCGGCCAGCCGGTCGTAGGCGGCGCGCAGCTCCGCCCGCAGCGCCTGCCCGATCGCGCCGCGCAGGAAGCGGCGCACCGCGTGGATCGCCGCCGGATCGACGGTCGCCATCTGGTCGGCGACGTAGGCCTCGCCCGGCAGGGCGAGCGCCTCGGCGGCGGCGTGGTCGGCGTCGGCGCCCGCCAGCGTGGCGCGGGCGGCCTCGACCAGCCCGGGATCGGCGGTAAGCGGCCGGCCGGCCCGGTGATCGAGGACTGGGCCAGCATCGTGCCAGGGCGTATTGCTGGCCCGAATCCCAGCGCACGAACGGGTCGGTGTCATGCGCCGCCAGGAAGCGCAGCCGATCGGGTGCGATGCCGGACAGCTTCACCGGCGCCGAGCAGCCGCGCAGCAGCGAGGGCACCGGCGGCGCGGCGACGTCCTCGAAGACGAAGTCCTGCGCGTCCCTGTCCAGCAGCAGCATGCGCGCGGCGATCTCGGTGCCGTCGGGCGCCAGGAGTCCCATCGCGACGGGGATCGGCAGCGGCCGCTTGTCTGGCTGGCCCGGCGTGGGCGCGGTGCGCTGGCGCAGGGTCAGCGTGTAGCGCCGCGCCGCGGCGTCGTGGCGGTCGCTGGCGATGCGCTCCGGCGTGCCCGCCTGGGCGTACCAGGCGACGAAGGCCGAGAGGTCGATGCCCCCGCCATCCTGCAGCGCGGCGACGAAATCCTCGATCGACCGCGCTGTTGCTCGGCGGGCGACGTGAAGGTCCATGCCCTTGCGGAAGCGCTCGGGGCCGAGCAGGCGGTGCATCATGCGCACCACCTCGGCGCCCTTCTCGTAGATCGTGGGCGTGTAGAAATTGTCGATGGCAAGGTAGCTGTCGGGGCGGACGGGGTGGGCGAGCGGTCCGGCGTCCTCGGGGAACTGCGCGGCACGCAGGCGGCGGACGTCGGCCAGGCGCTTCACCGCCGGGCTGCCCTGGTCCATCGAGAACTGCTGGTCGCGAAGACGGTGAGGCCTTCAGCAGCGAGGCCAACCAGTCGCGGCAGGTGACCCGGTTGCTGGTCGTTGAAGTATTCATGGGCGATGACCGCCTCGACGCCCTGGAAATCGGTGTCGGTGGCGGTCTCGGGCCGGGCGAGCACGTATCTGGTGTTGAAGACGTTGAGCCCCTTGTTCTCCATCGCGCCCATGTTGAAACGGAGACGGCGGCGATGTTGAATACGATGTCGGGGTCGTATTCCCGAGCGTGAACGTCTTCGTCCCACACCATCGACTGGCGAAGGCGACGCCATCGCATGCCCGCAGCTCGCCTCGTCGCCGCGCCGGACCCAGACCGAGGGTCCGACTTACTTGCGCCGGAGCGGGTGGTGAAATCGTCGCGCACGGCCACGAGGTCGCCGGCGACGAGGGCTGATAGCGAATGGGGTGATGTTCCAGCGCGCCCAGTGGGTGGCGCCGTCCTCGCCCGATGCGACCGGGTTCCCGTTCGACAGCAGCACCGGCACGCGCGCCTTGTCGGCGACGATCGTGGTGGTGAAGCGGGCCATCACGTCCGGCCGGTCGGGGAAGAAGGTGATGCGCCGGAACCCCTCCGCCTCGCACTGGGTGAAGTAGTTGCCGCCCGAGGTGTAGAGGCCGGAGAGCTCGGTGTTGGCGTCGGGCGCGCAGGCCGCCTCGATCTCCAGCGTGCAGGCATCGGGCAGGTCGGGGATGGTCAGCCGCCCGTCGGGGCCGAGCGTGTAGCGGTTGGCGCTGAGCGTCTCGCCGTCCAGGCGGACGGATTTGAGCGCGATCGCCTCGCCGTCCAGCACCAGCGGGGCGGCGGCGTCGCCATGCGCGGCATTGCGGCGCAGCGCGAGGCGGGAGCGTACCGCGGTCGCGGCGGGATCGAGGGTGAAATGGAGATCGACGTCATCCACCAGGAAGGGCGGCGGACGATAGTCGAGGCGGCGGGTTTCCTGGGGCTCGGACATCTGCGCTCTCGCTGCTTCGCGCCAGCGTGGCGCGGGCCGCGGCGCGGCTCAAGAGGGCGGCGGCCCCTCCCGGGGGAGGGACCAGCGAAGGCTACTTCTTCTCCTGCGTGTGCGCCTCGAGGAACCAGAGCGACTTGTCGAGGTCGCGGGAGGCGGCGGTGAAGATGTCGGCGGTGTTGGCGTCGCCCGCCTCGTCGGCCTCGTCGATGCTCTTGCGCATCGTGTTGGCGGCCGCCGCGTAGCGGCTGATCAGCGCGGCGAGATGGTCCTCGATGCTGTAGATGTCGGTCGGGTAGGGCTCGAGCTTGCTGGACTTGGCGACGTCCTGGGTGGTGCCCAGCGCGGTGCCGCCAAGCTGGGCGACGCGCTCGGCCATGGTGTCGACATGGCCGTCGAGCGTGGCGCGGAACCCGTCCAGCATCTCGTGCACGGCGATGAAGCGCGGCCCCTTGAGGTTCCAGTGCGCCTGCTTGGTGGCCAGGGCGAGGTCGATCGAATCGGCGACGCGGGCGTTGAGCAGCGCGATGGCCGTCTTCTTCGCGTTCGCCTGCAGGTCGTTGGCGGTCTTGTGGTCGTGCATGGGGACTGCTCCTTGCTGGTTGGTCTCGGGTCCGGCCGGGCCTTTGGCCCAGATACGGTGGCCGCCCTGCCGTATCAATCGCGCCGGCGTGATATCTTTCCGGCGGCCGGGATCACGCTTGCGGGAAGCCCGGGGCGCAGGGCTGGATTGCGCCGGCGGGGTTGCAGGCCGGTTTCATGATGGCCATCATGATTGGCATGAAGGTCGATCGCGAGACATGGGCGCGCCATCGCGCGGCGATGCTGGAGCAGGCGGGGCGGCTGTTCCGCCGGCGTGGCTTCGGCGCGGTCGGCGTGGCCGACATCACCCAGGCCGCGGGGCTGACGCATGGCGCCTTCTATGGCCATTTCCCCAGCAAGTCGGCACTCGCCGCCGAGTCCTGCCGCGCCT
>JBGAIK010000072.1:0-19116 GCA_044225615.1 Acetobacteraceae bacterium | reverse complement strand
GTGGGCGGCACGCTGCTGATGGCGCTGGCCATCGCCGCGATGGGTCTCGCCACCAGCTACTGGCAGATCCTGGCGCTGGCGGTGGTCTCGGGCATCGGCAATTCGGTGATCCACCCGGCCGACTACGCCATCCTGTCCGGCTCGGTGAACAAGGACCGGATGGGCCATGCCTTCGCGCTGCACACGTTCAACGGCAATCTCGGCTTCGCCGCCGCGCCGCCGGTGATGGCGGCGCTCGCGGTCGCGATCGGCTGGCGCGGCAGCCTGATGCTGGTGGGCGGGCTGGGCATTCCGCTGGTGCTGGCGATCCTGTGGCAGAGCCGGATCCTGAACGACCAGGCGCGGGCGCCGGCGCAGTCCGCGCGGGAGGCCTCCGGCGGCGCGCTGCTGATGACGCGGCCGATGCTGATGTTCTTCGCCTTCTTCATGCTGTCCTCGATGGCCGGGGCCGGCGTGCAGTCCTGGCTGATCACGGTGCTGAACCAGGTCTGGGGCGTGGCGCTGGCGGCGGGCTCCGCCGCGCTGACCGGCTACATGACCGGTGCGACGGCGGGCACGCTGGTGGGCGGCTACGTGGCCGACCGGATCCGGCGGCACCTGACCTTCGCCTCCGTGCTGACGGTGGTTTCCGCGGTGCTGATCCTGGTGGTCGCGGCGGTGCGGCTGCCGGAGGTGGCGATCATCGCGCTGATGTTCGCCTCCGGCCTGGCGCTGGGGTCGAGCCGCACGCCGCGCGACATGATGGTGAAGGACGCGGCGCCGCCCGGCCAGATGGGCAAGGTGTTCGGCTTCGTCAGCGCCGGGCTGCCGCTGGGCGGCGCCCTGACGCCGGTGCCGCTCGGCTGGCTGATCGATCATGGCCGGCCGGACCTGGTGCTGGTCCTGGTGGCGGGGCTGCTGTTCCTGAGCCTGCTTTGTGCCGGAAGCGCCCGTTCCGCCGCGCTGCGGCCGGCGGTGGCGCCGGCCGAATAGGCCGGTTCGTGCTGCCGGGCCGTGCGCGCCTGGCTGGGGGACCTGGATTCGAACCAAGGATGCCCGGGTCAGAGCCGGGAGTTTTACCGCTAAACTATCCCCCAACGGCCGATCGCCGGCGGGCGCGGGGCATTAGCATGGGCATGCGGGGTGCGCAATCCTGCCAAGGGGGGCGGCCCTGGCGGAATTCGCGCTTGCCCTTCCCCATATGAAGGGCCGAACATATCTTTTGTTGCAATCAGGCCACCATGGACCAAGCCGCCCGCCTCGAGCCAGCCCAGCCATTGCCGACGGAGCCGCGCGACCGTTCGCTGCCGCCGGCTTTCGCCGCCGTGGACCTGGGCACCAACAACTGCCGCCTGCTGGTGGGAACCCCGGCCGGCGACGGGTTTCGCGTGCTCGACAGCTTCAGCCGCATCGTGCGCCTCGGCGAGGGGCTGCACGACACCGGGGTGCTCAGCGATTGCGCCATGGACCGGGCCATTGCCGCGCTGCAGGGCTGCGCCGCGCGGCTTGCGCGCCGCGAGGTGCGCGCGGTGCGCGCGGTGGCGACCGAGGCCTGCCGCCAGGCCGCCAACGGGGCCGAATTCCTGGCCCGCGCCCGCGCCGAGACCGGGCTTGGCATCGACGTGATCTCCACCCGCGAGGAGGCGGAGCTGGCGCTGGAAAGCTGCGCCCCGCTGCTGCGCCAGGGTGGGCGGCGGGCGCTGCTGTTCGACATCGGCGGCGGCTCGACGGAGCTTGCCTGGGTGCGGCTGGGCACGCCGGGCTGCGCGCCCGAGCCGCCGCAGCTGATCGGCTACGTCTCGCTGCCGGTCGGCGTGGTGACGCTGGCCGAGCGCTTCGGCCCGGCCGCCCAGACGGAGGAGGGGTTCGAGGCGATGGTCGAGGAGATCGTCGACCGCCTGTGCCCGTTCGAGAAGGTGCATCGCATCGGCCAGGAGATCCGCCAGGGCGGCGTGCGCCTGCTCGGCACGTCCGGCACGATCACCACGCTGGCCGGCATCGCGCTGGGCCTGCCGCGCTACAGCCGGCCGGCGGTGGACGGGGCGGTGCTGCGCTGGGAGGACGCCAGGGCCGCGCTGGACGCGATCCGCGCGCTGGGCCGCGAGGGACTGGCCCAGCACCCCTGCATCGGCCCCGACCGCGCCGAGTTCGTGCTGCCCGGCTGCGCGGTCTTCGCGGCGATCCACGCGCTGTGGCCGGCCCCCGAGATCGTGGTGGCCGATCGCGGCCTGCGCGAGGGCATGCTGCTGCGGATGATGCGCGCCGCGGGCCGCCTGCGCGGCGAAGGCCGCCCGCGCGCGGAAGGCCGCGCTGGATCGTGCCAGCGCCGCGGCGCATAGCCGGGGCCATGGCCAAACCTCCCGCAACGGGCGCCGGCGGTCGCCGGGGCGTCAGCGTCTTCGTCAGGACGGCGGCCAAGCGCAGCGCCGCCTCCGCGGCCTGGCTCAAGCGCCAGCTCAATGATCCCTACGTGGCCGCCGCCCGCGCCCAGGGCTGGCGGTCGCGCGCCGCGTTCAAGCTGATCGAGCTCGACGAGCGGTTCCACCTGCTGCGGCCCGGGCTGCGGGTGATCGACCTCGGTGCCGCCCCGGGCGGCTGGAGCCAGGTGGCGATCCGCCGCGGGGCCAGCCATGTCGTGGGGCTCGACCTGCTGCCGATCGATCCGGTGGCCGGCGCGGTCTTCATCCAGGGCGACTTCGACGACGACGCGATGCCCGGGCGCCTGATCGCGGAGCTGGGCGGCAGGGCGGACCTGGTGCTGTCGGACATGGCGCCCAACACGACCGGCCACGCCGCGACCGACCATCTGCGGATCGTGGCGCTGGCCGAGCTCGCTGCCCATTTCGCCGGCCAGGTGCTGGCGCCGGGCGGCGCCTTCGTCGCCAAGGTGTTCCAGGGCGGCTCCGAGCGGCAGATCCTGGAGCTGCTCAAGCGGCAGTTCGCGCAGGTCCGTCACGCCAAGCCGCCGGCGAGCCGCAAGGAGAGCAGCGAGCTCTACGTGGTGGCGACCGGGTTCCGGGCGTAGGGGGCCGCGCCCACCCGGCGCGGCGGCGTCATGCGTTCGTCGACCAGGGGTCCTCGACCCGGGGCCAGTAGGGCGTGGTGCGCTTGGTGAAGGCGATGTTGGCGAAGTCGGGCCCGATCGCGCCCGGTGCCGCGACGTAGCGGATTTCCCTGGCGATGGGCGCGTAGCCGGCGTGGAAGTGCTGGGTGGACTTGACCACCACGATCCGCTTGCCGGCGAGGTCGATGCCCAGGCCGGTGAACGCATCGGGATGGTAGAGCTGGGTGCGGATGCTGTTCAGCACGATGTCGATGCCGCCGGCGCTGACCCAGACGGTCGCGCCCATGCGCGCGGAGCCGCCGGAGACGCCGGTCTGCGCGTAGTCCTCGCGGATCGCCCGGACCGTGACGCGCAGGTCGACCGGATCGCCCGAGGCGGTGCCGCACTTGCCGCCGATCCGCAGGTCGAAGGTGGCGCCGACGCCGGCCTCGATGCAGAACTGGACCGCGATCGGGTCCCAGTAGGCGCCGGTCGCCACGCCGGTCACGCCGCGCGCGACGAGGCGCGCCAGGATCGCCGTGTTGTCGGACGGCGCGCCGCCGCCGGCATTGTCGGCGACGTCGGCCAGCACGACGGGACCCGCCGGCGCGGCGAGTGCTGCGTCGATCCCGCCGTCGATCGTGTCGTGCGGCGGCGCGCATTCGTGCCGCAGCCGCCAGATCTCCTCGCCGAGTTCCTTGGCGAGTGCGGCGGCCTTGCCTGCGTCGCCATCGGCGATCACCACCATCTTGGCGCCGACCTCGGCCACGTCGCCCCACGGGAAGCCGTGGCCGAAGGAGACGGAGAGAATGCCGTCATGCCCTTCCAGCGCCTTCATCCGCGCCACGAAGCCCTTCATCGGCTCCACGGTGGTGCGCCACATCGAGATCATCCGGCAGTCGTGATAGGCGGTGACCGGCTTCACCCGCCCGGCCTGGGCGGCGACGCAGAGGGCGTAGAGGTCGCGCGCCCGGTCGGCGACGTCGATGTGCGGGTATTCCTTGTACGTGATGATGGCGGTGGCGGCGGCGCGCATCTGCTCGGTGAGGTGGCAGTGCAGGTCGAGCTCGATCCCCACCGTCACCGCGGGGCCGACGATCGCCCGCACCCGCGCCAGCGTGTCGCCCTCGCAGTCGTCGGTGCCGTCGGCGACCATGGCGCCGTGCATGTTGAGCAGCACCATGTCGACCGGCATCGCCGCCCTGAGGTCGTCGAGCAGCATGCCGCGCAGCGTCTCGTAGACGTCGCGCAGCGTGGTGCCGGCCGGCTGGGCGACGGCGCAGATGCTCTCCGCGATTTCGTGGCCGTCGGCCTCGGCGAGCCGGCGCCACTCGATGAGGGCGGTGTTGCCGAAATGGGCGCCGTGGCGGCTGCCGTCGTTGCGGTGCCATTCGCGGCCGCCCATGAAGGCGGCCCTGCCGGTGGGGATCGGCGAGAAGGTGTTGGTCTCGGTGACCAGCGAGGCGATGAAGAGCTTCATCGTCGGTCTTTCGAACAGGGGCGGCGGACCGTAGCGCGCCCTGCCGGCCCTGGCGAGATTGCCGCTCCGCCCGGGCTGCGGCTAGTTTCGTCCTCCCGCCCGCAGCAGCGAGACGCCCGTGTCAGGATTGTCGGTTTCCTTCCAGCACACCCCCCCGGCCGCACCGCAGGCCGCCGCACCGCCGCCGGTGGCGGCGGCCCGTCCGGCCGTGCCGAGCGTGGCGATCCCCGCGACCGAGGTGTTCGCGATCGCCCACGAATACCTCGAGGCCGGCCGGCTCGACGCGGCCGAGCGGATGATCAACCACGTGCTCGCCGCCCTGCCCGGGCAGCCGGAGGCGCTGCACAGCAAGGGGCTGATCCTGTTCAAGCGCAACCGGGTGGCCGAGGCGGCGGCGCTGATGGAGCGCTCGATCGCGCTCGGCGGCGGGACCAAGTCCACCCACTACCGCAACCTCTCCGAGGTCTACCGGCTGCAGACGCGCCTTGACGAGGGGCTGGCCGCCGCGCGGCGCGCCATCTCGCTCGACCCGGCCGATCCGCTGGGGCCGTTCAACCTGGCCATGGTGCTGTTCGACCGCATGGAGATCGACGCCTGCATCGCCGCCGCCCGCCATGCGCTCGACCTGCGGCCGAACCTGCCGCAGGCGCACATGAAGCTGGGCCAGGCGCTGCTGGTGAAGGGCGAGATGGGGCCGGGCTGGGACCACTACGAGTGGCGCTACCAGATTCCGGGCGCCCAGCCGCTGATGCCCAAGACCGACCGCCCGCAATGGGACGGCCGCGCGCTGGGCGCGGGCGAGCGGCTGCTGCTGGTGGGCGACCAGGGCTTCGGCGACGTGGTGATGTTCGCCCGCTACATCCCCTGGGTGGTGGAGCGCGTGGCCGAGCTCGGCATCGCCTGCTCGGCCGAGATGGAGCCCACCCTGCGCCGGATGTTCCCGAAGCTGCAGCTGATCACCCGCTGGGACCAGGTGGGCGCCTTCGTCTGCTACTGCCCGTTCTCGGGACTGCCGCGGCTGAAGGGCACCCGGATCGACAGCATTCCCGCCGCCACCGCCTACATGACCGCGGAGCCGGCGCGGGCGAAGCTGTGGAAGGAGCGGCTGGATGCGCAGGTCGCGCCGGGGCTGAAGCGCGTTGCGATCGCCTGGGCCGGGCGGCCGACCCACAACAACGATCACAACCGCACCATCGCGCTCGACACCATGGCGCCGCTGTTCGAGGTGCCCGGGGTGGCGTTCGTCTCGGTGCAGAAGGGGCCGGCCACCGCGCAGGTCGCGGGCTACAAGGGGAGCGCGCCGCTGCTCAACCTCGACGCCCAGATCCAGGACTTCGAGGACACCATCGCGATCCTGGCCAACGTGGACCTGCTGGTCTCGGTCGATACGTCGGTGGTGCATTTCGCCGGGGCGCTGGGGCGGCCGGCCTGGGCGATGATCCCGTTCGCGCCCGACTGGCGCTGGCTGATGAACCGGGAGGATACGCCGTGGTATCCGTCGGTCCGCCTGTTCCGCCATCCGCAGCCCAGGCGCTGGGACCTGGTGATCCCGCGCGTCGCCGAGGAGCTCGCGCGCTTCGCTTCCCGTTGAGTGTGCCGGAGCGCTGGTATATACCAACGCGGGGCTTGCAATAAGGGAGACACAAAAATGCAGATTTCTCGCCGTGCCGTTCTGGGCGCCAGCGCCGCGCTGCCGCTGCTTGGGCGCAGCGCCCGTGCCGCCCGGACGCCGGGCACGCTGACCTTCGGCCTGTCCACCTTCCCGCCGAACCTGCTGCCATGGGCCAATACCGGCACCGCGCAGGTGACGGTGAAGTACCAGATCTTCCGCACGATGACGTCGTATGACGCCAAGGGCGCGCTGCGGCCCGAGCTGGCCGAGAGCTGGAGCCGCGACGGCGACACCGCCTGGGTGTTCAAGCTGCGCGACGCCACCTTCCACAACGGCGCCAAGGTGACGTCCGAGGACGTGAAGTGGACGCTGGAGCAGGTGGCCGGGGAGAAGTCCACCGCGTTCATGAAGGTGCAGTTCCAGAGCGTGGAGAAGATCGAGACGCCCGATCCGCGCACGGTGCGCATCGTGCTGAAGGCGGCCAACGTGATGCTGCCCGAGTGGCTGGCCAGCCCGCACATGCCGATCATCGCCAAGGGCTCGACCGACAACGGCGGCACCGCGGTCGGCGCCGGGCCGTATGTGATCAAGTCGATGGAGAAGGGGGTCTCGATCGACCTCGTGGCGTTCGACAAATACTACAAGCCGGGCCTGCCCAAGCTGAAGGCGCTGCGCTTCGTGGCCTATGCCGACGAGAACCTGCGCGTGGCGGCGCTGCAGGCGGGCGACGTGGACATCATCGAATACGTGCCCTGGCAGTCGATGACGACGCTGGAGGCGGACGCCAAGCTGAAGCTGCTCAACGTCGATGGCCCGTTCATGGCGCTGAGCTTCAACGGCAACACCGGCCCCTTCAAGGACAAGAAGGTGCGCCAGGCGGTGGCCTATGCGATCAAGCGCGACGAGATCGTCAAGGCCGCCTTCTTCGGCCGCGGCAACGAGCTGCGCGGCCTGCCGATCGCCAGGGGCACGCCGTTCTATGACGAGAAGCTGGCCAACTTCTGGTCGTACGACACCGACCGCGCGAAGGCGCTGCTCAAGGAGGCCGGCGTCGGCGGCGGGTTCAGCGCCACGCTGCTGTCCACCGCGCAGTACGGCATGCACAAATCCACCGCCGAGGTGGTGCAGCAGAACCTGTCCGCCATCGGCATCAACGTGACCCTGAACCTGCCGGACTGGGCGACGCGGGTGAGCCTGGGCAATCGCGGCCAGTACGAGTTCTGCGTGCAGGGCACGACCACCGACAACAACGATTTCGACGGCGCGACAACGCTGCTGGACGGCGAGCTGCCGCCCAACAACTCGCGCAGCGTGGGCATCCGCACGCCCGAGATCCACAAGCTGTTCGAGCAGGGGCGCGCCGAGTTCGACTTCGCCAAGCGCAAGGCGATCTACGAGAAGCTCTCGCTGCTGGCGCTCGACGAGTGCATCATGGTGGGCCTCGCCTGGCGCGCCCAGGGCTATGGCATGGCCAAGGACGTGCAGGGCTTCGCGAACCTTCCGGGCGCGATGACGTTCTTCTCGGGCGTCACGCTCGAGGAGACGCATTTCGGCTGAGCCTGGCTGTTCCCCTCCCGGCATGCCGGGAGGGGAGGCGGGGGTCGCCGCGGGGAGGGCATCACGCGCAACCGCCAGTTCCCTGCTTCGCCCGCGGACGGCGGCGTCTGGCCGCTGCTGCGCCGGCAGTTCTTCCGCGGCTGGACCGCGCTCGCGGTGCTGGCGGCGTTCGGCTGGGCCTGGGTCGGCGCGCCGCAGTGGCTGACCTGGTGGAAGCGCGCGACTGCCCATGCCGTCGAGGTGGCCTGCGGCTGGCTGCCCTATCCCTGGGGCGACCGGGTGGAAGCGACGCTCGGCAATTTCGGGCTGTGGGTGCAGATCACGCTGGCGATCCTGCTGCTCCGCCTCGTGGCCTGGCTCCTGTGGGCCATTCCCGGCGCTTTGCTGCGCCGCCGGCGCGGGCCATATCCCTGACGGACCGGTCGCGCTACATGAGTGCCATCTGGCGGTCCTGCTTCCAGCTCCCGTCCAGGAACCGTGAATAGCGATACGGCGTCGGGTCCACGATCGGCGTGTCGCCGGCCACCATGTCGGCGGCGAGCTTCCCGGCGCCGGGGCCGATGCCGAAGCCGTGGCCGGAGAAGCCGGTGGTCAGGAACAGGCCCGGAAGCCGGTCCACGGGCGAGATCACCGGTACCACGTCGGGCGTCACGTCGATCAGGCCGCCCCAGCTCTGGGCGATCCTGACCTCGCCCATATGCGGGAAGGCGGCCTGGAAGCGGCCGCGCGCGTCCTCCAGCGCCTTGTGCAGGGGCACCGGGTCAAGCACCCGCATCTGCTCCATCGGCGTGACCTCGTCCAGCGCCCACTTCTTCTTCATGCGCAGCTCGTCGAAGAAACGCTTGCCGAAGCGCAGGCGCATCTCGCTCCAGTTGCTGACCAGATGCGGGATGAACTCGAAGAACAGGCGGAAGCTGTCGGGGGTGATGTCGCTGACGGAGGAGTTGCGCAGCGCCACCGAATAGCCGCCGTCCAGCCGCTTGCGGAACGAGAAGCCGCCGCCGCTGCCCGAGACCTGCGGCCCGTTCTCGATCGGCTGGGTGCGCATGACCGAGCCCTGCACGTTCAGCGCCGGCAAGTTCAGGCCGAGCGATCCCGCGAACAGGCGCGACCAGGCGCCGCCGGCCAGCACCACCTGGTCGCAGTCGATGCGGCCCTTCTCGGTGACGACGCCGGACACGCGGCCGGCCTTGGTCTCGATGCCGCGCACGGCGCATTCGGTGAGGATGGTGGCGCCGAGCTTCTGGGCGGCCGTCGCGATGGCCGGGGCCGCCTTGGTCGGCTCCGCCTTGCCGTCGGACGGGGTGTAGAGCCCGCCGATATAGGGGCGGGTCATGCCGGGGAAGAGCTCCTTCAGCTCCGCCGGGCCGACGATGCGGCTGTCGATCTGGAACGGGCGCGCCTTCTCGAGCCAGGCGGCATGCCGGTCGAGTGCGGACTGCTCCTCGCACAGATAGACGATGCCGGTCTGGCGGAAGCCGGTCTCGGCCCCGGTGATCTGGTTCATCCGGCGCCACAGCTTGAGGCTTTCAATGCCGAGCGGGATTTCGCGCACGTCGCGGCCCATCACCCGGGTCCAGCCCCAGTTGCGGCCCGACTGCTCGCCGCCGATGCGCCCCTTCTCGCACAGCACCACCGGGATGCCCTTCTCGGACAGGAACAGCGCCGTGCTGGTGCCGATGATGCCGCCGCCGATGATCACCACGGACGTGCGGTGGGGAATCTTCTCGTCAGCCTGGACGGGATCCATGCGCGGGGACATCGGCGGAACTCTCCTGTTGCTGGCCCAATCTGAACTGGTATATACCAGATGACAAGACGAAGGCGGAGGCGTGACGGTGGCGGCAGTGCTCGATCGGGATGCGATGATCACCGGATTGGCGCAAGCCGTCGACCTGCTGCCGGAGGCGATGGCGCTTGGCCGCGCGCTGGCGCCGGAGATCGACCGCATCTGCCTGGTCGCCGCCGGCTCCGCCAACCGCGCCATGCTGGGACTGCAATACTGGATCGAGCGCGACAGCCCGGGCCTGCAGGTGCGCCGCTATTTCCCCGCCGAGCTGATGGCGCAGGCGCCGGACTGGTTCGGTCCGCGCACGCTGGTGCTGCTCGCCTCCAAGTCCGGGACCACGCAGGAGACGGTGGCCGTCGGCGAGTGGCTGCGGGCGATGCCGTGCCGCACCATCGCCTTCACCCAGCGGGCGGACAAGCCGTTGGCGGGCCTGGCCCAGCGGCGCTTCGTGATCGGAGAGACGGCGGAAAGCTTCACCGGCCTCTACATGGCGATGCAGGCGGTGATCGGCGGGATCCTCGCCGTGCGCGACAACTGGGCGCCCGCCGACAGGCTGCTGCCATCACTCGCCGCGCTGCCGGCCGCCATTGCCGATGCCGCCGCCGCAAGCGACGCGCGCGGCGCCGCCGATGCCGCCGCCCTGGCCGAACAGAAGGTGCTCTACCAGGTCGCCTCCGGCCCCGGCTTCACCACCGCCTATGTCTGGGGCGTGTGCATCGTCATGGAAATGCTGCGGCTGCATTCCACGCCGCTGGAGGCCGCCGAATTCTTCCACGGCCCGTTCGAGGTGGTGGACGAGAACACCCGGCTGGTGCTGATCCTGGGCGAGGACCCGTCCCGCCCGCTGATGGAACGCGTGGTCCGCTTCTGCGAGAAATACACGCCGCATCTGTTCATCTACGACAGCCGCGACTACGCCATGCCGGGCGTGGACCCCGCCATCCGCCCGCTGGTCGCGCCCTACGTGCTGCAATCGGCGCTGAAGCGGGTCTCGGCCAATCTCTCGGTGCTGCTGAACAAGCCGCTCGGGGAGCGGCGGTATATGTGGAAGACCGAGTATTGATGGAAGGAAGACAAGCGAAGGACCTCCGGCGGCCAGGGTCTGGCGACCCTGGACTGGCTTTCGCTTGGAGTCTGGGTCACCGGCGCTCACCAATTGGCCTGACTTTGTTGCTTGCGCCGCAGGCAACAAGACCAAGCGACTGCACGCAGCCTCTGCAGTCGCACGGCTTGAATGCCTGCGGCGCAAGAAAGCAGGTTCGGCCAATCACCGAAGACCAGCGCCCCAGCCGCCAGCACAGCGCCGGGTCCAGGGGGGCGCTGGCCCCCCTGGCCGCCGGAGGCCCTTCCCTGATGCCGTCCCTTCTCGGCCTCGGCGACAACACCGTCGACACCTATATCGACGCCGGGTTGCAGTTCCCCGGCGGCAACGCGGTGAACGTCGCGGTGCTGGCGCGGCGGCTTGGCCTGGACGCGGGCTATCTCGGCTGCCTCGGCACCGACGCGGCCGGCGACCTGATTGCGGTGGCGCTGGCGGTGGAGGGGGTGGACCTCGCCCGGTGTCGCCGCGTGGATGGCCCCAATGCGCGGGCGCGCATCGTCCACAATGGCGGCGACCGCAGGTTCATCGGCTCCATTCCCGGCGTGCGCGGGCGCTACGATCTGGCGGCGGCCGATTTCGCGTATATCGCCGGCTTCGATGCGGTTCACACCAGCATCTTCAGCGAGCTCGATGCGGCGCTGCCGCGCATCCGGGCGTCGGCGCGGCTGCTGTCCTACGACTTTTCCGAACGCTGGAGCGAGGCTGTCTTCGCCCGGGTGCTGCCGCATATCGACATTGCCTTCCTGTCCGCCCCCAATCGCGACGACAGGGCGGTGGAAGCGGTGCTGCGGCAGTGTGCGGCGGCGGGGGTGATGGCGGTGGCGACGCGCGGGGCGGATGGATCGCTGGCGCTCGTGGATGGCACGCTGGTCCGGCAGGGCGTCGTACCGGCACGTGTGGTGGACACGCTGGGTGCCGGCGATGGCTTCATTGCCGGCTTCCTGGCGGCCCGGCTGCGCGGGCAGGATGTGACGGCTGCGCTGGCCCAGGGCGCGGAATTCGCTGCCCGGGTCTGCGGCTGGCAGGGCGGTTTCGGCCATGGCGCGCCATGGCGGGATGACACGGAACAGGTGGGATAGGGACGATGGTCTGGCGTATCGGCGTGGATTCCGGCGGCACCTTCACCGATGTGTGCCTGTTCGAGACCGAGACGGGCCGGGTGGAGGTGTGGAAAGTGCCTTCCACCCCCGATGACCCGTCCCGCGGCATCGCCCAGGGCATCGAGGAGGGGATCGGCCGCGTCGGCGCCGCGCCCGGCGAGGTCGGCTATTTCGGCCACGGCACCACGGTGGCGACCAACGCGCTGATCCAGCATCGCGGCGTGAAGACCGGGCTGATCACCACCGACGGGTTCCGCGACCTGCTGGAGATCGGGCGGCAGAAGCGGCCGGACCTGTATGACCTGCAGGCCGACAAGCCCGACCTGCTGGTGACGCGCGACCTGCGGCTGGAGGTACCGGAGCGCGTGCATCATGACGGCACGGTGGAGATCCCGGTTGACGAGGCGTCGCTGCGGGCGGCGGCGCGGAAGCTGAAGGCGGCGGGGGTGAAGGCGGTCGCGGTCTGCTTCCTGTATGGTTTCGTCCGCTCGGAGCACGAGCAGGCGGCGATGCGGGTGCTGGCGGAGGAGTTCCCCGAGGCCTTTGCCTGCGCGAGCCATGAGGTGGCGCCCGAGTTCCGCGAGTTCGAGCGCCTGTCGACGGCCGTGGTCAACGCCTATCTGGGGCCGGTCATGCAGGGCTATATCCGCCGGCTGGCGCAGCGGGTGGAGGCGCTGGGGGTGACCGCGACGCCGCATCTGACGCAGTCGAACGGGGGCGTGATCGGTTTCGATGCGGCCGCACGCCTGCCGGTGCGCACGGTGCTGTCCGGGCCGTCGACCGGCGTGGTCGGCGCGCAGGCGATCGGCCGGCTGGCCGGCATCGGCAACCTGATCACCTTCGACATGGGCGGCACCTCGACCGACGTGGCGCTGCTGACCAACGGCGAGTGCCGGCTGGCCTCGGAGGCGGTGGTGCATGGCTACCCGATCAAGGCGCCGATGCTGGACATCCACACGGTGGGGGCCGGCGGCGGCTCCATCGCGTATGTGGACAGCGGCGGGCTGCTCAAGGTCGGGCCGCGCAGCGCCGGCGCCAATCCGGGGCCGGTCTGCTACGGGCTCGGCAACACTGAGCCCACCGTGACCGATGCCAACGTGGTGCTGCAGACGCTGAACCCGGAATACCTGCTGGGCGGGCGGATGAAGGTGGATCAGGCGCTGGCCAAGGCCGCGATCGGCCGGCTGGCCGAGCAGCTCGGCATGGATGTGATGGCGACCGCGCAAGGCATCCTTTCGGTTGTCACCGCCAACATGGCCAAGGCGATCCGGGTGATCTCGGTGCAGCGCGGCCACGACCCGCGCGACTATACGCTGGTCGCCTTTGGCGGCGCCGGGCCGGTGCATGCGATGCGCCTGGCCAAGGAGCTCGACATTTCCCGTATCCTCGTGCCGCGCAATCCGGGCATTCTCTGCGCCATGGGGCTGCTGCTGACCGACCTGCGCGCCGATTTTGCCGCCACGCGGCTGACGACGCTCGACGGCGCGGCCATTCCGGTGATGGCCGACGCCTTCGCCGGCCTGCAATCCCAGGCCGACCATTGGTTCGCCGAGGAGGACATTCCCGCGGCCGCCCGCAAGGTCGCGCGCACGGTGGACATGCGCTACGCCGGCCAGAACTACGAGCTGCCGGTGGCGCTGCCGGAAGGCCCGATCACCGCGGCGAGCCTCGCCGCCCTGGCCGAGGGCTTCGCCGCCGCGCATCGCCGGATGTACGGCTTCGTCGCCGAGGAGGAGCCGGTGCAGCTGGTCACGTTCCGGGTGGAGGCGGCCGGCGTGGTGGACAAGGCCGAGTTCAAGCCGCGCGCGGATGCCGGGCCGGATGCGTCGCCCGCGCGGATCGGCGCGCGCGACGTCTGGCTGCCGGAGGCCGGCGGCTTCGTGTCGTGCCCGATCTACGACCGCGAGAAGCTCGATGCCGGCAACCGCATCGAGGGGCCGGCGATCGTCGAGCAGATGGATGCGACGACGGTGATCCTGCCTGGCATGGTGGCCACCGTCGAACCCTACCTGAACCTGATCGTGGAGGCGAAGTGATGGACGCCGCAGTTACGACCGTCGATCCGATCACCGTCGAGGTCATCGGCAGCGCCTTCGCCTCGATCGCCGAGGAGATGGGCGAGGCGCTGGTCCGCGCCAGCTATTCCACCAACATCAAGGAGCGGCGGGACTGCTCCACGGCGCTGTTCGACACCGCGGGCAACACGCTGTGCCAGGCCGAGCACATTCCGATGCATCTGGGCAGCTTCATCGGCCTGCTGCCGCATATCCTGAAGCGCCACCCGGTGGCCGAGATGCGCCCCGGCGACGTGTTCGTCGGCAACGACGCCTATGAGGGCGGCGGCACCCATCTGCCCGACATCGTGCTGGCCGAGCCGATCTTCGCCGAGGGCAGCATCGTCGCCTGGGCGGTGAACCTGGCCCACCACGCCGATTTCGCCGATCGCGGCCATGCCCATATCTTCCAGGAAGGCCTGCGCATCCCGCCGATCCGCCTGTATCGCGCCGGCGAGATCCAGAAGGACGTGCTCGAGCTGATCCTGCTCAACTGCCAGGTGCCGCGCGAGCGCCTGTCCGATTTGCGCGCCCAGATGGCCGCCAACCGGCTCGGCGTGGAGCGCATGCAGGCGCTCTGCGTGAAATACGGCGCCGCCACCGTGCTCGCCGCCGGCCGCGCGCTTCAGGACTATGCCGAGCGCAAGATGCGCGCCGGCATCGCCACCATCCCCGACGGCACCTATCGCGCCGAGGACTGGTTCGACAGCCCCGAGATCGAGGGGCAGATGAAGGTCTCGTGCGAGATCACGGTGGCCGGCGACGAGATGAAGCTGCATTTCGACGGCCCGCCGCAAGTCCGCGCCGGGCTGAACCTGGTCTACACCGCGCTCGTCTCGGCGGTGTACTACGCGGTCAAGACGGTGGTGGACCCGACCATCCTTCCCAATGCCGGCCTTGCCCGCCCGCTGACGGTCACCGCGCCGGAGGGCAGCATCCTGAACTGCGCCCACCCGGCCGCGGTGAACGGGCGGCTTTCGATGTGCCAGCGCGTGGTGGATCTTGTGCATCATGCCCTGTCCCAGGCGGTGCCGGAGCGCGTCATCGCCGCCTGCAACGGCGCCTGCGCGTCGGCCACCTTCATCGGCACCCATCCGCGCACCGGCCATCTCTGGGTCTATCTGGAGACCATCGGCGGCGGCTTCGGCGCGCGGCACAACAAGGACGGTCTGGACGGCGTGCATGTGCACCTGACCAACACCTCCAACCTGCCGGCCGAGGCGCTGGAGCTGGAATACCCGCTGACCCTGCTGCGCTACGAGCTGGTGGACAATTCCGGCGGCGCCGGCACCCATCGCGGCGGGATGGGGCTGCGGCGGGTGTATCGCGCCGAGGCCGATTGCCGGCTGCGGGTGGACGGATCGCGGTTGCGCTCCGCCCCCTGGGGATTGAACGGCGGATTGCCGGGCGGCATGGGCGGGTTCCAGTTCAGCGAGGGCGTGGAGCCGTTCACGAGCGGGCAGGGGGCGTTGAAGAAGGGGCAGATCGTTGCCGTGATCACGCCGGGCGCCGGCGGGTATGGGCCGCCTTCGGGGCGCAGCAAGGCGGAGGTTGCCCGCGACATCGCCGAGGGCCGCATCGACGCGGCGACGGCGCGCGACGCCTACGCGGCATAGGTCGGAGCGCGCCACCGTCGATGGATCATCCTGCGTCCGCCCGTGCGCTCGGCGTCAAGGCCAGGCCGCTGCGCGGTCGCCGCGTGAAGAACGCGGCGAGCCTTGACCCCGAACGCACGGGCGCAGCGGGGGCCGTGATCGACAGAAGGGCGGGGTGTGGCCGCTCGGTTGCCGGTGGCTGCCGCCCATGACCTGGTTCCTCCGCCGCCTCGCCATCTCCGTCCTGCTGATCTGGGTCGTCGCCAGCATCGTGTTCCTGGCCATCCATCTGGTTCCCGGCGACCCGGCGGAGCTGCTGCTGTCCCAGGGCGGCACCGCGCCCGATCCGGCGATCGTCGAGGACCTGCGCGAGCAGCTCGGGCTCAACAAGCCGCTCTACGTGCAATATCTCGAGCATATGTGGCGCCTGCTGCATCTCGATCTCGGCCGCTCGATGCAGGACGACAGCCCCGTCTCCGCCGAGATCGCCCGCCGGCTGCCGCGCACGCTGGAGCTGATCGGCGCCGCGGCGCTGATGGCGATCATCATCGGCATCCCCTGCGGCACCGCGGCGGCCATGCGCCGCGGCGGGCTGTTCGACCGCATCGCCAGCACCATCGCCAGCTTCGCGCTGGCCGTGCCGATCTTCGTCGTCGGCACGCTGATGGTCATGCTCTTCGCGCAGATGCTGCGCTGGGTCCCGGCCGGCGGGTTCACGCCCTTCGCGCGGGACCCGGTGCAGCACCTGCAGCTCCTCGCCATGCCCGCCACCGCCATCGGCATCGGGCTGTCGGCGGTGATGTTCCGCATGACCCGGGCCGCCGTGCTCGACGTGATGCTGCGCGACTACGTCCGCACCGCCCGCGCCAAGGGGGTCGCCCGAAGCCGCATCCTGGTGCGCCACGTGGTGCGCACCGCGCTGATGCCGGTGATCACCGTGCTCGCGCTGTATCTCGGCACCCTGCTCGGCGGCACCGTGCTGGTGGAGTTCGTGTTCAACTGGCCCGGCCTGTCCGGCCTGCTGGTCAGCGCCGTCAACGCCCGCGACTATCCGGAGGTGGTGGGCATCGTGCTGGTCATTTCGGTGCTGTTCGTCGGGCTGAACTTCGCGGTGGACATCATCTACGGCCTGCTCGACCCCAGGGTGAGACGATGAGGGGCGCGCGCCGATGATCCGCCGCCTGCCCTGGATCGCCATCGGCGCGGTCGGCTTCATCGCCGTGCTGGCGCTGCTCGCACCCATCCTGCCGATCCCGAGCCCGGTGGCGATGGATGTGCCGCGCCGGCTTGCCGGGCCTTCGGCCGAGCACTGGCTCGGCCAGGACGAATTCGGCCGCGACGTGCTGACCCGGCTGATCTGGGGCGCCCGCGTCTCGCTCTCGGTCGCGGTCGCCGCGGCCACGCTCGCCTTCGTCGTCGGCACCACGCTTGGCATCGCCGGCGGCTTCCTGCGCGGCATCGCCGAGATCCTGGCGCTCCGCTCGATCGACGTGCTGCTCTGCTTCCCGCCGCTGCTGCTGGCCCTGCTGGTGGTCACGCTGCTGGGCCCGGGTGCGACGACGCTGATTCCGGTGCTTGCGCTGGTCTACCTTCCGGGCTTCACCCGCGTCGCCTATGCCGGGGTGCTGACCGCGCGCAGCCAGGACTACGTGGAGGCGATGCGCGTGCTGGGTGCTGGCAAGGCGCGCATCATGCTGCGCACCATCCTGCCCAATATCGGCGGGCCGCTCTTGGTGCAGTTCAGCCTGGCCATGGCCGCGGCCGTGGTGCTGGAAAGCGGCCTGTCCTTCCTCGGGCTCGGCGTGGTGCCGCCCGCGCCGTCCTGGGGGCTGATGATCGGTGCCGCGCGGGCTACCATGGCGCAGGCGCCGCTGCTGCTGCTGTGGCCCTGCCTGGCGCTGACCTTCACCATCCTGGCGATGAACGCGCTGTGCGACGGGCTGCGCGATGCGGTCGATCCGCACCCGGCCTACCGGCCGGCGAAATGGCGCCTGCTCGACGCGCTCGCCCCCGGTCTGCTGCCCGAGCCCAGGGCCGTGCTCGACCTGCGCAACCTGACGGTGGAGATCGAGACGCCGGCCGGCCTGATCCACCCGGTCCGCGACGTCTCGCTGCGCGTCTTTCCCGGCGAGACGCTGGCGATCGTGGGCGAGAGCGGCTCCGGCAAGTCGGTCACCAGCCTCGCCGTCACCGGCCTGCTGCCGGGCGCCGCCCGCGCCACCGCCGGTGTCGCCTGGCTCGGCGGCGTGGACCTGCTGCGCCTGTCTGAGGAGAAGCTGCGCGAGTACCGCGGGTCGAAGATGGCGATGATCTTCCAGGACCCGGGCAGCAGCCTGAACCCGGTGCACCGCGTCGGCGACCAGATCGCCGAGGCCATCCTGGCCCACCGCCCGATGCCGCGGGGCAAGGCACAGGCCGAGGCGGTCGCGCTGCTCCGCCGCGTCGGCATTCCCGACCCGGAGCGGCGCGCCCGCGCCTGGCCGCACGAGCTGTCGGGCGGCATGCGCCAGCGGGTGATGATCGCCATCGCGATTGCCAACGGCCCCGGCCTGCTGATCGCCGACGAGCCGACCACGGCGCTCGACGTCACCATCCAGGCGCAGGTGCTGGAGCTGCTCGCCGCGCTGCAGCGCGAGACCGGGCTCGCCATGCTGTTCATCACCCATTCGCTGCCGGTGGTGGCCGAGATCGCGGATCGCGTCGCGGTGATGTATGCGGGCGAGATCGTCGAGACCGGCCCCACCGCCGAGGTCTTCGCCGCGCCGCGCCACCCCTATACCGCGGCCCTTCTGCGCAGCGCCCCGGAGGAAGGCGGCGGGGCGCCGGAGGGCATCCCCGGCGTGGTTCCGCCGCCGCTCGCGCTGCCCCCCGGCTGCATCTTCGCGCCCCGCTGCGACCGCCGCATCGACGCCTGCGAGGCGGCCCGCCCGGCCCTGGTGGCCTCCGGCGCGGGCCGCATGAGCCGCTGCATCCGCTGGAGCGAAGCATGACACCGCTCGCGCATGCCGCCGGGCTCACCAAGCGTTTCCCGCTCGGCGGCTGGTTCGCCCGCGGCCGTGCGGTGCAGGCCGTGACCGACGTCACGCTCGGCATCGCCAAGGGCGAGACGGTCGGGCTGGTGGGCGAAAGCGGCTCCGGCAAGAGCACGGTCGGCCGCCTGTTCCTGGGGCTGCTTCCGCCCACCGCCGGCGAGGTCAGCTTCGACGGCACCGACCTTGCCGCCGCGCGCCCGGCCGAGTTGCGTGCGCTGCGCCGCCGCATGCAGCTCGTCTTCCAGGACCCGTATGGCAGCCTGGATCCGCGCCGCACCGTCGGCGCCCAGATCGGCGACGCGCTCGGCATCCATGCGATCGTGCCGCGCGCGCAGTGGAAGCCCCGCGTGGCCGCCCTGCTGGAGCAGGTGGGACTCGCCCCCGAGCACGCCGCCCGCTATCCGCACCAGTTCAGCGGCGGCCAGCGCCAGCGCATCGGCATCGCCCGGGCGCTCGCCTCCAATCCCGATTTCCTGGTCGCCGACGAGCCGGTCTCGGCGCTGGACGTCTCGGTGCAGGCGCAGGTGCTGGCCCTGCTCGCCGACCTGCGGGCGCGGCTCGGCCTTGCCATGCTGTTCATCAGCCACGACCTGCCGGTGGTGCGCCATCTCTGCGACCGCGTGGCGGTGATGTATCTCGGCCGCATCATGGAGGAAGGGACGGTGGAGGAGGTCTTCGCCAGCCCGCGCCACCCCTACACCCAGGCGCTGCTGTCGGCCGCCCCGAGCCTGCATCCGGAGCGGCGGCGCACCAGGATCATCCTCCAGGGCGAG
>JBGAIK010000071.1:0-19043 GCA_044225615.1 Acetobacteraceae bacterium | reverse complement strand
GCGTTGTTGACGAGGATGGACAGCGGGCCGTGCTCGGCCTCGATGCGGGCGGCCAGCGCGTCGATGGCCGCGGCGTCGGTGACGTCGAGCGCGCAGGGGGCGGCGCCGATGCGGGTGGCGACCGCCTCGGCATTGGCGCCGTTGACGTCGGCGACCAGCACGCGGGCGCCCGCCTGCGCCATGGCGGCAGCGATGCCGGCGCCGATGCCGGAGCCGCCGCCGGTGACCAGGGCGAGGCGGCCTTCGAGCAGTCCCTGCATCGGCGAGCCTTTCAGCGGTTGAGGCCGCCGGGGGCGGCCTGGCGGCCGCCATCGACGACGTATTGGGCGCCGGTGACGTTGCTGGCGGCATCCGAGCAGAGGAACAGGACGATCTCGGCGACCTCCGCCGCGGTGCCGAAGCGGCCGATCGGGATGCCGGCGGCGGCGCGGGCGATGGCGGCGGCGGGGTCCGACGGGACGGCCTGAGCGGAGATGTCCTGCCACATGGCGGTGTCGATCGCGCCGGGGCAGACGGCGTTGACGCGGACGCCGTGGGGGCCGGCCTCGCCGGCGGCGACCTTGGTGAGGCCGACCACCGCGTGCTTCGACGCGCAATAGGCGCCGGCATTGGGCGTGCCGACGAGGCCGGCGAGCGAGGCGGTGTTGACGATGGCCCCGGCGCCCTGCGCGATCATGACGGGGAGGACGTGGCGCAGGCCGAGGAAGACGCCCTTCACGTTGACCGCCATCACGCGGTCGTATGAGTCCTCGTCGGCCTCGGCGATCGGCGCGAGGCGGCCGAAGATACCGGCATTGTTGTGGAAGCAGTCGATGCGGCCGAAGGCGTCGAGCGCGGTGCGGACGTAGCGCTGCACCTCCTCCGTCTTCGAGACATCGGCCGCCAGCGCGATGCCGCCGGCTTCGGCCGCCACCGCCTCGGCCGCCTTCGCGTCCCGGTCCACGACCAGCACGCGGGCGCCGGCGCGGGCGAAGCCGAGGGCTGCGGCGCGGCCGATGCCGTTGCCGCCGCCGGTGACGACGACGCCCCTGCCAGCGAAGGCGCTGGCGCTGGCCGCGCAGCTCACCGCAGCGCCGAGGTGGAAACGCCGGCGGGGGCGGCGGTGCGGCCGCCATCGACGACGTAGTGCGCGCCGGTGACGTTGCCGGCGAGGTCGGAGCAGAGGAACAGCACCACGTTCGCCACCTCCTCCGCGGTGCCATAGCGGCGCAGCGGAATGCCGGCGGCGTAGCGCTCGGCCACGCTCTCCGGGTTGTTGGGCGAGACCTGGGCGGCCAGGTCGCGCACCATGCGGGTATCGATCGGGCCGGGGCAGACGGCGTTGACGCGGATGCCCTGGGGGCCGACCTCGCCGGCGGCGACCTTGGTCAGGCCGAGGACGGCGTGCTTGGAGGCGACATAGGCCGGCATGCCGACGGTGCCGACCAGGCCCGCGACCGAGGCGGTGTTGACGACGGCGCCCCTGCCCTGCCGGATCATCACCGGCAGGACGTGGCGCAGGCCGAGGAACACGCCCTTGGTGTTGACGGCCATCACCTGGTCGAACACCGCCTCGTCATAGTCGGCGGTGTGGGCGACCTTGCCTTCGATGCCGGCATTGTTGTGGAAGCAGTCGATGGCGCCGAACGCGTCCAGCGCCGCCTTCACGTAGCCCTGCACGTCGGCCGATTTCGTCACGTCCGCTGCAAAGGCGATGGCGTTGGTGCCGGCGCTGCGGGCGACGGTGGCTGCCGCCTCGCCGTCGCGGTCCACCACCAGCACCTTGGCGCCATGGCGGGCGAAGCCGAGCACCACCGCCCGCCCGATGCCATTGCCGCCGCCGGTGACGACGGCGACCTTGCCGGAGAAATCCATGGCGCGCCCCCCGATCAACCGACCGGCATGGTGCGCGCCATCGGCGGCAGCGTGACGACCCTGGCATACCAAGCCTCCAGCTTCGGATGGCCGGGGCGCCAGGGCTCGTGCGGGAAGCGGAAGTCGAGATAGCCGAGCGCGCAGGCCACGGTGATGTCGCCGATCGTGGCGAGGCTGCCGAGCCTGTCGGCCATGCCTTCCAGCGTGTCGAGCGCGCGGACGACCTTGCCGGCCTGCAGCGCAATCCAGGTGGTGCGGCCCTCGTCCTGCGGCAGGGCGATCTCGCGGCGGCGGGGCTGGCTCGCGTCCATGATGCCGTCGCCGATGGCCTGAAGGGTGATGGCGAGCCAGCGGGCGGGGCC
The DNA here is from genome assembly GCA_044225615.1 of Acetobacteraceae bacterium. Classification (GTDB taxonomy): domain Bacteria; phylum Pseudomonadota; class Alphaproteobacteria; order Acetobacterales; family Acetobacteraceae; genus CAIYPH01. Next base: position 16,827 of record JBGAIK010000071.1, on the reverse strand, counting down.
GGCGGGCGGGAAGAGCGGGGCGGCGGTGCCGATGCTGTCGATGTATTCGCAGATCACCGGGCTGTCGAAGAGTGCCGTACCGTCATCGGCGACCAAAGTGGGGACCTTGCCGAGCGGGTTCTGTGCGGCGAGCTCGGGGGCGGTGGTGCCGATCTTCCAGTTCTCGATCTGGCCGTCGATGCCACGGGCGATGGCGCAGGCGCTGACCTTGCGGACATAGGGGCTGGCGGGGGAGAAGGCGAGTTTCATGGCGGGCTCCGTTTCCTCTGCGGGCAGAGTGCGCCGGGTGGGCGGAGGGGGCAAGGCGGGTCGCGGAGAGGAAGATTCACAAAGAGGCAGCGAGGCAGCGAGAAGGAAGGCAATGCGCTTTGCGCGGTTCTTCCTCTCGCTGACCCGCCGTCTCCTTGTTCAACGCCCTTTTTCAGGCCGCCATGTAGCCCAGATGCACCAGCACCTCGTGGCCGCCCACCCAGATCAGCTTGAGGGCGATGTAGAGCACGATCAGCAGCCCGGCCCAGCCGATCCAGCGGTATTTCTCCAGCATGCTGGCGATCCAGGTGGCGGCGACGCCCATCAGCACCACCGAGACGGCCAGGCCCACCACGAGCACCCAGGTATGGCCGTCGGCGGCGCCGGCCACGGCCAGCACGTTGTCGAGGCTCATGGAGAGGTCGGCGATGACGATCTGGACCATTGCCGCGCGCAGCGATTTCGGCTTCGGCACATCGCCATGGGCATGCACCGTGGTGCCGCTGCGCAACTCGCGGAACATCTTCCAGCACACCCAGAGCAGCAGCAGCCCGCCGGCCAGCAGCAGGCCGACGATTTCCAGCAATTGCAGGGTGACCGCGCCGAGCGCGATGCGCAGCACGGTGGCGGCGATGATGCCGACCAGGATGGCCGGGCGCTTCTGGTGCGCCGGCAGGCCGGCCACGGCGAGGCCGACCACCACCGCATTGTCGCCGGCCAGGGTGAGGTCGATCAGCAGCACCTGGAGCAGGGCGCTCAGCTGCGGCAGCAATTCAGCTTCCATCACGGGTTCCTTGTCGCGGCGCGGGGCGCGCCGTAGATGGGGGCGCTCGGCACGAAAGGCATATACGTATGGTTCCGCGGTATACACGGCCGGCCATGGCGGCGATCTGGGCGCCCGAGAACCGCTACCGCATCTGGTTCGAGATCGAGGCGCTGGCGGCCGAGGGCATGGCCATGCTGGGCGAGATCCCGGCGGAGGCGGCGCGGACCATCCGCGAGAAGGGCGGGGCGAAGATAGCGAAGATCGATGCCGCCGACGTGGCGCGTATCGACGAGATCGAGCGCGAGACGCGGCACGACGTGATTGCCTTCCTGACCTGGCTGGCTGAATCCGTGGGGCCGGACAGCCGCTTCGTCCATCTTGGCATGACTTCGTCGGACGTGCTCGATACGTGTTTGTCCGTACAGCTGACCCAGGCGGCCGACCTGCTGCTGGCGGATATCGATGCGGTGCTGACGGCGCTGAAGGCGCAGGCCTTCGCCCACAAGCACACGGTCACGATCGGGCGCAGCCATGGCATCCATGCCGAGCCGACCAGCTTCGGGCTGAAACTCGCCGGCCACCACGCCGAGTTCGCGCGCAATCGTGATCGGCTGGTGGCGGCACGGGCCGAGGTGGCGGTGTGCGCGATCTCGGGCGCCGTGGGGACCTTCGCCCATGTCGATCCCCGGGTGGAGGCGCATGTGGCCGCCAGGCTGGGCCTGGCGGTGGAGCCGGTCTCGACCCAGGTGATCCCGCGCGACCGGCACGCGGCGTTCTTCTGCACGCTGGGGGTGATCGCCTCCGCCGTCGAGCGGCTGGCGACCGAGGTGCGGCACCTTCAGCGCAGCGAGGTGCGCGAGGCGGAGGAGTTCTTCCATCCGGGGCAGAAGGGCTCGTCGGCGATGCCGCACAAGCGCAACCCGGTGCTGTCCGAGAACCTGACCGGCCTCGCCCGCATCGTGCGCGCCGCGGTGGTGCCGGCGCTGGAGAACGTGGTGCTGTGGCACGAGCGCGACATCAGCCATTCCAGCGTGGAGCGCGCGATCGGGCCGGATGCGACGGTGACGCTGGATTTCGCGCTGGTCCGGCTGGCCGGGATGATGGAGAAGCTCGTCGTGTATCCGGAACGGATGGCCGAGAACCTGGAAAGCCTGGGCGGCGTGGTGCATTCGGGCGAGGTGCTGCTGGCCCTGGCGCGGGCGGGCATATTGCGCGAGGACGCGTATCGGATCGTGCAGCGCAACGCGATGGCGACGTGGACGAAGCTGGGCACGCCCGAAGGCAAGAGCTTCCGCGCGAACCTGGACGGTGACCCCGAGGTGTCGGGCCGGGTGCCGGCGGCGGCGCTGGATGCGGCGATGGACCCGGCGCTGCATCTGCGGCAGCTCGACGCGGTGTTCATGCGGGTGTTCGGCGAGGCCGGGCCGGCGGCGCCGGCACGATAGGCGCGGCGGCTCAGGGGTCGCCGCGGAGTTCGCGCACCTGCTGCATGAGGTTGCGCACGCGCTTCTCGAGGATGGTGACGGTATCGGTCGTCAGGCGCATCTCGTCGCGCGTGTTGTCGCTGGTGCGGCGCACGGTGTCGGTGATCCCGGCGATCACGGAGACGTCCTCGCGGATGCCGGTGATGCTGTCCTGCAGCCGGTCCATGCGCGCCATCAGGTCGATGCGGAGCTGGTCCTGGCGGTCGGACAGCCGGTTGAAGTCCGAGCGCAGGGAATCCTGCCCGGTGGACAGCCGCGCGATGCCTGCCTCGATCGCGCCGAGGCGATCGATGACCAGGCGCATCAACTCCAGACCGGGGGCATCGCTCATGACAGCGCCTCCTTCATAGCGTCAATATGGCGTCGTCCCGGTATCCCGCCAAGGTGGAAACAATGACGGACGGATGGAATGAATCGGCGGCGGCCTGGATCGCCGAGCAGGGAGATGACGGCGATTTCGGGCGGCGCTTCGTGCTCGACGCGCCGATGCTGGCGCAAGTGCGGGCGGGCGGCTTCCGCACCGCGCTCGATGTCGGCTGCGGCGAGGGGCGGTTCTGCCGGATGCTCGCGGCCGAGGGCGTCCGCGCCACCGGCATCGACCCGACGTTGGCACTGCTGGACGTGGCCCGCCAGCGCGATCCCGGCGGCGACTACCGCATCGGGCGGGCGGAAGAGCTGGACTTTCCCGATGCCAGCTTCGACCTGGTGGTGAGCTACCTGACGCTGATCGACATTCCCGATATCGGCCGCGCGATCCCGGAAATGGCCCGCGTGCTGCGGCCGGGCGGCACCCTGCTGATCGCCAACATCAATTCCTTCGTCACCGCCGGCGCGCCCGATGGCTGGGGCCGCGACGCCGAAGGCAAGACCCGGTTCTGGATCGACGACTACCTGGCGGAGCGCGCCGACTGGGCGGAGTGGCGCGGCATCCGCATCCGCAACTGGCATCGGCCGCTGGAAGCCTACATGTCGCTGCTGCTGGCCCAGGGGCTGCGGCTGACCCATTTCGCCGAGCCCGCGCCGCACGGAGGCGACGCGGAACGGGTGGCGCGGTATCGGCGGGTGCCGTGGTTCGTGGTGATGGCGTGGAGAAAGTAAGGGTCTTCTTTTTCTGAAGAAAAAGAAGCAAAAAGACTTTTCTCCATTGGTCCTTCGTGGGTCTGCCCGTGAGGCTCCCCACCCAACGGACAAAAGTTTTTTGGTTCTTTTTTTCAAAAAGGAACCCCTTCCTTAAAGGAAACTCCCCGCCGCAAGCCCCGTAAACCCGACCAGGGTGATATGCGTGCCGTCGCTCAGCGTCAGGTGCTGGTCGCCGCCCGTGGTGGTGGCGCCGGCGAGGGCGGTTGCGGCCTCGTCGGGGCCGAAGCCGAGCAGGGTGAAGTAGTCGAGCGCCGGGTCGAACCCCTGGACCAGCACGTCGGGCGCGTGACCGTTGGCGAAGGCGAACAGGGCGAGGCCGGTGCCGCCGACGATGGTTTCGCTGCCGGTGCCGGTGAGGATCGATGTGCTGAGCCCGCCGGCCTCGAAGCGCGTCGGGCCGCTGCCGCCGACCATGGCAACCGTGGCGTAGCCGCCGGCCGCGCTCATGGTGACGGCGCCGTCGGCCCCGAGCATGGCCACGCTGCCGCCGGAGACGGTGACCAGACCCACGCCGAACTGGACGACACGGCCGATCGGCGCGGTCAGCAGGTCGCCGTCGCCGCCGGCGATCAGCGTCGTCTGGCCGGTGCCGGCGGTGAGCACGTTGTGGCCGGCGGGGCCGCCCTGGTAAACGCCGCCGGCATCCCCGCCCCGAATGGTGGCACTGCCGGCGACGCCGACCACCGTGTCGGCAGTGTCGGGCATGTAGAGGCTGCGGCCGGAATGGCCCTGGACGACGGTGTTGCCCGCGGCAAAGACCAGCATGCCGCCCTGGCTGGTCACGTTCAGCGCGCCGGAAGGGTTGCCGACGACGGTTGAGGCGATGCGGGAATCGACGTTCAGGGCACCGGTGCCGCCGAAGATCAGGGCGGTGCCAAGCCAGGCACCGATCGTCGCATCGCCGCCGCCGGCGATGATGGTGTCCGCGCCGGCGGTGTAGACGGTGTCCCTGCCGCTGCCGAGGAAGGCGAGGGTCGGCCCGGTATAGGTCTCGTAGGTGATGTAGTCGTTGCCGGTGCCGCCGATGATCGTGCTGGCGCCCGCCCCGGCGTAGACCACGTTGTCGCCGGCGCCGAGGAAGGCCAGCACGTTGGCGGGGGCGCCGCCCAAGCCGGCGGGATCGTCGGCGCGGATGTTCACCGCCGCGGGGCCGGCGATGACGGTGTCACTGCCGGCGGCATGGACGAAGCCCCCGCCGCTGCCGAGCTGGATCAGGTTGCTGCCGGCGCCGGCGGCAATGTTGGCGTAGCCGGCGGCAAGGACCGTGTCGTTGCCGCTGCCGAGCATCGCGACCTGCTGGCCGGTCGAGCCCAGCGCCACGAAATTGTCGCCGCCACCCGCGTAGACGGTGTTGCTGCCCGCCCTGCCGTCAAGGAACACGCCGCCATCTCCGCCGATCAGCAGCAGGCCGGCCCCGGATGCGGCAACGGTGGCAACGCCGGGCGCGTCGCTGACGACGATGGCGCGGACGGCAGGCTGCACGAAGAGGCCCGGCTGGTGGGCCACCACTTCCAGCGTCTGGCCCGGCAGAAGGGCGGGAAGCGGATCGCCCGCGCCGACCGGCACGATGGTGCCGGCCAGGACAGCCTGCCGGATCGGATCCAGGCCGCCTTGCCATTCGGCCGCGGCAGCGGCGCTGTCGACCGGCAGGATGATCGGAAGCCCGCCGGCGCCCGCGACGGTGACATAGGCCGCAACGGGCTTGCCGGTGGGCTCGACCAGCGTGCCGCCATGTCCGTCGGGCAGGAGCAGGAAGGGGATGTGCGTGTAGTCGTGGGCCGTGTCCAGTACCAGAGTGGCCATGCCGCCGGTGGCGAGGGGTATGTCGAGCGTGCTGCCGGCCCCGGCCAGGGCAAAATTGTAGGCCGCGTCGACCCCGGCGAGGTCCAGGAAGGTCCCGGAGGCGCGGTAGGTAGCAGGCCCGACGGCGAAGGCCAGCGGGTTGGCGGGCATGGCGCCGGTGACGCGCAGCGCGCCATGCGGGCCGTAGCCGGGAGACGGCAGGGAGATCGCACCGGTGCCGGCGGCGTCCGCGGCGGCGAGTTCCAGCGTGCCCTGGGCGATGGTCACACCGCCGGTGAAGGCGTTGGCGGTGGCGAGCACGATGGTGCCGGTGCCTTGTATGCGCAGGCCGCCGGCGCCGGTGAGCTGGTGGCCATCGCCGTCGATGGTCTGCACGCCGCTGCCGGACAGGACCAGCGCGCCGGCCAGCGCGATGTCGTTGGCGAGGCGGATGGTGCCGGCGCCGCCGGCGATGGCGGTGGCGAGGTCGGCGGTGGTGGAGACGGTGACGGTGCCGCTCATCCGGAGGCCATTCCCTGATCGCTACGATAGCGCAGCATATCACATGAGGGGGGGGCGCCAGGATGTGCATCGTCGCCCGGCCTGGGGCAGAATGCGGCATGGCATATACGATCCGACCCGCCACGCCGCAGGACGACGCGGCGCTGGCCGAGCAGTTCCAGGGCCTCAACGTCTACGAGGAGCCGTTCGCCGGCGATCGCCGGCTCGACGCGGCGGGCGGGCGGGAGGCGCTGGCCGCCTGCCGCGCACGGGTGGCGGAGACCGGCGGGCACGCGCTGGTGGCCGAGCTGGACGGGCAGGTGGTGGGGCACATCTTCGTCTGGTTCGAGACCGCGGGGGTCTACATCCGCGAGGAGCTGCGGCGGCATGCCCATGTGGCCGACCTGTTCGTGCGCGAGGCGGCGCGGGGGCACGGGATCGGCACCGCGATGCTGGCCGAGGCCGAGCGGCTGGCACGGGTGGCGGGGGTCAAGCGGATCACGATCGGCGTGCTGGTGGGCAATGACGGCGCGCAGGCGCTGTACCGGCGCGAGGGATATCGCCCCTACGCGGTCGAGCTGAACAAGCCGCTCGGATGATGGACGAGATCACGACGGAACGGCTGGTGCTGCGGCTGATGGATCGCGCGGTGGTGGCGGCGGCGCTGGCCGGCGACGCGGCGGAGGCGGGCCGCCTGCTGGGCGCCAGCGTCCCCGCGGAGCTGCTGGACCATCCGCGCGGCCTGGAATTCGCCATCCAGCGCCTGGACGAGGACCCCGGCTACGCGCCCTGGGGCGCGCGGGCCATGCTGCTCGGCGGCACCATGGCGGGCTTCATCCGCTTCCACACCCGGCCCGACCCGCCGGAGCTGCGGCACTACGCCCCCGATGCGGTGGAGTTCGGCTATCGCGTGTTCGCGGCCCATCGCCGGCGCGGCGTGGCGGAAGAGGCCGCGCGCGGCGTCATGGGCTGGGCGGCGCAGCACGGCGCACGCAACTTCATCCTCACCATCGCGCCCGACAACGCCGCCTCGCTCGCGCTCGCCGCCCGGCTCGGCTTCACCCGGATCGGCGAGCAGATGGACGAGGAGGACGGGCTGGAGCTGGTGCTGCTGCGGCCGGCCTGAGCTCAGGGCTCCGTGCGCACCGGGCGGGTCTCGGGCATTGCCAGGGCGACCATCGCGACGGCGGCGAGGCCGACGGCTGCCAGCGCCGCGAAGGCGGTGCTGCTGCCCAGCTCCTCGGCGATGAACCCGGCGGCAAGGTTGCTGGCCGTGGCGGCAAGCCCGACGGCGAGGCCGAGGATGCCCATGCGCAGGTTGAACCGCCCGCCCGACCCCGACATGTCGGCCGCAACCAGCGGCGTGATCACGCCGAACGCCGCACCGCCGAAGCCATCCAGCGCCTGGATCGCCACCAGCCAGTACGGATCGTCGACCAGCGACAGCAGCAGCGCCCGGGCCGGCAGCGCGGCGAAGCCCGCCACCAGCACCGCGCGCCGCCCCCAGCGCTCCGCCGCGGCGCCGGCCCGGGGCGACAGCAGCGCCACCAGCATCTGCGGCACCAGGATGCAGGCGGCGATGATCAGGCTCGCCTCGTCGTCGGCGCGCTTGGTCACTTCGGACGCCGCCAGCGGCAGCATGGCGGCGTTGGACAGGTGGAACAGCAGCGTGCAGCCGAGATAGGCGAGCAGGCGCCGGTCCTTCAGCACCACGGGGATCGGCTCGGCCACGACCGGCGCCTGCCGGACCGGCACGCCGGGCACCGCCGTCATCCAGCCAAGCGCGCGCAGGGCGATCAGGGCGGGGATGCAGAACGCGGCGGCGAGCCAGAACACCGCCTGGGTCGAGACATAGCTGCCCCACGCCCCCATCAGCGCCGCGCCGACGGCACTGCCGATGGCCGCGAAGCGGGCGTTGCGCCCCAGCCGCTCGGCCAGCAGCTTCGCACTGACCAGCCCGATCGTGAGCGCGGCCAGGGCCGGGTTCAGCATGCAGCTCGCCACGCCGTGCAGCGCCTGGGCCAGCAGCACCGGCCAGAACCCGGCCGACAGGCCGAGCAGCACGGCGCTGGCGCCGATGCCCGCCAGGGCCAGCGCCGCGGCCAGTGCCTTGTTGCGCAATGCGTCCACCATCATGCCGCCCGGCACCTGGGCCAGCATCGAGCTGATCGTGCCCACGCCCAGGGCGATGCCGAGCTCGCCCTGGGTCCAGCGGTGGTGGGTGAGGTAGACGGCAATGAACGGGCCGAACCCCGTCTGCAGGTCGGCGACGAAAAAATACAGCCAGTCCAGGCCGCGCAGCCCGCGGGGCGGGGGCATCGGGCTATGGCGCCGCGCCGGCCGCACCAAGGATGGCGACGGGTCGTCCGACGATGTAGTCGGCCCAGCTCCTGATCCGCTCGGGCGCGATCCAGATCGACACTTCCGGCCCCTTGGGTCCGGGCGCGAAGCGCAGCGCCGACCAGGCGACGGCGACCTTGCGGCTGCCCATGCCCATGAAGCCACCGACATCGACGACGACGGCGCGCACCCGCCCCTGCCCGTCCACCAGCAGGTCGACGATGCGCCCGAGCTGGCCGCCGGTCTCGCCGACCACGGCGCGGCCGAGCAGCCCGGTCAGCTCGACCGGCGCGACCTGCTCGGCGGTCACGACCGGCGGCGTGGGCGCAGCATGGCGGCCGGCGCAACCGCGGCCGGCGGCGGCGCGGTGGCGGCCGGCGGCGCGCGGGCTGGGCGGCCAGCGCGGCGGGCAGCGCGGCTGCCAGCACCGGCACGGCCTGGCGAATGGAAAGCGGAGCCATCACGGCATCCTAGCCGGTCGTGCGCACCCAGGCCAGGAGCGGCTCAGCATGCGCGGGTGGACAGCCACCAGTCCGGCGCCGCGAACCAGCAGGTGGTGTCGGGCGCGTCGGTGCGGAAGGCGCGCACCGCGTCCCAGCCGCCGGCTTCGAACACGGCGGCGAGGCGGCGGCCGGCGCCGGGGTCCTGCGGCGCGACGCAGGCGATGAAGCCGGCGCGGGAGATGAAGCGGGCGGGCCAAGCCGGACCGTCGCCGGCCGGGCGGGTGATCCGCAGCATGGCGCCGAAGCTGCGCGCGCCGTGCAGGGGAAAGACCAGCCGCCCGCCGGGCTTCAGCGCGTCGAGCCACGGGCGCGCCGGCTCGGGCAGCGCGGCGTTGACGTAGACGGCATCGGCTGGCGGCAGGGCGCCCTCGGTGCCGGAGCGCGCGGCGATCTCGACCCAGGCTACGTCCGCCAGGTTGGCGGCGGTGCGGGCGGCGAGGCCGGGGTCGATCTCGATGCCGTGGACGCGGCCGGTGGGGCCGACGAGCTCGGCGAGGATGGCGGTGTAGTAGCCGGTGCCGGTGCCGACCTGCACCACCGTCTCGCCCGGACGCAGGCCGAGCGCGGCAAGCCACATGGCATGGGCGCTGGGCTGGCCGATATTGATGCCGCGAGCAGGGTCGATGGCGATCAGCACGTCCTGGTAGAGATGGGCGGGGTCCGCATCCGGGCTGGGCTGGGCCGGCTTGCCGGGAACGATCAGGGTCCAGGGGCCGGGGCCGGCGAAGGTCTCGCGCGGGACGGCGGCGAAGGCGGCGACGATGCGCGGGTCCTGCACGCCGGCGCTGGCCGCCATGGCGATGGCATAACGGTGGCGCAGCCGGATCGACGGGTCCCGGTCGGGCATGGCGGCATGATGGGCGCCTGCCCGGACGGGCGCAATCCGCCGGCTCAGCGGGTGACGTGTGCCGAGACGCAGCGCCAGCTGCCGTCGCGCCGGGCCCAGATGTCGGTGTAGCGGCCGCTTCGGGCCTCGCCGGCCTGGGTGCGGTAGCGGGTGCGGGCGTGGATGATGGCGAAATCGCCCATCAGGCGGATGCGCACGTCTTCGATCGAGAGCCCGCTGATGGTGACCGGGCGGGCGGTCTGCTCGAGGAAGGCGGGCTTGCCGACGAGGGAGCCGTCAGGATTGGAGCAGAGGAAATCCTCGCCGAGGATCTCCCGGAAGCGGCCGACGTCGCCGTTCTGGACCGCGGCGATGTAGTCGCGGTTGAGGCGCTCAAGCGTGGCATGGTCGTCCTGCGGTGCGTTCATGGCGCGTTCCTCCCGGCCGGCAGGCTGGCAGCGTGCCTGGGCGGGACAAAGCGCCAATCATGTGCCGCCGGGGTGGACCTATCGGGCGGCACCCCTGCGCCGCGGACGTTCCCCGCGGGGGGCGGCGCTGCTATAGACCCCCCTTCCCGCCGGTTCCCCGGCCGGGGGAGTGCGAAGGAACTGCATCATGGCCCGGCGTCGCCAGCTCTATGAAGGCAAGGCAAAGATCCTGTTCGAGGGGCCGGAGCCCGGCACGCTCGTGCAGTATTTCAAGGACGACGCCACCGCCTTCAACGCCCAGAAGAAGGGCATCATCACCGGCAAGGGCGTGCTCAACAACCGCATCAGCGAATACCTGATGACCAAGCTCGGCGATGTCGGCGTGCCGACGCATTTCGTCCGCCGGCTGAACATGCGCGAGCAGCTGATCCGCGAGGTGGAGATCATCCCGGTGGAGGTGGTGGTCCGCAACGTCGCCGCCGGCAGCCTGTCCACCCGCCTCGGCATCCCGGAAGGCACCCGCCTGCCGCGCTCGATCATCGAGTACTACTACAAGAACGACGCGCTGGGCGACCCGATGGTGGCGGAGGAGCACATCACCGCGTTCGGCTGGGCGCATCCGCAGGACATGGACGACATCGTCGCGCTGACGCTGCGGATCAACGACTTCCTGAGCGGCCTGTTCCTCGGCGTCGGCATCACGCTGGTCGACTTCAAGGTGGAATTCGGCCGGCTGTGGGAGAACGAGGAGATGCGCATCGTGCTGGCCGACGAGATCAGCCCGGACAATTGCCGCCTGTGGGACAGCAAGACCAGCGAGAAGATGGACAAGGACCGGTTCCGCCGCGACCTGGGCAAGGTCGAGGAGGCCTACCAGGAGGTGGCGCGCCGGCTGGGGATCCTGCCGGAGGCGGGGATGCGCGACCTGAAGGGGCCGGAGACGATGCAGTGACGCATGGCTGCGTGCGGGGCATCGGCGCGGCACTGATCGCCTTCGCGATCGCGTTCAACATCCCGTATGCGTGGCTGGCGGCGAATTTCGACTATCCGGCGATCCTGCGGCGGCCGGCGGGGGCGGTGCTGGCGGCCTTCGACCAGGGCGGCACGCCGCTGGTGCTGGCCTGGGGCGGCTTCGCGCTGGCGGCGCTGCTGTTCGCGCCGGCGGCGGTGGCGGTGTGCGTGGTGACGCGGCGGCTCGGGCATGCAGCCTCGGCCGTGGCGGCGCTGGGCGTGGCGGCGGGCGTGGTGCAGGCGATCGGGCTGTCGCGCTGGGTGTATGCGGTGCCGGGACTGGCTTCCGCCTGGGTGGCGGGGGATGCCGGGGTTCGCGCGACGGTGGAGACGGTGTTCCTGACGCTGCACCAGTCGGCCGGGGTGGGGATCGGCGAGGCGATCGGGCAGACGCTGACCGGGATGTGGCTGATCGGGGTGGCGTTGGGCCAGCGCGGCCATCCGCGTTTCGGGGCGGTGCCGGCGGCGATCGGGGTGGCGGGCGGCGTGGTGCTGCTGCTGGGCCTGGCGGAGGGGCTGGCGACGGTGATCCGCTTCGAGCCGGGCGTGCTGGGGCTGGCGGCACCGGTGGGGTTCATGGTGCTGACGCTGTGGTTGGTGTGGACCGGGGTGTTGTGCCTGGTGCGGCCGCGGGCGGTGGCGGAATAGATTGGATCGGGGCGAGCGAGGGCCCATATTGCGGGCATGGCAATGGCACCCGTCACGGATGGTCGCGCGGTTGTGGAAACGGCTTCCGAGCGCGAGGCGCGTATCCGCCACGAGCGGGACGTGATCGCGAGGGCGGATGCTGATATCGATGCCGGTCTTGGGATCGACGACGATGTGCTCGAAGCCTGGCTGGCGGAGTTGGAGGATAACCCCGATGCACCGCTTCCCTCGCAGGCGAAGGCAACGGGCAGCAGATAGGTGGCGTGGCGCGCAGGATCACCACTGCACCCGAGGCAGCGCTCGGGTTGCGCGAAGCCCGTACATGGTTGACCCAGCCCGGTTCGGGCCCGATCGGAAAGCGCCGGTGGCAGACATTGCTGGCTGCCCGGCGCCGTCTGCGTGACTGGCCTTACGCAGGGAGGGAGAGCCCGGAACACCCAGGTTGTCGTGCGCTTGCCGTAGAAGGTTACCTGTTGGTCTACAGGATCGAGCGCGACACTGGCAGCAGAACGACGGCCGGGGATGTAAGGCTGCTGGCGGTGTTCCCGCCCGGCAAGGGTGATCGCAGTCTCGGCTAACGCGGCGGATTGACAACCGGGCGGGAATCGCGCCCTTCCCGCGGCAGCGGTGCAGCGCAAGGAGCGGGTTCGTGAAGGCCATCGTGACGGTGATGCTCAAGAATGGAGTGCTCGATCCGCAGGGCAAGGCGATCGGGCAGGCGCTGCATGGGCTGGGCTTCGGCAATGTCGGCGAGGTGCGGGCGGGCAAGGTGATCGAGCTGGAACTGGCCGAGAGCGATGCCGGCCGCGCCAAAGCCCAGGCCGAGGACATGGCGCGCAGGCTGCTCGCCAATACGGTGATCGAGAGCTTCAAGGTGGAGCTGGCCTGACATGCGCGCCGCCCTGGTCGTCTTTCCCGGCATCAACCGCGAGCGCGACATGGCCATCGCGCTGGAAGCCAGCTCAGGCCGCAAGCCGCGCATGGTGTGGCACAAGGAGACCGACCTGTCGGGCGTCGACCTGGTGGTGATCCCGGGCGGGTTCTCCTATGGCGACTATCTGCGCTGCGGGGCGATGGCGGCGCAGTCGCCGGTGATGGGGGCGATCCGCGCCCATGCCGCACGCGGCGGCCATGTGCTGGGCGTGTGCAACGGCTTCCAGATCCTCGCCGAGGCCGGGCTGCTGCCGGGGGCGCTGCTGAAGAACGCCTCGCTGCGCTTCCTGTCGATGGACTGCCATCTGCGGGTGGAGCGGGCGGGCACCGACTACACGTGCCGCTATCAGCGGGGCGAAGTGTTCCGCTCGCCCATGGCGCATGGCGACGGCAACTATTTCGCCGACGACGCGACGCTCGACCGGCTGGAGGGCGAGGGGCTGGTGGCGTTCCGCTACGTGACGCCGGAGGGCGAGCCCACCCCGGCCGCCAACCGCAACGGCAGCGCGCGCAACATCGCCGGCATCCTCTCGCCCAACCTGCGCGTGCTCGGGCTGATGCCCCACCCCGAGGACCTTGTGGACCCGCTGATGGGCGGGACCGACGGCAAGAAGCTGTTCGACGGCATCACCGCGGCGCTGGCGGCCTGAGATGCAGCGCGACGTGAACCAGGCGCTGGCCCGCGAGTTCGGGCTTTCGGCCGATGAATACGCCCGCGTGCTCGACATCATGGGCCGCACCCCGTCGCTGACCGAGCTCGGCGTGTTCTCGGTCATGTGGTCGGAGCACTGCTCCTACAAATCCTCCCGCGTCTGGCTCAAGACGCTGCCGACCAAGGCGCCCTGGGTGATCCACGGCCCGGGCGAGAATGCCGGCGTGGTGGATATCGGCGAGGGGCTGGCCGCCATCTTCAAGATGGAGAGCCACAACCACCCGAGCTTCATCGAGCCCTACCAGGGCGCCGCGACCGGCGTTGGAGGCATCCTGCGCGACGTGTTCACCATGGGTGCCCGCCCGATCGCCAACCTGAACGCCCTGCGCTTCGGCGATCCGAAGCTGGCGCGCACGAAGCGCATCGTCGACGGCGTGGTGCGCGGCATCGGCGGCTACGGCAACTGCGTGGGCGTGCCGACGGTTGGCGGGGAGATCAACTTCCATCCGGCGTATAACGGCAACCCGCTGGTGAATGCGATGACGGTGGGCATCGCCGACAAGACCCGCATCTTCCTCTCCGCCGCGGCCGGCATCGGCAACCCGGTGGTCTATGTCGGCTCCAAGACCGGCCGCGACGGCATCCACGGCGCCACCATGGCCTCGGCCGAGTTCGGCCGCGATGCCGAGGAGAAGCGGCCGACCGTGCAGGTGGGCGATCCGTTCGTCGAGAAACTGCTGATCGAGGCCTGCCTGGAGCTGATGGCGACCGACGCGATCGTGGCGATCCAGGACATGGGGGCGGCGGGGCTGACGTCGTCCTCGGTGGAGATGGCCGGCAAGGGCGGGGTGGGGATCGAGCTGGTGCTCGACGACGTGCCGCAGCGCGAGACCGAGATGTCGGCCTACGAGATGATGCTCTCCGAAAGCCAGGAGCGCATGCTGATGGTGCTGAAGCCCGAGCGGCAGGACGTGGCGCGCGCGATCTTCGAGAAATGGGACCTCGATTTCGCGGTGATCGGCCACCTGACCGATACCGGGCGGATCGTGGTGAAGCACAGGGGCGTGGTGGAGGCGGATATTCCGCTCGACCCGCTGGCCGACCAGGCGCCGCTGTACCACCGGCCGACCGCCGAGACGCCGAAGCGGGCGAAGCTGGGCGAGGTGGCCGATCCGGCGGGGTTGGCCCCTGCCCTGCTGAAGCTGATCGGCTGCCCGGACCTCGCCTCGCGGCGGTGGGTGTGGGACCAGTACGACAGCACGATCGGCGGGCAGACGGTGAAGCGGCCGGGCGGCGCGGATGCGGCCATCGTGCGCATCGAGGGGAAGCGGCGGGCGCTGGCGCTGACGACCGATTGCACGCCGCGCTACTGCCTGGCCGACCCGGAGGCGGGCGGGGCGCAGGCGGTGGCCGAGGCGTGGCGGAACATCACCGCGACCGGGGCGCAGCCGCTCGCCGTGACCGACAACATGAACTTCGCCAATCCGGAGAAGCCCGAGATCATGGGCCAGTTCGCCGCCGCGATCCGCGGCATGGCGGCGGCCTGCACGGCGCTCGACTTCCCGGTCGTGTCGGGAAATGTCAGCCTCTACAACGAGACCGAGGGGCGGCCGATCCTGCCGACGCCGGCGATCGGCGGGCTCGGCGTGCTCGAGGATGCGGCGCAGGCGGTGGGCCTCGCGCTGGCGCCGGGGCTCGACCTGATCCTGGTGGGCGCGACGGCCGGCCATCTCGGCCAGTCGCTGTGGCTGCGCGAGGTCGCGGGGCGCGAGGACGGGCCGCCGCCGCCGGTCGATCTCGCGGCCGAGCGGTTCAACGGCGATTTCGTGCGCGGCCAGATCCTGTCCGGCAAGGTTTCCGCCTGCCACGACGTGTCGGATGGCGGCGTGCTGGTGGCGGTGGCGGAAATGGCGCTGGCCGGCGGGACCGGGGCACGGCTGCTGCCGGGGCCGGCGGGGCCGGCACCGCATCAATTCTGGTTCGGCGAGGACCAGGCGCGCTACGTGCTGGCGGTGCGCGACGGTGCGGCGTTGCTGCAGGCCGCCGCCTTCGCGGGCGTGCCGGCGATCCGCATCGGGGAGGCCGGCGCCCGCGGGGAATTGACGCTGCCGGACGGCGCCACCATGTCCCTTGCCGAACTGCGGCGCGCGAACGAAGATTTCTTCCCGGCCTGGATGGATGGGCCGCCCGAAAACTAGGGGACACCACCGACATGGCGATGCCCGCCAGCGAAATAGAAGCCCTGATCAAGGCCGCACTTCCGGATGCGCGCGTGACCATCGAGGACCTCGCCGGCGACGGCGACCACTATGCGGCCACCGTGGTCAGCGAGCTGTTCCGCGGCAAGTCGCGCGTGCAGCAGCACCAGATCGTCTACGCCGCCCTGCGCGGGCGGATGGGGGGCGAACTGCACGCCCTCGCCCTGCAAACCTCAGCCCCTGAGTAGGAGACCCACCATGGCCACGCCGACCGAAGACCGCATCCAGGCCGAGATCACCCAGAACCCGGTGATGCTGTACATGAAGGGCAACGCGATGTTCCCGCAATGCGGGTTCTCGGCCCGGGTGGTGCAGATCCTGTCCCATATGGGCGTGCCGTTCCAGACCGCGAACGTGCTGGAAGACGCCGCCCTGCGCGACGGGATCAAGCAGTTCTCCAACTGGCCGACCATCCCGCAGCTCTACGTGAAGGGCGAGTTCATCGGCGGCTGCGACATCGTGACCGAGATGTTCCAGTCGGGCGAGCTGGCCACGCTGCTGACCGAGAAGGGCATTCCGCACGAGGCGGCGGCCTGATTCTGCCCGGCGCGAGCCGAAGGAAAGCTGAACAACGAGGCAGCGAGACAGCGAGAAGGAAGATTTCAGCTTCTTTCTTCTCGCCGTCTCGCTGCCTCTTCGTGAATCTGCTTCCTTCAGGCAGGACGCCATGAGCCATATTTCGGGTGGTCCGCGGTGAGCGGCAGGACGACCGGGATGCCGGTTTCGGCGGAGTGGTAGAGCGCCGTCACCAGCTCCAGCGAGGCGCGGGCGTCGGCCAGCGTCACCGGGAGTTCGGCCCCGGTGGTGATCGCGGCATGCATCGCGGTGAAGAGGCCGGCGAAGCGGGACGGGACGAACTGCCAATCTGACAGGGCCGCGTCGATCCGGGCGGCAGCCTCGGCGGAGGCGGGGATGATCTGCCAGGGGTCATCCGCCGGGGCGTAGGGCGACAGCGCGCTCTGGAAGGTCATGTGCTCGAAGCACAGGCGCAGGCGACTGATCTCGCGCGCCGAGCCAAGCGTCACCGACAGCGTGGCCAGCGCCCCGCTGGCCATCTCCAGGCTGGCGGCGGCCGTGTCCTCCACCTCGATCGGGTTCACGCGGGTGGCGGTGCGGGCGAAGACGCTGGCGATCGGGCCCATCAGGTAGCAGAGCAAATCGTGCGCGTGGATCGCGTGGCCGAGCAGGGCGCCGCCCAACTCCGTCTCCCACTTGCCGCGCCAGGGCACGGAATAATAGGCGGCGCCGCGGGCCCAGGCGGTCTCGACGGTGGCCAGGTACGGCTTGCCGGCCAGGCCGCTTTCGA